>CANBSV010000036.1 GCA_947372225.1 Burkholderiales bacterium | reverse complement strand
CATCGCTGCGCCCCAGCGCCATGGCCATGCGCAGCAGCGGGTCGTAGGCGGGGCGGAAGTCGGGGCTGATGCGCAGCACCGACAGCAGCGGCTCGCGCACCTGCGACAGCATCTGTTGCAGGTCGGGCGTTGGACGGATGTGCTGGCCGACGGCGATGAAGCGATCGCGTGCGGCCCAGTAGGCCGCCAGCCGCTGCGCGGTGGGTGCGTCCGCACGGGAGGTCAGCACCTCGGCGGGCGTCACCGCCAGCTGCCTCAGCAAGCTCAGCAGCCGGTCTTGCGGCAGCGAGTCGGGGGCGTAGGTGATGCGCGGTGCGCGGTAGGCCACCACGGGTTGGTCGTCGGTGTTGAGCGGTGCATCGCCGGCCAGGCGCGCCAGCGCGCGCGGGCCGGCCACGAAGCTGCCGAGCAGCGAGAACTCGTCGGTGATGCCGTAGTCGGCCAGCGTTTGCGGCAAGGTGTTGACGGACAGCCGTGCGCGCACCTGACCGGCATCGAAGCCGCTCGCCGCACCGCCGCGCGCGACCAGCCCGAGCGTGGGCGTTTGCAAGCTGTTGGTGGCCAGCATCGCCGTGCCTTCGGGGTAGACGGCGATGAACGCCCGCACGATGCTGCGCAGCGTTGGCACATCGAGCTGGTGCAGCGGCAGCCACTGGCAAAACACGCCGCCATCGGCCAGCCGGGCCTGCACCGCTCGAAAGTGCTCGACGGTGTAGAGCGAGCCCGAGCCGCTGCGCGCCGGGTGAAAGTTGTCGGCCACGATGACGTCGTAGCGCCGATCGGTGGTGCGCACGAAGCGCCGCGCGTCGGCGGCGATCAGGTGCAGCCGCGCGTTGGGCTGGCCGCCCTGGAACACGCCGGTGAAGTGCGCCGAGGCGTCGATGACTTCGGGCAACAGCTCCACCGCATCGACGTCGAGCGCCGGGTCCTCGGCCGCCGAGTACGACGTGAGCCCGGTGCCCAGCCCGAGAAACAGCGCGTGGTGCGGTGCCGGGTGCAGCAGCACCGGCAGCAGCGCCTGGCGCGCATCGAACAGAAGCGTCGAGCTGCTGCCTTCCTGCTGACGGTTGTTGATGCGCAGGCGCGACACGCCCTCGGCGTCTTCGACCACGCTGACCGCGGCCATCGCGCCTTCGCGGTAGCTCACCACGTGTCCCCCGTCGGGCACGTCGATGAAAGCCAGCGGCGGCGCCAGCCCGGCCACGGCGATCGTGGCGGCGGCCGGTGCCCACCACAGTGGCATTTTCCAGCCGCGCAGACCTGCCAGCGCCAGGTAACCGGCGGCCACCAGCAGCAGCGAGACCTTGGGCCCGAGTTGCGGCACCAGCACCACCCCAAACAGCAGCGGTGCGGCGGCCGCGCCCAGGGTGTTGACACCGAGCGCACGGCCCAGGCCGATGCCCGCGGCACGCGCCTCCGTGGCCAGGTGGCTGAACAGCGCGCCCATCGCCAGCGTGGGCAAGCCGAACGCGGCGATCGCCAGCGCCGCTTCGGCGGCCACGGCGCCGGCCATGCCTGAGGGCAGCGCGGCCAGCGCCCACGCCTTGATGTGCTCGGCACCCCACAGGCTGAGCGTGCCCAGCAGGCAGGCGCTGGCGAGCCCTCGCAGCAGCCGATCGCGCAGGGCCGGCGTGTCGGTGTGGCACGCCAGCCAGCGCTGCCAGGCCGCCGCGCCGAGCGCGCTGCCCACCAGGTACACCGCCAGCAGCATGGCAAACGTGTAGACGGTGCCTTCGGCCACCTGGCTGAGCACGCGCACCACCAGCACCTCGTATCCGATGCCCAGCAGACCGGTCCACGCCAGCAGCGCCAGCGGGCCGCGCGAGCGGGTCGCCGCCGGCTGCGGCGGCTCGACGGGCGTGTGTGGCGCAAGCCGCCAGGCACACGTCGCACACACCAGGTTGAGCACCGCACACACGAGCGATGTGCGCACCAGGCCCTGCCCGGGGATCAGCCAGAACGCGGTGACCAGCACACCGATCGTGGCGCCCAGCGTGTTGCACGCGTACAGCGCGCCGATGGACCCGCCGGCGCGGTGAATCTGCGCGGTGAAGCGCTCCATCGCCGGCAGCGTCGCACCCATGGCGGCGGTGGCCGGCAGCAGCAGCAAGAAAGCGCCGAAGAACGCCACCGCCCACTGCCACACGGGAGTGGGCTGCGCGCCGGTGAGTTCGAGCATGACCGTGCTGATCGGCGCCATCAGCAGCGCCATCGCCACGCTCCACAGCGCGATCACGATTTCGCAGCCGGCATACCAGTGCGCAGGGCGCTCGCTGCGGTCGATGCGCGGGCCCAGGGCCAATGCGCCGAGGCCCAGCCCGCCAAAGAACGCCGCCACGACCGCCAGCACCGCCGCCGATTCGTGGCCCAGCCACAAGGCGCATTGCTGCGTCCAGACGATCTGATAGCCCAGGCCCGCAAAGCCCGAAGCCACCATCACGACCAGCGCGGCGTGCCGCGCGCGATCAGCCGGCGAATGAGATGCCATAGCCCCAGGAGTCGAGTCGGCTCGGAATGGCATTGAGCGCCATGGTGATGCGCCGCTCGCCCGGGTTGGGCGGCACGGCGTGCATCAGGTAGCTGGGAAACAGCACCAGGTCGCCGGGCTCGGGCGCCGGGCTGATCCACTTGTCGGCGCTGTAGGGGCCGGGCGTCATGCCAGCGTGGTCGTTTTTGAAAGCGAAGTCGTGCCCGCCAGGCGACTTCATGAACACCGTTCGCGAATCGGGGTGGGTGGGCGTGAGGTAGACCACGCCCGACACGAAGCTGTTGGCGTGGTTGTGCATGGCCTGGCGCCCGCCGGTGTCAAGAAAATTCACCCACATTTCCTTGACCGACCAGCCCAGGCGCTCGCCGAACAGCAGCGCGCCGAAGTCGACCAGCTTGGGCGTGATCAACGCGGCCGCTTCGATGAACAAGGGGCTGTCGCCGGGCTTGAGCACGGCGGTGTGCGACAGGTTCGCCGACGAGTTGTTCTCGCGGATCGCCATGGCGCTGAAATGCTGAACCAGACCCTTGACCAGGGCGCTCGGCAATGCGCCGGGCACGCGCATGAAGGGCGTGGGAAACAGACCGATGATTTCGTCCATCGCGGGAGATCTCGTGGGGGGGGAATCGGGGCTGCGACCGAGTGCGCAGCAAAGCTGCCGATCTCACCACGCGCTTGTGACCGCTTCACGACGGGCGAGCCCCCATCGGCGCATGACGTCGCGTGTCGCTCGACCTGGGTCTCAGTGCCTGTGACCGTGCTGGCGCCAACCCGCCTGCACATCGAGCACCTCGGCCGCTCGCACCGCCGGGTCGTAGGCCATGTCGCCGAAGTCGGCCGCGTCGATGTGGGCGTAATCGGCGCTGCGCGAGCCGGGCAGCATCCAGTCGGACGGTGCGGTGCTCGACCATTCCAGCAAGTCGATGCGAACCTGCGTGTGGCCATTCACGCGCTGCGTGATGTGCTCGGGCAGTTGCAGCGCGTCGTTCCACGCGGTGCTCGCGGCAGGCTCGGGGCTGGCCATGCGCGACAGCGCGGTCCAGTCCACCTCGACGTGCAGCGCGGCCAGCTCGCCGGCGCTGTAGTCGATGACGCGCTGCTGCCGGTGCAGCACCCGCTGCAGCGTGACGCCACCGTGGGGCAGGCGTTGCCAGATTTCCTCGGTATCGCCCTTGTTGATCGCGACGCGGCCGGGTTCACGCACGAACACCCATGGCTGCTCGTGCACCGGGCTGCCGGCGCTGTCGACACTGACGCGGTAGCGCGCTGCCACGCTCGGGAGATCACCCCCGGCTGAGGGCTGCGCGAACGCGACGCTGCATGCCAGCCACGCCGCGGTCAGCGCCGCTCGCCGCAACTCACCAACCCGACGCACGGCGCATGACGTGAAAGATCCAGTTCTCTTCCATCGAGCCATGAACAAGGTGCGATCCCGGGCCGCGCGCGTAGATCGCGACGTCTTCGCCGCCGTGGGTCTCGGAGGCCAGTGGCACCACGGCTTCCTGCAGGAAATCCAGACCCGTGGTGTCCACGCGGGTCAGGTCAGGCCGGCCACCCCCGCGGTAGCCCGGCCCATTGGCATAGCCCAGGGTGGTGAACGGCAGCCCGTTGGCGTCCTTGGTGGGCGCCAGCGGCGCGCCATCGGTGGCCGGCACCTCGCGCACCAGTCCGAGGATGTTGTTGCCGCGGCTGGGGTAGCCGGCGATGGTGAAGGTGTGGCTGTGGTCGGCGGTGACGATGATCAGCGTGTCCCGGGCGTCCGTGTGGTCCATGGCGTAGCGCACGGCCTTGGCGAACTCGATGGTCTCGATCAGCGCACGCTGTGCGTTGCCGGCGTGGTGAGCGTGGTCGATTCGCCCGCCTTCCACGTGCAGGAAGTAGCCCTTGCGGTCTTTGGCCAGCAGTTGCAGCGCCTTGGCGGTCATGCTGCTCAGCGACGGCTCGCCCGAGGCATCGCGCGAGCGGTCGGCCTCGTACTGCATGTGCGACGGCTCGAACAATCCGAGCAGGTGTGATGTGTGCGCGGTGTCGACGGCGGCCAGCTGCGACTCGTTCCAGACGTATGCCGCACCCGGCCCGCGCGAGGTCAGCCACTCGGCGCTCAGGTCGCGGCCATCGGTTCGGCGCCCGCGCGTGGTGGGGTACTCGGGATCAAAGACTGCGGCGCCGTCCTGCGTGGCGGGCAGGAAGTAGGTGCGTCCGCCACCCATGGCCACCTTCAGGCTGCGGCGCACCGCGGGCGACACCTCGATCAGCTGGCGGGCGATGTCCTTGACGCCGCCTTCGGCGCCGCGGCACGGCGCACCGTTGCTGGATTCGGGCTGGTTCGCATCGGCCTCCCAGTCGCGAAACGCGATGTGGGCGTACAGCGCGCCGGGCGTGGCGTGGGTGAGCCGCGCGGTGGTCACGATGCCGGTGGAGCGGCCCGACTCGGCCGCGTACTCCAGGATCGACTTCAGCGCATGGGCCTGGGTGACCGCCGCACTGCATTCGCCGCGCGCTGTGAGGTGATCGACCGACAGCATGCCTTCGCGCGCCTTGTGGCCCGTGGCAATGGCGGTCATGGTGGGTGCCGAGTCGGGCGTTTGCTGGTCCCACGAGTAGGTCTTGGACAGCGCCACGTTGGGGAACGTCTCGAACGACAGCCGGTTTTCCTCGCCGGGGCGGCCGGCGAGCTGGCCTTCGAGGATGCGCGCGGCCGTGAGCGTGGAAATGCCCATGCCGTCACCGACGAACAAGATGACGTTCTTGGCCGCACGGCGGGTGTCAGGCAACTTGCCGGAGGCTTCGATGAACCGCTTGCCTGCGGCATTCCAGTCGGCCACCGATTCCGGCCCCTGGACCACCGGCTCCACGGCGCGTGCCGGCATGGCCAGCGACAGGCCCATCAGCGCCAGCACACACAGCGTGCGCGAGTGGATCGGGGCCGCCATGCGGGTGCTCGCTGTCCCGGCTCAGCGCTTCGGTGCGGCCGGTGCTGCCTCGGGTTCGCCGAAGCAATCGACGAAGGTGAAGTACAGCGACGCGTAAAAGACGGTCGAGAACATCAGGCCGGCGGGCAGCGCCGCCATCGGCACGAGCTGTGGCGAGTCCAGCAGCAGCGCGAACAAGGTGTTGAGCAGCACGCCCAGCACCACGATCACCACCAGCCAGCTGATGCCGAACACGGCAAATGCGCCCTTGTTGCGCCAGCAGCCCACGGTGCTCGAAAACAGCGACTGCGCGACGCCCTGTCCATCCCAGTGGATGAGCGCCGGCGCGTGCCAGAACGGCACCGACAGCACGCTGGCCAGTGCCAGACGCAGCACCAGCCCCGCGAGCAGCATCGGGTCTTGCAGCAGGAAGGAAATGCGAGCGGCGTCGGGCGTGTCTTCGGCCATGGCCTGCTGCAGGACCTCGAAGCGCCCGCCATCGGCCAGGGTGCAGATCCACATGATGACGAAGCTGCACGCGCCGTAGATGAGCCCGATCTTGAGCATGTCCAGCGCGCGCGAGCGCGGCCCGCGCAACGGCAGGATGAGCAGATCGGGCATCGGCGTTTGACCGGCCAGCGCCTGCTGCGTGCCGAGCATGAATCCCTGGGACACCAGCGGCAGCACGATCAGCACGAGCAGCGGGCCGATGCTGGGCACCATCAGCAAGAACATGGCCCCCAGGATGAACGACGCGAACAGCGCGCCAAAACCCAGTGGCTTGCTGAAGAAGACGCGAAAGCCGTTGCGCACCCACACGGCTCCGCGGCTGGCTGGAACGGTGAGCAGTTTCATTCGGTACGGGGTGAGGCGGCAGCCGAATCGGCAAGGGCCGGGTGCCAGGGGGTTTCCACGCGCTGCCGGAGCACGCGTTCGAAGTGGGTCGGGTCGTGGGGCGTGAGCATCGAGGCGTCGCGCGGCAGGTGCCAGTCCCACAGGCGCGAGATCCAGAAACGCAAGGCGCCGGCGCGCAGCATGGCCGGCAGCAGCCGCTGCTCGTCAGAGCTCAGCGCGCGCACCGCGTGGTAGGCCGTGACCAGCGCTGCAGCACGGTCTTCTTCGAGCCGGCCCGAGGCCAGATCGATGCACCAGTCGTTGAGGCACACCGCGATGTCGAACAAGAAGGTGTCGACGCCTGCGAAGTAGAAGTCGAACAGCCCGCTCAGACGGTCGCCGTCAGGTCCGTCGTCGAACATCACGTTGTCGCGGAACAGGTCCGCGTGGATTGGCCCGCGCGGCAGTCGGGCATGGGCGGGCGATGCGGCCACATGCTGGGCAAAGGCCAGCTCGGATTCGATCAGCTCGCGCTGCGCTTCGCTCAGGTGCGGTGCGACCACCGGCACGGTCTCGGTCCACCACGCCAGGCCGCGCAAGTTGGGCTGGTGCAACTCGAAATCACGGCCGGCCAGGTGCATGCGCGCGAGCATGTCGCCGAGTTGTGAGCAGTGCTCGACATCGGGCGCCAGCCGGTTGCCGCCGCGCAGCCGGTTGACCACCGCGGCGGGCTTGCCGCACAGCGTGTGCAAGATCTCGCCGTGCTCGTCGGCCTGCGGATCGGGCACCGGGATTCCGCGCGCGGCCAGGTGCTGCATCAGCCGCAGGTAGAACGGCAGCTGTTCGGCGCTCAGGCGCTCGAACAGCGTGAGCACATAACGCCCGCTGGTGGTGTCCGCGAAGTAATTGGTGTTTTCGATGCCGCCCTTGCAGCCTTCGAGTTCGGTGAGGCTGCCGATGTTCAGGCGCGTGACCAGTTCGGCAGCCGCCTCGAGAGGCACGGCGGTGTAGACAGCCATGACGTCAGCCCGCCAGCGTGTGCGTTGAGGATCTGCGTGATCGCATGCTCGGCGCGGTGCTCAGGCCGATCAAAACGACAGCACCGGCCACACGCGCTTGCCCACCGCGCCGTTGAAGCCGTTGGGGCCTTCGGTGTGGTCGTGCGCGCCCTTGTCGATGATGATTTCGTAGGGCTTGCCGCCCTTCTTGGGCGTCACCGTGATGCGCTTGGACTGACCGCGCACCTTCAGCTCGTCGATGCGCAAGGCGTCGTCCTCGATCACGGTCTCGCGCACTGCCGGCTCGCCCGGGTCGACCTTGTCGGGCTCGTTGGCCTCGAGCCGCGACGTGGCGGCTGCCACTGCCGATGCGGCCGTGACGGGGGCCGGTGCGGGTGCTGCGGCCGCAGCGCGCAAAGGGGTTTGCAGGCCGACCGTCAGACACAGGCCGCACAGCACGGGCAGCCACCGCAGTTGGATGTTCATGCCCAGATTTTAGGTGCCGCAGGCGTCGCGTCCGTGGGCATTTGCTGCGCTGCGCCACAAATCAGGCGCTCGCTGAGCCCGCGCACAATGGCCCGATGAACCCCCAGTCCCTGCCCGTGATGCTGCTGGTTGACGGCTCCAGCTACCTCTATCGCGCCTACCACGCGCTGCCCGATCTGCGCAGTCCTGACGGTGCGCCCACCGGTGCCTTGCACGGCATGGTGGCGATGCTGCAGCGCGCGCTCAAGGACGTGAAGCCCGAGCATGCGGTGTGCGTGTTCGACGCGCACGGCCCGACCTTTCGGGATGAGTGGTACGCCGACTACAAGGCAAACCGCAGCCCGATGCCCGAGCCGCTGGTGCAGCAGATCGAGCCGATCCACGAGGTCGTGAAGCTGCTGGGCTGGCCGGTGCTGTCGGTGCCGGGCATCGAGGCCGACGACGCCATCGGCACGCTGGCACGCGTGGCCGCGGAGGCCGGTCACCGGGTGGTCATCTCGACCGGCGACAAGGATCTGGCGCAACTGGTCAACGAGCACGTCACGCTGATCAACACCATGAGCAACGAGCGGCTCGACGTGGCCGGCGTGGCCGCCAAGTTCGGCGTTCCGCCCGAGCGCATCGTCGATTACCTCACGCTGGTGGGCGACGTGGTGGACAACGTGCCCGGCGTCGAAAAGGTGGGCCCCAAGACCGCGGCCAAATGGATCGCCGAGCACGGGTCGCTGCAAGGCGTGATCGCCGCGGCCGACAGCATCAAGGGCACCGCCGGCGAGAACCTGCGCCGCGCGCTCGACTGGCTGCCGCAGGCGCAGAGGCTGGTCACGGTGCGGCTGGACTGCGATCTGGCCGATCACGTGAGCGGCTGGCCCGGGCTCGATGCGCTGGCGCTGCGGCCGGTCGACTTGCCGGCGCTGCATGCCTTTTACGCACGCTACGGCTTCAAGACCTGGCTGCGCGAGCTGGACGCAGCGCTCAAGCCGCCCGCGCCACCGCCCGCGCCCCAGCCTCATTCGGACGGGCCGCTGTTCGACCTGCCCGCCGACACACCGGCCCATGTCGATGACGCCAACCTGCACTGCGAGACCGTGCTCAGCCGCGAGTCGCTCGCCGCCTGGGTGGCGAAGATCGAGGCCGCCGCGCGTGCCGGTGCGGTGGTGGCCATCGACACCGAAACCGATTCGCTCGACGGCGTGGTCGCGCAGCTGGTGGGCATCTCGCTCAGCGTGGACAGCGGCTCGGCCGCCTACATCCCGTTGCGTCACGACTACGCCGGCGCGCCCGAGCAGTTGCCCGTGGACGAGGTGCTGGCCGCGCTGCGGCCGTGGCTGGAAGACGCCGCCTCGCCCAAGCTGGGCCAGAACATCAAGTACGACACCCACGTGCTGCAAAACGCCGGCATCACCGTGCGCGGCTACGTGCACGACACCCTGCTGCAAAGCTACGTGCTCGAGGCCCACAAGCCGCACGGCCTCGAGAGCCTGGCCCAGCGCCACCTGGGGCGCAGCGGCCTGAGCTACGAGGACCTGTGCGGCAAGGGCGTGCACCAGATTCCGTTCGGGCAGGTCGATGTGGAACGCGCCACGCGCTACTCGTGCGAAGACAGCGAGATGACGCTGGCGGTGCACCGCGTGCTGTGGCCGCAGATCGAATCCGAGAGCGGGCTGCTTGACGTGTACCAGCGCATCGAGATGCCCACGGCGCTGCTGCTGCAACGCATCGAGCGCACCGGCGTGCTGATCGCTCCGGCCATCCTGGCCGCGCAAAGCCAGCAGCTCGGCGAGCGCATGGTCGCCCTCGAGCACGAAGCCTATGAGCTGGCCGGCCAGCCCTTCAACATGGGCAGCCCCAAGCAGGTCGGCGAGATCCTGTTCGACAAGCTCGGGCTGCCGGTCAAGAAGAAGACCGCCTCGGGCGCGCCGAGCACCGACGAGGAGGTGCTGACCGAGCTGGCCGCCGACTACCCGCTGCCCGCGCGGCTGCTCGAGCACCGCTCGCTGGCCAAGCTCAAGGGCACCTACACCGACAAGCTGCCGCAGATGATCAACGCGGCCACCGGCCGTGTGCACACGCATTACGCGCAGGCGGTGGCGGTGACGGGGCGGCTCGCCAGCAACGAGCCCAATTTGCAGAACATCCCCATCCGCACCGCCGAAGGCCGCAAGGTGCGCGAGGCCTTCATCGCGCCGCCGGGCCACCAGATCCTGAGCGCCGACTACTCGCAGATCGAGCTGCGCATCATGGCCCACATCAGCGAGGACCCGGGCTTGCTCAAGGCCTTTTCCGAGGGCATGGACGTGCACCGCGCGACCGCCAGCGAGGTGTTCGGCATCGAGCCTGCGGCGGTCACCACCGAACAGCGGCGCTATGCCAAGACCATCAACTTCGGGCTGATCTACGGCATGGGCGCGTTCGGGCTGGCGCAAAGCCTGGGCATCGAGCGCAGTGCTGCGGCGGCCTACATCGAGCGCTACTTCGAGCGCTTTGCCGGTGTCAAGCGCTACATGGACACCACGCGCGAATCGGCGCGTGACAAGGGCTACGTCGAGACCCTGTTCGGCCGTCGCGTCTACCTGAGCGAGATCAACGGCGGCAACGGCCCGCGCAAGGCGGGCGCCGAGCGTCAGGCCATCAACGCGCCCATGCAGGGCACCGCGGCCGACCTCATCAAGCTGGCGATGCTGGCGGTGCAGCGCGTGCTCGATGAGCAGGGCCGCGCCAGCCGCATCGTGATGCAGGTGCACGACGAACTGGTGCTCGAAGTGCCCGAAGCCGAACTCGACTGGGCGCGCCGCGAGGTGCCTGCGGCGATGGCCTCGGTCGCTGCGCTGAAGGTGCCGCTGCTCGCCGAGGTGGGCGTGGGCCTCAACTGGGACGAGGCACACTGATCCGGCGGGGTCAGGGTGAAGTGGGCGGATACAGCGCCGCCCACGACTGCACCGCGCTGGCCAGCCAGTCGGCCACCGTCGTGCCGCTGGCGTTCACGCCGAGCACCGCGCCGGCCTCGCGCAGCGCGGCCAGCGGCTGGCTCACGTCGATCGCCGCCGCGCCGTTTTGCTTGGACAGCTTTTCACCGTCGGCGGCCATCACCACCGGCGTGTGCAGGTAGTGCGGCGTGGCCACACCGAGCGCGCGCTGCAGGTGGATCTGGCGCGGCGTGCTCTCGGACATGTCGCCGCCGCGCACCACGTGGGTCACGCCCTGGTCGGCGTCGTCGACCACCACCGCCATCTGGTACGCCCACAGTCCATCGGTGCGCTGCAGCACGATGTCGCCGATGGTCTGTGTCACGTTTTGCGATTGCGCACCGAGCCGTCGGTCAACCCAGTCGATCTGAAGGTCGCTGTCGTCGTCGTTCGTGCAGCGCAGCCGCCAGGCGCGTGCCTGCTTGCCCCTGAGGCCGTGGCGGCAGGTGCCGGGATACACCAGCTCGCCGTGCCGCATGCGCACCTGGCCGGTGGCCTCCCAGGCCAGTTCGATGTCGCGCCGCGAGCAGCCGCAGCGGTACACCCGCAGCCGATCACGCAGCGACTGCAGTGCCTTTTGGTAGAGCTCGCCGCGGGTGGATTGCCACACCGGACGCTCGTCGGGCAGCAGGCCGCACACCACCAACTGCGCCAGGATGATCCGGTCGACGCCCACCACGCTGCGAGGCGTGTCGACATCCTCGATGCGCACCAGCCAACGCCCGCCGTGGGCTCGGGCATCGAGCCAGCTCGCCAGCGCAGCCACCAGCGAGCCGGCATGCAGCGGCCCGGTGGGCGAGGGCGCGAAACGGCCGGTGGGGATCATCGACGAGGGGTGGGTAGGGGCTGAGAGGGGTGCGAGTCTACAAAGCCGGCTCGCTTGCTACATTCGGCCATGGACACCGCGCTCACCGTGATTCGCTTGCTTCCCTGGTTTGACTGGGTGGCTTTGTTCGTCTTCTTCGCGGGCTGGGTGGGGTATGCCTGGTTCGCGCGCCGGCTGGCTCACCAGCGGCCGTCTCTGCTGGCATCGACCAACCGGGTGCGCCGAGAGTGGATGCTGCAGGTTACCCACCGCGAGGTGCGGGTGATCGACGGCGTGGTGCTGCAGAACCTGTCGACCAGCCCGTCGTTCTTCGCGTCGACCACGATCCTGATCGTCGGTGGTCTGCTCGCGGTGCTGGGCTCGAACAACGCGAGCGATCTGGTTCGGGAGATCCCGTTCGCGGTGCGCACCACCGGGTTGCTGTTCGACACCAAGGTGGCGCTGATGCTGGCGATCTTCGTCTACGCGTTCTTTCGCTTCACGTGGTCGATGCGGCAGTACACCTTCGGTGCGCTGATGGTCGGCGCTGCGCCCGATGCCAGCCAGTTCCTGGCGCACGATCTGCCGCGTGACGTCTTCGCCGACCGGGCTGGCCGCGTGCTCGGTCTGGCCGCCGAGACCTTCAACGACGGGCTGCGCGCGTACTACTTTTCGTTCGCCACGCTGAGCTGGTTCCTCTCGCCGGTGGCCTTCATGCTGGCCACCGCCGGCGTGGTCTACGTGCTCTACCAGCGCGAGTTCCACTCGGACGTGCTGGCCGTGCTCAACACCTGAGGCCGCGCTGCGGCGCCGTCAACGCGCCAGCCGCAAGCCGCTGATCTGCCACTGCGCCTCGGGCGCAAAGAAGTTGCGGTAACTGGCGCGGATGTGCCCGGCGGGCGTGGCGCATGAGCCGCCGCGCAGCACGAGCTGGTTGCACATGAACTTGCCGTTGTATTCGCCCACCGCGCCGCTCGCGGGCTGGTAGCCCGGGTAGGCGTTGTAGTTCGACTGCGTCCATTCCCACACGTCGCCTGATCTGTGTGGCGCGGCGCTTCGGCGCGCCGCGTGCTCCCATTCGGCCTCCGTGGGCAGCCGCGCGCCGGCCCAGCGGGCGTAGGCGTCGGCCTCGAAGTAGCTCAGGTGACAGGCCGGGGCGAGTGGCTCGAGAGCCCGTGTGCCTTGCAGCGTGTGGCTGAACCATGCGCCGTCGCGCAGCTGCCAGTACAGCGGCGCGCTGCGCGGTGTGGCTACACCGTTCACCCAGGCCCAGCCCATCGACAGCCACAGCTCGGGCCGCCGGTAGCCGCCGTCATCCATGAAGGCCAGGAATTCGCCCTGGTTGACGGGGCGCGAGGCGATCTCGAACGGATCGAGCCACACGCGGTGGCGCGGGGTTTCGTTGTCGAAGCAGAAGTCGCCGTCGAGCGCCGGGTCGTGGCCCAGATCGACGAGCCCGCCAGCGTGGGCGGACCAGTGCATCTGCTGCGGTGGCACGGCGAGGGCGTTCGCGTCCCTTGAATAAGCGCTATCAGCATCCGCCGATCCAGACGCCCCCAGCCACAGCAGGTGCTTGATGTCGGTGAGCAGCAGTTCCTGGTGCTGCTGCTCGTGGTGCAGGCCCAGGGTGATCAGCGCGTGCAGATCGGCGTCGAAGCGCTCGCCGCTCGCCGCATGCGCCATCAGCGCTTGCATGCGTTCATCAACCTGCGCGCGATAACGCTTGACGGTGTCCATGCCCGGGCGGGTGATCAGCCCGCGCTGGGCCCGAGGGTGCTGCGCGCCCACGCCCTGGTAGTAGCTGTTGAACAGCACCCGGAAACGCGCGTCGAAAGGCCGGAAGTCGCGCTCATGGCGCTCAAGCACGAAGGTCTCGAAAAACCAGCTCACATGCGCCAGGTGCCACTTGGTGGGGCTGGCGTCGGGCATGGACTGCGCCTGGCAGTCCTCGTCGCTGAGCGGCGCGGCCAGTTGCATCGACACACGGCGCGCCTCGGCGTAGCGAGCGGCCAGGGTGCGCCAGCGCTCGCTCGGGGATGCCTCGGATGTCGGCTCGTGCTCGGTCGACATCGATGGAGGTCTCAGGCGGTGCTGGTGGCGCTTTGCGGAGCGCTGGCCGCATCGGGCCCGGCCGGGCGCAGGTCGGCGCCCACGGTGCGTCGCTCGTCAAAGACGAAGCAGGTGCCATCGAAGTGCGCGCCGCCGGTGTCCTCGAAGTACTTGAGGATGCCGCCGTCGAGTTGCACGACGCGCTCGATGCCGACATCGGCCATGTACAGCGCCGCTTTTTCGCAGCGGATGCCGCCGGTGCAGTAGCTCACCACGGTCTTGCCGGCCAGCTCGTCGCGGTGGGCGAGCACGGCCGCGGGGAAGTCGCTGAACTTGTCGATGCGCCAGTCGATGGCGTTGTGGAAGCGGCCCTCGTCGACTTCGAAAGCGTTGCGCGTGTCGAGCGTGACCACCTCGCGGCCTTCGTCGTCATGACCCTGCGCCAGCCAGCGTGCCAACGTCGCCGGGCTGACCGCCGGCGCGCGTTCGGCCTGCGGTCGGATCGCGGGGTGGTTCATGCGGATGATCTCGCGCTTGACCTTGACCAGCAGCTTGCCAAACGGGACGTCGTCCGACGGGCTTTCCTTGACTTCGAGCGTGGCGAAACGCGCATCGCGTCGCAACCATTCCACGAAGCCGCGCACGTGCGCAGGCACGCCTGCCAGGAACAGGTTGATGCCTTCTTCAGCCAGCAGCACGGTGCCCTTGAGCTTGCGCGCGCTGGCCTGCTCGTGAATCTGTGCGCGCAGTGACTCGGTGTCGTCGAGCACGGCGAAGCGGTAAGCGGAGATGTTCAGGATGGAAGCCACGGCCGGCAGTGTAAGGAGGCTCGCTACGGGGTGAGGCCGGCCGGCCGGACGGGCGGTCGGACCAGGTGCGGCTCGTAAAATCATCGGGATGCCTTTCGTTCACCTGCGCACGCACACCGAGTACTCCGTCGTCGACGGCACGCTGCGGATCGACGAGGCGGTGGCGGCTGCGGCCAAGGACCGGCAGGTGGCGCTGGCGATCACCGATCTGGGCAACCTGTTCGGCGCGATCAAGTTCTATGGCGCGACCTTCAAGGTGGGCGTCAAGCCGCTGATCGGCGCCGATGTGTGGCTTGAGCCCGAAGGCTCAGACCGGCAGCCCACCCGCTTGCTGCTGCTGGTGCAAGACCGCACCGGCTACCTCAACCTGTGCGAGTTGCTCACGCGCTGCTGGCAAGGCCCGCCATCGCAGTCTCAGCCGTGGACCACCTGGGCCGCGCTGAGCGAACTCAATGGAGGGCTGATCGCGCTGTCGGGCGCCGACCTGGGCGCGGTGGGTCAGGCCCTGCTGGCGCGAGACACGAACAGAGCCCGCCAGCTGGCGTTGCGCTTTGCCGGGGTGTTTGCGAACCGTTTCTACCTCGAGATCCAGCGCGCCGGCCTGCCGGGCCAGGAAGCTCACGTGCAAGCCGTCGTGCCGCTGGCCGCCGAACTCGGCTTGCCGGTGGTGGCCACGCATCCGGTGCAGTTCCTCGAGGCCGGCGACTTCGAAGCCCACGAGGCGCGCGTGTGCGTGGCCGAGGGCGAAACGCTGGTCAATCCGCGCCGCATCAAGCGCTTCAACGCCCAGCAGTACCTCAAGACGCAAGCCGAAATGGAAGCGCTGTTCGACGACGTGCCCAGCGCGCTGGCCAATTCGGTCGAGATTGCCCGGCGTTGCAGCCTCAAGCTGGTGCTGGGCAAGCCGCAGTTGCCGGCCTTCCCGACGCCCGAGGTCGATGGCGTGCGCATGGCGCCCGAGGCGTTCTTTCGGCATGCGTCGCACGAAGGGCTCGACGAGCGGCTGGTGCAGTTGTATCCCGACGCGGCCGAACGCGAACGCGAGCGGCCACGCTACGAAGCGCGGCTCGAGTTCGAGATCGCCACCATCTTGAAGATGGGTTTTCCGGGCTACTTCCTGATCGTGGCCGATTTCATCAACTGGGCCAAGACGCACGGTTGTCCGGTGGGCCCCGGGCGAGGATCGGGTGCGGGATCGCTGGTGGCCTATGCGCTGAAGATCACCGACCTCGATCCGCTTCGCTACAACCTGCTGTTCGAGCGGTTCCTGAACCCCGATCGGGTGTCGATGCCCGACTTCGACATCGATTTTTGCCAGGCCAACCGCGACCGCGTGATCGACTACGTCAAGGACAAGTACGGTCGCGACGCGGTGAGCCAGATCGTCACCTTCGGCACCATGGCGGCCAAGGCTGCGCTGCGCGATGTGGGCCGCGTGCTGGGCATGGGCTATGGCCACGTCGATGCCATCGCCAAGCTGGTGCCCGCGCCACCGGGCAAGGTGGTCACGCTGCGCCGTCCGCCGCCCGACGTGGATGGCAAGCCCGACACCAGCATGATCTACGCGCGCCGCGAGGCGCCCGAGATCGAAGAGCGTGAAGGCAAGGAAGAAGAAGTCGCCGAGCTGCTGGCGCTGGCCGAGCGCGTCGAGGGCATCGTGCGCAACGTCGGCATGCATGCCGGTGGCGTGCTGATCGCGCCGGGCAAGATCACCGATTTCTGCCCGCTGTACATGCAGCCTGGCAGCGACAGCGCGGTGAGCCAGTACGACAAGGACGACGTCGAGGCCATCGGCCTGGTCAAGTTCGACTTTCTGGGACTGGCCACGCTGACCATCCTCGAGATGGCCAAGGAGTTCATCCGTGCGCGCCACGCCGACCGGCGCGACTTCTCGTTCGACACGCTGCCGCTCAACGACCCCGGTGCGTACCGGCTGATGAGCGAGGGCAAGACGGTGGCGGTGTTCCAGCTGGAAAGCTCGGGCATGCAGCGCATGCTTCGCGACGCCAAGCCCAGCGTGTTCGAAGACGTGATTGCGCTGGTGGCGCTGTACCGCCCGGGCCCGATGGACCTGATCCCGAGCTTTTGCGCGCGCAAGCACGGCCGCGAGGAAGTCGAGTACCCGCATCCGCTCATGCGCGAGGTGCTCGAGGAGACCTACGGGATCATGGTCTACCAGGAGCAGGTGATGCAGGTCGCCCAGATCGTGGGCGGCTACACGCTGGGCGGCGCCGACTTGCTGCGCCGCGCCATGGGCAAGAAAAAGCTCGAAGAGATGATGAAGCACCGCGCCATCTTTGCGGAGGGTGCGGCCAAGAAGGACATCGGCGAGCTCAAGGCCAACGAGATCTTCGACCTGATGGAGAAGTTCGCGGGCTACGGCTTCAACAAGTCGCACGCCGCAGCCTATGCCTTGCTCGCGTATCACACGGCCTGGGCCAAGGTCCATTACCTGGCCGAGTTCACCGCCGCCAACATGAGCGTGGCGATCGACGACACCGACAAGCTCAAGATCTTTCACGACGACGCGGTGGCGCTGGGCATCGTGTTCGAGCCGCCCGATGTCAACGCCGGCGGCTACCGCTTCGAGCCGATCACGCCGCCCGACACCGAGCGCCGCAAGGGCGAGCGCGGTCGCGTGCGCTACGGGCTGGGCGCCATCAAGGGCACCGGGCAAGGCGCCATCGAGGCCATCGTGGCCGCGCGCACTGCAGGCGGCGCTTTCACCAGCTTGTTCGACTTTTGCGCGCGGGTCGACCGCGCCCGCATCAACAAGCGCACCGTCGAGGCGCTGATCAAGGCTGGTGCCTTTGACCGCTGGGGCGTCGAGCGCGCATCGCTTTTGGCCAGCGTCGGTCTGGCGTTTGAATTCGCCGATTCGCAGGCGGCGCACGCCGACCAGGGCGGCCTGTTCGACTTCGACGATTCGCATGGGTCTTCCACGCAGGAGCCGGCGTTGGTCGAGGCTGAGCCCTGGGGCATCCGCGAGCGGTTGATGCTCGAAAAGACGGCGCTGGGCTTTTACCTGTCGGGCCATTTGTTCGATCACAACGTCGACGAGGTGCGCCAGTTCGCCCGCCGCAGCAACGCCGATGTGCTCGACAGCCGCGAGCCGCAACTGCTCGCCGGCATCGTCGGCGACCTGCGCGTGGTCAACGGACAGCGCGGGCGGGTGGCGATCTTCAAGCTCGATGACAAGACCGAAGTCATCGAGGCGGTGGCCAACGAGGAGCTGCTCAACGCCAACCGCGATCTGCTCAAGGACGACGAACTGGTGATCGTGCAGGGCAAGGTGCAGCCCGATCGCTTCTCGGGCGGGTTGCGCCTGAACGTGCAGCAGGTGTGGAGCCTGGCCGATGCGCGTTGCCGCTTCGGCCAGTACCTCAGCGTGCACATCAACGGCAGCGCACCGCCGGTCGACGAACTGCTGCGCGACTTTCCGCCGCGCCGCGTGCCCAGCGAACACGGCGAGCTGCTGCAGGGTCTTGCGGTGCGGTTGCACATCCGCCGCGCCGCCGAGCACGGCGAGGTCCGCGGTGATCTCGATCTGGGCGAGCAGGCGCGTTTTTATCCCTGCGACGAAGCGCTCGAGCGCTGGCGGCTGGCCGCCCATGCCCGCGCGGCGCGCGTCGTCTACGAACACCCCACCGCCGACGACTACTGATGCGATCCCCGATCGCCCACGCGGGCGCGTCGATTGAGAACCCACACACGAGATGAGCAAGGCCTTCACCAGGGAATCGGACGACGGCGATGACGACGACGACGAAGTCGGGGCGCCTTCGATCCCGGCAGGTGCCAAGAACTACGTGACACCGGCGGGCTATGCCCGGTTGCGCGCCGAGCTGATGGGCTTGCTCGATGTCGAGCGCCCGAAGGTGGTCGACGTGGTGTCGTGGGCGGCCAAGAACGGCGACCGGTCGGAAAACGGCGACTACCTCTATGGCAAGAAGCGGCTGCGCGAGATCGACCGGCGCATCCGGTTCCTGTCCAAGCGACTCGACATCGCCGAGGTCGTGGATCCGTCGGTGCATCACGGCAGTGACCGGGTGTTTTTCGGCGCCACCTTGCGCTACGTGAACGGCCGCGACGAAACCCGCACCATCACGATCAAGGGCGTCGATGAGTCCGACAGCACCGCCGGCGAGGTCAGCTGGATCGCACCGATCGCCAGAGCGCTGCTCGGCTCGCGGGTGGGCGACGAGATTCGAGTGCAGACACCGGCGGGTGTCGACATGATCGAGGTGCTGGAGGTGAGCTACCCCGCACCGCTGTCGGGCGAAGGCTGACGCTGCCGCGCGCGATCAGGGCTTGACGCGTTCGACGTGCAGCACCGCTGCCGAGCGCTTCAGAGCACGAATCACATCGGCGAGGTGCAGCCGGTCGCGCACGGCCAGCAGCAGTTTCAGTTCGGCGGAGTCGGCCACGGCCTGCTCGCCCATGTCGATGTGCGTGATGTCGGCCTCGGCCGCCGCCACGGCAGTGGCCACTTCGGCCAGCACGCCCTTGCCGTTGTGCAAAAGCAAGGACACGCCGGTTTCGAACGTCCGCGTGGGCTGCTCGGCCCAGTCGACGCTCAGCCAGCCTTCACTGTCGCGGCCGAAAAGACGCTTGCCCACCGAGCACTCGGTGGTGTGGATCAGCAGACCTTCACCGCGTCCCAGATAACCCAGGATCGAGTCGCCGGGGATGGGCCGGCAGCAACCTGCCAGTTGCACCGACAGCCCCTCGCTGCCGTCGATCAGCACCATGTTTTGCGCTGGTGCTGATTCGTCCTGGCCATAGCGTCCCATCGTCAGCGTCACGGCGTCCGGCCGGGCGCCATGCTCGGTGAGCAAGCGCGCGAGTCGCTTGGCGACGATCGAGGCGATCTTGCGGCCCAGGCCGATGTCCGTGAGCAACTCTTCGCGGCTGCGTGTGCCGCTCCAGCGCAGCAGCGCAGGCCACACCGAGTGCTGCGAGGGTGGGCCGTCATCGGGCGGCATCGACAGCCCCTCGGCGCGCAGCGCCTGTGACAGCATCTTGGCGCCGAGGTCCTGGGATTCCTCGAGCTCCATGGTCTTCAGGTGATGGCGGATCTTCGAGCGCGCCCGCCCCGTGCGCACGAAATTGAGCCAACCCGGGTTCGGCTTGGCTCCGGCCGTGGTGACGATTTCCACGACGTCACCGCTGTGCAGCTCGGTTCTCAGGGCCACAGGTTCGCCATTGACCTTGGCGGCCACGCAGCGGTCGCCGACATCGGAGTGGATCGCGTAAGCGAAGTCCACCGGCGTCGCGCCCTTGGGCAGGGCGAGGATCTTCGATTTCGGCGTGAACACGTACACCGCATCGGGAAACAAGTCGATCTTGACGTGTTCCAGGAATTCGCTGGCGTCGCGGGTCTCGTCCTGGATGTCGATGAGTGACTGCAGCCACATCGTGCCCAGCCGCTGCGCCTCCTGAGCGTTGGACGGCGCGCTGTTCTTGGACTTGTACATCCAGTGCGCCGCGATGCCTTTCTCGGCCACCGCGTGCATGGGCTCGGTGCGCATCTGGAACTCCACCGCCGTGCCCAGCGGGCTGACCAGCGTGGTGTGCAGCGACTGGTAACCGTTCGCCTTGGGAATGGCGATGTAGTCCTTGAAGCGGCCCGGCATCGGCTTGTAGAGCTGATGCAAGACGCCCAGCGCCAAATAGCACTCGGGCAGCGTCGACACGACGATGCGAAAGCCGAAGATGTCGTTGACCTGAGCGAAGCTCAGGTGCTTTTCGCTCATCTTTCGATAGATCGAAAAAACAGTCTTCTCGCGCCCGAACACCTGGGCCTTCAGGTTGGCCTGGGCAAATGCCCGCTCCACGTCGCGCTGGATGCGCTCGACCACGTCGCGGCGGTTGCCGCGGGCCTTGAACACGGCCTTTGAGAGGGCTTTTTCGCGCCACGGTCGCAAATAGCGAAACGACAGCTCCTGCAGTTGGCGGTAGGTCTGGTTGAGTCCCAGCCGGTGAGCGATGGGCGCGTAGATGTCCAGCGTTTCGCGGGCGATGCGCAGCCGCTTTTCCGGGGTCATCGCCCCCATCGTCGACATGTTGTGCAGGCGGTCGGCCAGCTTGATCAGGATCACCCGCACGTCGCGCGCCATGGCCAAAAGCATCTTGCGAAACGACTCGGCTTGGGACTCTTCGCGCGTCGAGAACTGCAGCTTGTCGAGCTTGGTGAGCCCGTCGACCAACTCGGCCGTGGGGGCACCGAAGCGCTCGATCAACTCGGCCTTGGTGATGCCGCAGTCTTCCATGGCGTCGTGCATCAGCGCGGCCATGATGGCTTGCGCATCGAGCTTCCATTCGGCGCACAGCCCCGCTACGGCGATCGGGTGCGTGATGTACGGCTCGCCGCTCGCCCGGTACTGGCCCAGATGCGCTTCGTCGGCAAACCGGTAGGCGTCGCGGACGCGGCGAATCTCGGCTGGATCCAGGTAATCCAGCTTGTGTGTCAGCCCGTCAAACGATGCAGCTGCGGCGTTGTTGAGCGCCGGTCCGGGCGCACTCGGGCCACGCCGTGACGCTGCGGCGTGTTCCTTGACAGAGTCGCCAGAGTGGGTGCCCATGGTCTGAATTTATCGCGGATTTCCGGCGGCTGTCACACGTCCGACATGGGCACACGCAGGCCCCAATGAAAAACGGCCCCGCAGGGCCGCTTTCACAACGAGAGGTCCGACGGATCAGCGATCAGACCGGCACCTTGCGCAGCATCTCGATGCCGACTTCGCCTGCGGCGATTTCGCGCAATGCGGTCACGCCGGGCTTGTTCTTGGTCTCGATCTTGGGTGCGTGGCCCTGGCTCAGCATGCGGGCACGGTAGGTGGCGGCAAGAACCAGCTGGAATCGGTTGGGGATCCGGACGAGGCAATCTTCCACGGTAATGCGGGCCATTTGGTGCTCCAAAAATATGACGGTGGCAACCTCAGTCGAGGTTCAAAGCCTGAAAGACGGCGGGTTGGCTCTTGAGCAGCACCGAATACCTCAGGCGCTGCGAATGAACGATGGTTTTCAGATCGAAAACAGCCGTCTCGAAGTGGGCGTTGATGATAGCAAAGTCGAAGTTTCGAGCCTGCGCCACTTCGAGCCTCGCGTTGACCAATCGCTGTTCGATGACCGGGGCCGAGTCTTCCGCGCGGCGGTTCAGTCGTGCAGCGAGCTCTTCCCAGCTCGGCGGCAGGATGAAGATCAGCACCGCGTCCGGCAGCAGCGCCTTGAGCTGCAGCGCACCTTGCCAGTCGATCTCGAGGACCACATCACGGCCGGCCGCGGCCTGGGCCTGGAGCGACGCGGTCGACGTGCCATAGAGGTTGCCGTGCACCTCGGCCCACTCCACGAAATCACCGCTGGCAATCATGTCGCGAAAGCGCGCTTGATCGATGAAGTGATATTCGCGCCCGTCCTGCTCCTGGCCACGCGGAGCGCGGGTTGTATGCGACACCGACACGCCAAGCGAAGTGTCGGCCTGCAGCAAGGCCTTCACCAGGCTGGATTTTCCTGCGCCGCTCGGCGCCGAGATGACGAAAAGACTGCCGGCTTGCTGCATGGACGGACTCATTCGATGTTTTGCACCAGCTCGCGCAACTGCTCGATCAGAACCTTCATCTCGAGCGACAGGTTGGTGAGTTCGAGCGACGATGACTTCGATCCGAGCGTGTTGGCTTCGCGCAGGAGTTCCTGAATCAGGAAATCCAGCCGCTTGCCCAGTTCGCCACCGGCCTTGAGCAAGCGGGCCATTTCGTTGAAGTGGGAATCCAGGCGTGCCAGTTCCTCGGCCACGTCGATGCGGATTGCAAATGCAGCCGCCTCGTTCATGGCGCGCTCGGCCAGCGCCTCTTGCGACAGTGTCTTGGCCGCACCCGTGATGACCAGCGCTTCTTGCCAGCGCTCGAGGAATTTTTGCTGTTGACGAGCCACCGCGGCAGGCACCAACGGCGCAGCCTGTGCGGCGAGTTCGCGAAGCAGGTTCACGCGTTCGAGCAGCGCCTCAGCCATGCGCTGACCCTCGCGTGCCCGGGCTTCTTGCAAGCCGACCACAGCGCTACGCGCGGCGTCCATGGCCACCTCGTCGAGTTGCTCAGGGCCGGAAGCGTCCTTGCACCACTGCAAGATTTCATGCACGGACAACTCGCGGGCTTGCGGCAGCCAGCCGCGTACCGTGCCCTGAAGGTGCGACAAACGGTTCAGTTGCTCGGGCTGCGGTTGCGGCCATGGGGTGCTGTTGCTGCCCTGCGTGCTCAGCCGCAGTTCGATCTTGCCGCGGCGAAACGATGCGCCCACAAGCTCACGCAGCGCAGGCTCGAGCGAGCGCAACTCGTCAGGCAAGCGCAGACTGAGATCAAGAAAACGACCGTTGACCGAGCGCAATTCCACCGTGACGGTGGCGCTTGAGTGGGCAATCGAACGGGGGGTCGGGGCATCCGAAACCGCGGCCGGGGAGGGCGTTTCAGCGCGGTTTGCCGAGGTGCTCGCGTAGCCGGTCATGCTGTAGACTGACATTGAGTTTTACCCTCTGCAAACCGCCGATTATGTCAAAGCTCAAGCCCGCGCCGCTGCCCGCCGGCACTGTCATCGGGGGCTATCAGATTGTCAAAAAGTTGGCGGCAGGCGGATTCGGTGTGGTTTACCTGGCCGAAGACGCCAAGCAGCACTTGGTTGCCGTGAAGGAGTACCTGCCTTCATCGCTGGCCGAGCGAGCGCCTGGCGAATTGACGCCTCGCGTCAAGCCTGAGAAGCAGCCACTGTACCGGCTCGGACTCAAGAGCTTCTTCGAAGAGGGGCGTTCCCTCGCACAGATCTCGCACCCCAGCGTGGTCTCGGTGCTGAACTTCTTTCGCGAGAACGAAACCGTCTACATGGTGATGAACTATCTGCAGGGTGAAACCCTGCAGGACTTCATCGTGACCGCGCGAGATCTCAAGCGCGACAAGGTGTTCCGCGAGTCGACGATCCGCTCGCTGTTCGACGAGATGCTGCGTGGCTTGCGCATCGTGCATCAGCACAAGATGCTGCACCTGGACATCAAGCCAGCCAACGTGTTCATCACCAACGACAACAAGGCGGTGATGCTCGACTTTGGCGCCGCACGGGAAGTGCTGAGCAAGGAGGGCAACTTCATCCGCCCGATGTACACCCCCGGCTTTGCAGCGCCCGAGATGTACCGGCGCGAAGGCACCCTCGGGCCGTGGACCGATATCTATGCGATTGGTGCCTGCATTTATGCCAGCATGCAGGGCTATCCGCCCAATGAAGCGCCGCAGCGGCTGGACAAAGACCGGATTGCTTCAGCACTGACACGTCTGCGCGGCATTTATTCCGATAACCTGA
>CANBSV010000035.1 GCA_947372225.1 Burkholderiales bacterium | reverse complement strand
TCTGTCCTGACACCTCCTGCGACAGACGAGCCATTGTGCATGCGCATAGGGGCGCCGCCCGTTGCCGGCACGGACACCGCATGCGTCGGCGACCGGCGCGCCGCACGATTGCCGCGAGCGCGCCCGAACGCCCAGCGCCAACCGTCCCGGCGCGCCGAGCGAGGCACAATTCCAGAGACGCAGGGACGTTTGGTGTAGCCAGATGCGTAGCTAGACCACATGCCAGATCAGCAAGCCGTTGATTCACATAGGAATTTCAGAACAATGAGACTTGCCTCCTGGCATATCTCAGGAAATCAGCCAGTTGCACAGCGTGTCAATTAGTGGTTATCCTTGGTCCAAGTAGGTGTCCAAACCACCAGCCATGGGCGAAGCGTAGTGGACAGGCAAAGGTGTGCCCTGCACCAGTTAGCAAGACGGGGTTTGAACGGCGCGCCCTCGCCGCGACGGGGCCAATCCCTCGCGCGCCCAGCCTTAAGGCGGGCGCATCCTGTCCAGACCTTTTTCGAAAGCTGCACCAATGGCACAGCACCTTTTCCACGGGCTGCCCGATACCGGGTACGTCCGCCAGTCCGGCATTCTCGGTACCACCACAGTCACGGCGGCGCAAGCCGAAGCGAACAAGGCCCGCGGCAAATCGCCCACGCGGCCACGAGATGGTCAGCCGGGGATCGTCCCATTCAGTAGCGCAACCCTTTGGCGCAAGGTCAAGGCGGCCGAATTCCCTGCGCCCGTCAAGTTATCTGAGAGAGTGACCGCATGGCGCGTGGAAGACGTGCGCGCCTGGTTGCAATCGCGCGTCGCAGCTTGAGGGGCGGCTATGACGAACGATGTTCACGCCCAAGGGGCGGGCGGCAGCATGGCCGCAGAAAAGAACGAAGCCCCGGCCGGTAGCGCGGCGCGAGGCTTCAAGGGCGTAGCTCAACTCGTCAGCCCCGATTCTGACTCCGACCGCGCAGAAGAACTAGAGCCGTGGCTCACGCTCGAGCTGTACGGGCAGCAGTTGTTGATCTGCACCGGTAGTGGGTGCAGGTCCGCGCGGGCCATCGACTTGCATGAGGTGGTGTCGTTGTTGCCTGCGTTACTCGAGCGGCAGGAGCGCGAAACGCAACAAGCCCACTGGCGGCAACTGGTTGACGTGCAGCGACGGCAAGCCCGGAAGGTGCGCGAATGACAGGCGCCACCGCGGCCAAGCCTAAAGGGCTGTTGCTGGCGAAATGGGAACTGTTGGGCATGGCGGCGCGGCACCCGAGGTTGGCTCAGGGTGACGTGGCTGTGCTGTTCGAGCTGTGCGACCGGTACAACGAAGACGCCCGAGCGGCGTGGCCGTCCATAGACCGAATGGCGAAAGACACAGGCAAGCATCGCAGCACGGTGATTCGCAGTGTCAAAAGGCTGTCGGCACATGGCTTCGTCAAGACCGTGAAGCACGGTAACCGCGGCGGCGAAACGAACCGCTATCAACCGGCATTCGGTGGGCCGAAGGTGGTGGCGTCCACGCCACTAGACCTAGTGGCGCCCACGCACAAAGGTGGTGGCGTAGACGCCTCAAACCTAGTGGCGCCCACGCCACCGAAACCCATCTATGAACCCGGCTATGAAGCCGGGGTGAATAGATGGGGGGACGGACCTTCACCCGCTCTGGCGGGCTCAGGCGCCGCCCTTCAAAGCAAGGACAGGAAGCACCCCGAGTTTTGGGCGGCGTATCCAAAGGCGTCTGGCGTATTCGTGGCAGAGCAGACCATCGACGCCCTACTGATTCAGGGTGTCACGCTCGCTGAACTGGTGGACGGCGCAACAAGGTATGCGGTGTGGATCAAGGCGAAAGCACAGCGCGACCCTGACAGGTTCACCAAAGGGGCGGCGAAATGGCTTCAGGAGCGGTGCTGGCTCGATTCCTATGAGTTGCAGCAGGAAAGGCCAGCCAAACCCGCCAAAGGCCCGCAGGAGGGCACCAAGCCACTACCTGCGGTCACGGTGCTACCCGAGCCCAAGAGGTTCCTCTCAGTGGCGGAGGAGGCTGCGGTGCGGAATGAACGGGCAAAGGCCCGCGACTTGAAAGCAAAGCAGGCGGCGACGAACAAGGCGCTTCGACTGGAGGTCGGGCGGCTGTGCCAGGAGCGCCCCACGCTGCGGCCACTGTTCGAGAACGTGCTCACTGCGAAAACTCTAGCGGCGTGGCTTCGATACAACCCCGGCAACACTGATATGCGTTTCACCCCGTCGATGTGGGATGAGCTGCGATCCATAGTCGCACTACACCGGGCAGACGTGCCGCTGGCGGCAGTCCTGTAAACAACAAAGAAATACTGCAGCGCGCGTATTTTAAAAAGGAGAAAAAAGGCCGCGCGGCCGGACTGGATGGCGCCCTTGACTGAAAAACAATCAACAAATCAAAGGGCGCCGCCCCAACCGGCAACCAGTACGCGCGCGCGAGACAGCCGACTACACAGCGCAGTGCCGGAAAGTGCAAAGTACCCCCCTCGCGCAACAGTACGCGCGCGATGGGGTCTCTAAAGTAGGCGCAAGTAGAGCCGGGCTGTCCCATCACTCATTTGAATCTTGCCCAGACTGCTTTTTGTCCAAATGAGAAACTGGACCGTTACCTGCGCTCGTGGTCGGTAGAGATTCGATGCCCCCCCCACCTGGGACGCTCGCCCCCTCATGTGGGTGCGACTCGCGCGAATTGCCTAAAACTGGGGCACCTTAGCCAAGCGGACGGAAGCACACGGTCCCCGAAGGCTTTCCCGTGGCGATTGCTCGGCCCCTACCCCCACCATGCCCGCGCGGTCGCGGCGAGCGCTCAAGCGGTCCGTCAATTGGTGGGTCCTTTGATGGGTTTCAAAGAAAACGGGCCGCGAAGGCCCGTTTTTGCTTGCTTTGTGGTGGAGAGGAGGAGGATCGAACTCCCGACCTTCGCATTGCGAACGCGACGCTCTCCCAGCTGAGCTACCCCCCCACGCGTCGAAACAGTTTATCGGACAGCTCCTTGACTGTGTTCAGGGATTTGCCACCCGGGCGCTGTGTGGTGAGCGCATGGGCACGGGGTTCCTGAGATGATGGTGGAGTCGTCGAGTGCTGAGCCGCCCCTAGCCGGCAGTGAGCTCAAACCTAGCGGGCGAACGGTGAGCCCAGACGGAGACCCATCCCATGACATCGCATTTGCCCACGCTGTTCGTCTCGCACGGAGCACCCACCTTGGCGATCGAACCCGGTCTGCTCGGCCCGAAGTTGACCGCGCTTGGCTTGTCGCTACCTCGACCGACAGCGGTGCTGGTGGTTTCGCCGCACTGGACGACGCCCGCGATTCAGGTGGGGACTGCGGTCGCGCCGGACACGATCCACGATTTCAGTGGCTTCGGACCGGCGCTGCAGCGGCTGCAGTATCCGGCGGCAGGTCATCCGGCGTTGGCCCGGCGCACGCTGGATTTGTTGAACGCCTCAGGATGGCCGGCAGCCGCCAATGAGCGTCGCGGGCTTGATCATGGTGTCTGGGTGCCGTTGATGCATCTGTATCCGCAGTGCGATGTGCCGGTGTTTCAGGTGTCGTTGCCGATGCCTTTGGATGGGAATGCCGCATGGGCTTTGGGCCAGGCGCTGGCGCCACTGGCCGATGAGGGTGTGCTGATCATGGGCTCGGGCAGCCTGACGCACAACCTGTCCGAGCTCGATTTCGCAAGCAGCGGTGCGGCCGATTACGCGGTGGAGTTTTCAGCGTGGATACGCAGTGCCGCGATGAGCGGTGATGGCGAGCGGCTGCGCAGCGCGCTGTCGCTGGCGCCTCACGCACGCCGCGCTCACTCGACTGCGGAACACTTCTGGCCCCTGCTCGTTGCGGCGGGCGCGGCGCAGCCCATGGGGCCGGTCAGCGTCATCGATGCCGGAGTGACCTACGGCGTGCTTTCGATGGATGCGTTCGTTTTTGGCGCGGCTGCGCCTTCATGAACCCGTCGCCAGGTCCTTGTAGAACGCTTCGACCGACCCCTTGAGCTTGATCAACAAGGGCTGGCCCTTGCGGTCGACAGCCTTGCCGGCCGGCACCTTGATCCAGCCTTCGCTGACACAGTATTCCTCGACGTCGAATCGCTCCTTGTTGTTGAAGCGAATGCCGATGTCCTGCTCGAACACGGCAGCCACGTAATGGGGGCTGCGCGGGTCGATGGACAGGTGGTCGGGCAAAGCGGGGCGGGCGGTGGATTCGGTCATGGGAGTGGTGCGATGTTTTGAGTGATCGGTCGGCGTGGCGTGCGTGCAGCCCTTGTTCGACCCTGTCCGGCTTCAGCCTTGCAACCCGGCGTACACGTGTTGAACGTCTTCGCTTGCATCGAGCGCGGCCAGGAAGGCTTCGACCTCTTCAAGTTGTTCGGCGCTCAGGTTGGCGGTATCGACCGGGTTCTTCGGGCGATAGCCCAGCTTGGCGGACAACACCGTGAAGCCTTGTGCGGGCAGCGCGCGGCTGACCAGATCGAGATCGGTGGGGTCGGTGAGGAACACCGTGGCGCCGTCTTCGGCAGCCTCGAAGTCCTGCGCGCCAGCTTCGATGGCCGCTGTTTCGGCGTCGGCGCCGGCCAAGGCGGGTTCGGCTTCGATCATGCCGAGGTGGTCGAAATCCCACGACACCGACCCCGAGGTGCCCAGCTGACCCTTGCGAAACAGCACGCGCATTTCCGAGGCGGCCCGGTTCACGTTGTCCGTCAGGCACTCGACCATCACCGGCACGCGGTGCGGGGCGAAGCCCTCGTACATGGCGTGTTCGAAGTTGACCGCTTCACCGGTCAGACCCGCACCCTTCTTGATGGCGCGCTCCAGCGTTTCCTTGGGCATGGACACTTTGCGGGCTTGCTCGATGACCAGGCGCAGATGCGAATTGGCCGCCGGGTCGGCCCCGTGGCGGGCGGCGATCATGATGTCCTTGGCCAGTTTTCCGAACAGCCGACCTTTGGCATTGGCCGCCAGGTCCTTGTGCTTTGCTTTCCACTGCGCGCCCATGTGGGTCCATTCTTTGAGTTGCGGACAACGAGCGGGATTCTCACTCGCCGATCGCGTCGAGGTAGAACCACCGGCCACCCTCACGCACAAAGCGGCTGTGCTCGCGCAGGCGATGGGCCCGGCCGCCCAGTTTGCTGCGCGCGACGAACTCGACCTGAGCGTGATCGGCGTCGATGCAGTCGTGACGCAGCACCTGCAGGCCGAGCCAGCGCAATCCGGCTTCGTGGTGAAACGGCGTCGTGGGGCGGGTGCTGGGGTGCCAGGTGGCGAGCAGGTAGTCGTCAAGCTGCAGCGTGTAGGCGCTGTAGCGCGAGCGCATCAAGGCCTCGGCCGTGGGCGCGAGCAGGTGCTGTGCGCCAGCGTGAAAGCGGCCGCAGCAATCGGCGTAGGTCTTGGCGGTGCCGCAGGGGCAAACGGTGATCAAACCAAGGCCGGGCGGGTTCAGTGCTTGAAGATCACGGCTGCCATGCCCAGCAAGCCGATGCCGATCCAGATCGCGCGGGCGTTGTTGGCGATGAACTCGACGGACTTGTCCTCGACGGTCAGGCGGGCAGGGGCGTTCAGAGGTGCCTGCTCACCGTGCTCGGCCTGGGGACCTTCAGGCGGATTGAGCCCCGCACCCCAAACCGCGGCACCCGCGCCGAGAAACGCCGACGTCTCTGGCTGCGGCACCGAGGGTGCACGGTCGCCTTCAAGCTCCTTGATCCGGGCTTGCGCCGCACCCAGAGCCAGCTCGAGGGTCATTGCCCGCTGAACCAGAAAGTAGGCTGCAAACGGCTGCCGCTCCAGTGCTTGCTTGATGCGCCGTTCCGCGGTCAGGTCCTTGGCTTCGGTTCGGGTGTGCACCAGCTGGTTCAGAAAATCCATCATCGAGCCGTATTCGTATTCGGTCATGCCGATTTCCTTTGTGTTGCTGGTGCGAACGAACGTCCGACCGGTCAGATGGTCGCGGATCCACTGGCGCGGTCAGATCGCCTCACGGCAAGCCGATCGCGGGTCCGACGGTGCGAATTCTGGCGCCGTTCGCTGCGTGTTCCCGCGCTGTTAATCCCTAGGATGTCGCCCGCGGCCCCGCCGCAGCGAGGCCGTGTGCAAAACCGGGAGGCTTCACTTCTTCATCGCGGTCAGTTCTCGCGAGGTGTCGACGGAAGGCTTCTTGTCCGAGTGAGCGGCGGGCTTGTTCGATGCCAGCAATTCGGGCTTGAAGCCCGAGCCGTTGACCGTCAGGCCGTCAGCGGCGAACTTGCCGGCATTGCCCTGGCCGATGCCCTTCACGCGGGCGACCATGTCGGGCCAGTCCTTGAACGATCCCTTCTTGCGCTCATCGAGCATGCGCCCGGACATGCTCGGGCCGATGCCCTTGATGGTTTCGAGTTCGGCCTGCGATGCCTTGTTGATGTCCACGGCTGCGTGGGCCGTTAGAGCAAAGGCGGCGATGAGCAGTGGGAAAAGAGTGCGAATCATGATGATCTCCAGTGTTGAGGTTGAGGTTCAGGCCGTCGGCGGTGGCTTGTCGGCCTGAGAGAAATTCTGGAGACGCATGCTGTTTTTGGCTCTCCCCAGCGCGAGGGCACCCGGTGGGGGGAGTGGGGGCCTTTACGCGGGGAAAGTCTCATGGATGCCAGGTCGCGGGCATCCCTCAGAAGTGGGTGGCGACGGGATTGATATAACCCCGAGCACTGCCCACGTCACCCCAAGGCCCCCATGAACCTGACCGCGACTGCCCGAACCTTGCGTGCCGACCCTGCGGGCATGCTGAAAGCGCAGCTGTGATTCCGTCGCAGCAGGAACTGGCGCAGTGCCGCGTGCTGGTGGTGGGCGATGTGATGCTCGACCGCTATTGGCACGGCGCGGTGGATCGCATCTCGCCCGAAGCGCCGGTTCCGGTGGTGCGCGTGACGCGCGAAGAAGAGCGTCTGGGCGGTGCGGCCAATGTGGCGCTCAACGTCAAAACGCTGGGCGCGCAGGTGACTCTTCTCACGGTGGTGGGCGCCGACGAACCCGCCGTTCGCCTCAAGGCGCTGCTTGAGCAGCAGGGCATTGACGCCCGTCTGGGAGAGGATGAGCGGCTGCGCACCATCGTCAAGCTGCGGGTGATTGGGCGGTCGCAGCAACTGCTGCGCATCGACTTCGAGAACGAGCCCGATCACGAGGTGCTTGGGCAGATGCTCGAGGTCTTTGCTCGAGAACTGCCTGTCCACGACGCGGTGCTGTTTTCCGATTACGGCAAGGGCGGTTTGACTCACATCACCCGGATGATCGAACTGGCGCGCGCGGCCGGCAAACCGGTGTTGGTGGATCCCAAAGGCACCGATTACGAGCGTTATGCCGGCGCCTCGGTGATCACGCCCAACCGCTCTGAACTGGCGCAGGTCATGGGCTCGTGGAACGGTGAGTCGATGTTGTCCGAACGGGCACAGGTCCTGCGCGAGCGTCTTCGTGTGGACGCGTTGCTCGTGACGCGCTCAGAAGAGGGGATGACGCTGTTTGATGAGCGCGGCGCTGCGCATCAGCCCGCGCAAACGCGGGAGGTGTTTGACGTGACCGGCGCCGGTGACACCGTGATCGCGACCATGGCCGTGTTGTTGGCTGCCGGCCTCGACGCGCGCGATGCGATGCCTCACGCCAACCGTGCAGGGGGCATCGTGGTGGGCAAGTTCGGAACCGCCGCGGCGAGCTACGCCGAACTGTTCGGCTGAGCCGATGCTGCCGGACTCAGTGCGAAGCGGTCGACCCCGCTAGAGCTGCTTCGCGCTCAAGCAGGGCGCGTTTGCGATCCACGCCCCACCGATAACCGGTCAGAGCGCCATCACGTCCGACCACGCGGTGGCAAGGCACCAACACCGCTGCAGGATTGGCGCCGCAGGCCTGCGCCACGGCCCGAGCGGCCAAAGGCGCGCCGATGCGTCGGGCGATTCCCGAGTAGCTTTCGGTACTGCCTTTCTGAATTTCCATCAGAGCGTTCCACACACGCTGCTGGAATGCGGTGCCACTCAGATCGAGCGGCACGCCAGCCGTCGTCCCGAGGGCGTGCGGCGATCCGATGACCATCGGGATTTTTTGCAGGCAGTCGGTGTCTCCGCCAGCCAACGGCGATCTGGGAAAACGGCGCCGAAGGTCTGCGGCGAGCGACTCGGAATCGTCGCCCAGCAAGAGCGCGCACAGTCCCCGGTGGCTTTGAGCAAGCAGCGTATGTCCGAGCCAGCTGCGCGAGATGGCATAGCGGATGGTCTCGTCTGCCGGCGCCGCAGCGTGTGGGAGCGCGCTCATGACGCCGAATCGAGCGCTGCTGCCGGTGTCGGTTGGCCGACGGCTTCAAGCGACCGCTCCACGTAGCGGTTGAAACGCCAGGCGGTGCCTTCCATGGTGATGCGCCGCCAGGTGACGCGCTTTTCGGCCGGAGTCATCACAGGCCAGTTTTGGACCTCGTCAAACAGGCGACCGCAGCCTTTGCACACACTGTCGCCTTGGCTGGTCGAGCAGATCGCGATGCACGGCGCATCAGGCGTGGTGGCGTACCAGCCCAGCCAGGCGTTGAGAGCCTTGGCAGGCATCGAGCGGTCGTCGCACTCGCTTTCGTGGTGGTAGACCATCAGCGCGTAGACCTCGCCCAAGGCGCGAACCTCGGAGCACGCTGTGATGCCATCGGGCGACGGAGACCGCTCGCGCCACCAGTTGATGGCGGACTCGATGTCGGTGATGTGGATGCCGGACATGGTTGCTGCTGGAAGACGGTTGGCGAGGATACTGTGCGCCGGCTGGGGTGGATTTGGCAGGCATGGGATGAGCCGTAAAAAAGCGCCCTGCCCAGCGCGGTATCAGGGTAGACTCTAAGGCTTCGCTTGCACAGGCTCATCCAGGTTTTCTGCCCGTGTGAACGATGTTCGTTCATCCCCTCTGACCTCCTTCGGGTCTTCCCACGCTTTCACGTGAGGCAGGTCCTGATTTCGCTGAGCAGGTGCCACCTTGGCACCTCGGGCAACGGTCGGCGGCGATGCCGTCGCTTTTGACTGTTCCCTCACGAACGTTCTCCTGGCGACCTGACCTGTTCGGTTCTCGAAAACCGACCGGTGCCTCTTGGCGTTGCGCCATAGCGCAGCGTTGGCACCGCTTTCTTGAAAGCAATGCAATGACATTCGAATCCCTGGGCCTGCACGAAGCCCTGACCAAGGCCGTGGCCGACGCCGGCTACGAGACCGCCACCGAAGTTCAGATGAAGGCCATCCCGCTGGCCCTCGCCAACCACGACCTGATGGTGTCGTCGAGCACCGGCAGCGGCAAGACCGCTTCTTTCATCCTGCCCGCGCTGCAACGCATCATCGCCTCGCGCGCTGACACCACGCAGCGCCGCGACCGTTCCGTCGTTTACGGCCCACGCATCCTGGTGCTGACGCCCACGCGTGAGCTCGCCATGCAGGTGGCCAAGGCTGCCAGCACCTATGGCCGTCACGTGCAGGGTCTGCGCGTGGCCACCATCGTGGGTGGCGTTCCTTACCCGGCTCAGATCAAGGCGCTGCGCGGTCCGCTGGACATCCTGATCTCGACCCCGGGCCGTCTGCTGGACCACCTGCAAACCGGCAAGGCCGTGCTCGACAACGTGGAACTGCTGGTGCTCGACGAAGCCGACCGCATGCTCGACATGGGCTTCATCGACGACATCAACACCATCGCTGACAGCGTGCCAGCCGCGCGTCAGACGGTCATGTTCAGCGCCACGTTTGCCGGCCATGTGGGCCGCCTGGCGCAAAACCTGTTGCGCGATCCGCAGCGCATCGACGTGGCGTCGCACACCGACACCCACGAGAACATCGAACAGCGCTTGCATTGGGCCGACAACCACCACCACAAGAACGCGCTGCTCGACCACATCCTGACCGAGCGCAGCATGGAGCAAGCGCTGGTGTTCACCAGCACGCAGCGCGACGCGGACTGGCTGGCTGATCGCCTGGCCGAGATGGGCCACGCGGTCGCGTCGTTGCACGGCGGCATGCCGCAGGGTCGTCGCAACCGTGTGTTGCAAGGCCTGCGCACCCAGCAGCTCAAGGTGCTGGTCGCCACCGACGTCGCCGCCCGTGGGATCGACGTCCCGACCATCAGCCATGTCATCAACTACGGCTTGCCGATGAAGGCCGAGGATTACGTTCACCGCATCGGCCGTACCGGCCGCGCAGGTCGCAACGGCCTGGCGATCACGCTCGGCGAGCGCATGGACACCGGCATGATTCGCCGTATCCAGCAGTTCACGACCCAGAGCATCCCCGTGGCGACCATCGAGGGGCTTGAGCCCAAGAGCCCGGAGCCGCGCATGTACGCACCACGTCCAGGCGGCGACGGTGACAGCCGCCCGGGTGGTTTCGGTAACCGCTCAGGTGCTCCGGCGAACAAGCGCTTTGGCAAGCCTTTCGCGCCGAGCCGTGACGGTGGTGGCTACCCGCCGCGTCGCGAAGAAGGCTTTGCTCCGCGTTCGGCTGGACCGTTTGACCGTGCCCCGGCACGTCGCGCCCCCGAAGGTGGCGCAGCGCCCAGGTCGGACTTCAAGCCGGCACGTCCACGCACCGGCGGTTTCAACAACCGCTGACGCGTGGCAGGCGTCTGGCGGCTTTTGCTGTCAGACGCCCAACAGTTCGACTTCGAACATCAACGTCGCGTTGGGCGGGATCACCCCGCCCGCGCCACGTGCGCCGTAGCCCAGTTGGGCCGGAATCACGAGCACCCGTGTGCCGCCCACGCGCATGCCCTGGACGCCTTCGTCCCAGCCACGAATCACCTGACCGGCACCCAAAGCGAAGCTGAACGGATCTCCGCGGTCCTTGCTGCTGTCGAACTTGGTTCCCTTGACTCCGTCGTTGTAGAGCCAGCCCGTGTAGTGCACGCTGACGTGCTGACCAGCGACGGCCTCGGCGCCGGAACCCGTGGTGGTGTCTTCGTATTGCAGCCCTGAAGCGGTGGTTTGCATGGTGTGGTCCTGTTCGAGTTTGAAGTGATCCGCGAGGTTCTCGCGAAGGCCGCGATGCTATCGGCTTTGCGCAGCAGCTCCGTGGGGCTCATCGTTGCTTGACGCCGATGTGGTCAAAGACCGCTTGCATGTCGGTGCGCTCGTCTTGTGACTTGAAGCGTGTTCGGTCCCACCCGAATGCGACCACCTCGGTGCCTTCGCCAGCAAGCTGCCGGGCGAACAGCAACGCCGTCGAGCGCACGCCCACCACGGTGCGATAGGTGGTGTGGCTCAGCCACAGTTCCAGCGGTTCGTTGAGCTCGAGTACCCGATAGCCGGGGCGGCACAACTCGCGCCGGGTGTCCTTGGGGTGGCCCTTGTAGTCGATCTGCGTGATGCCCAACGAGTCCAGCCACTGCTCGATCTCGAGCGCCACCGCGTCGCGATCTGACTCGCTCATGAGTCCGGCGCCGGCCAGTGGTTGGCCGATCACCAGGGCCCGCGCGGCGCACTCATCGGCCGTGCCGGATACCCTTCGCTGCGCCAGCGGTTCGAGCTCCACGACCTTGTCCCGGTCGTACTCGTGAGGCCAGCCGGCCAGCACATAAACGCGGTCGCAAAACGGCGCATCCGAGCCGATGCGGTCGCCCGTGAACGGCCAGTAGTTCAATGACGGCGCCAGCAATCGCCTGAACTTGCGAAACCACTGCAATGCAGCCTTCAGCGGCGACAGCGGGTAGCGCCGGATGCTGATCAGCCCGTCGGGCAGGATGCGCGCCCGCAAAGTGCTGACGCCACAGCGCTTCGGCAACGCACGCAAAAAGTAGTTGATGGCTTCGGAGTCGAACACCGCGCTGTGCAGATGCAGCGTGTCGCAGCGGCCGACCAGACCGGCCACCAGATCGATGTTGGCGAGGAGCCGGCGCTGGCCCCCGAGCCACCCGGGCAGCGGCTCCTGGCGCGCTCGCGGCATGTAGGCGCTGGCGTCCCAATCGGCGGCCTGAACGTGTGGCCCCACGCCTGGCTGGTACCAGATCAGCACCTGACGCGATCCGGCCTCGTGTGTGCGCGCGATCTGCTGCGCTGCCAGCAATTGCAGTGGCGAGGCGACGAAATAGACACTGACCGTGCTCATGGGGCCAGTGACGCCACGCGCAGCGCCTCGGCCAGCACGCGGTCGACTTCGAGCGCGCGCATGCAATCAAAACGTCCGCCGCAGGTCGGGTTGCGGCGGCACGGCGAGCACGCGAGCTTTTCGTAGAGCACGCTGCTGCGCGACGCCACGGGGTCGAGGTAAGGACAGGTGGATCCGAACAGCGCCACGGTCGGCACATTCAGGGCGCTGCCCATGTGGGTCAGGCCAGTGTCGACGCCGATCAGCAGCGCGGCCTCGGAGATGGCCGCCACGCTGGCGTCGAGCTTGAGCCGACCCGCCAGATTGACGAGTCCGGGCATCCCGGCGGCGATGCGATCGGCTGCCGTTCGGTCGCCGGGCCCGCCCAGCAACACCGGCGTCCAACCCGCATCGAGCAGGCGTTGGGCGAGGGCGGTCCAACGGTCTTCGAACCAGTGCTTCTGGGGTCGGGTCGTGAACGGGCACAGCACGGCGTAGTGACGAATGGCGGCATCAACGCCCGATGCGCTCAGCGCCTCGCGGGCGGCATCGCGCGCGGCACTTCCGATCGCCAGATCGGGAACAAATGCGTCATTCGCGGCGCCCAGGTGCCTGGCCAGATGGCGGTATTCGCTGCCCATGCGTTTGGCGCTGCCTTCAGGCGGCGGGATCACCCGTTCGGTGGCCAGCCAGTGGCTGCCCTCGCGGCCGATCAGGCAAACGCGGCGGGGCGCACCGCTGAGCCAACTCCAAAGGGCACTCTTGAGAAGACCCTGCAAATCGAGCACGAGATCAAAACGGCCTTCACGCAGCGTGCTTCGCAACGCAAGAATCCGCTTTGCCAGCGTGACATAGCGATGTTCACGCCACAGTTGTCGCCACTCGGAACGTGGCCACACGATGATCTCGTCGACACGCGGGTTGTGCGCCAGCAAGGGAACCACTGCAGGTTCGACCATCCAGGCCACACGCGCATGTGGCCAGCGCGAACGCAGCGCAGGCAGCAGGCCGCTGGCCATGACCACATCGCCAATCGCACTCAACCGGATGATCAGGATGTGAGGCGCTTCGTTCTCATCGCTTCCGCCAACGGCGGCGTGGGAGGGCGGCTCCACTCAACCCTCGGCGCCTGACGATGACGCATCGCCTTGTGCGAATTGCATTCGGTGCAGCCGGCAGTAGATGCCGTCCTTGGCCAGGAGTTCGCTGTGCGTACCGATCTCGGCGATGCGTCCCTGATCCATCACGACCACGCGGTCGGCGTTGGCGATGGTCGACAGCCGGTGTGCGATGGTCAGCGTGGTGCGGCCACGCTTGAGGTTGTCGATGGCCACTTGCACCAGACGCTCGGATTCGGTGTCGAGCGCTGAGGTGGCTTCATCGAGCAGCAGGATGGGCGCGTCCTTGAGCAGTGCGCGAGCGATCGAGATGCGTTGGCGCTGGCCGCCGGACAGCCGCGCGCCGTTCTCGCCGATTTGCGTGTCCAGCCCGAGCGGCAACTCACGGATGAATTCCATCGCGTGTGCGGCTTCGGCTGCGGCGATGATGTCTGCCTCGGTCGCCGTCTTGGTGATTCCGTAAGCGATGTTGGCCGCCACGGTGTCGTTGAACAGCACCACGTTTTGCGTGACCAGGGCGATGTTGGCGCGCAGATCCGCCAAAGTGAGTTCGCAGATGTCGATCCCGTCTAGCCGGATGGTCCCGCTGCCCACCGCGTGGAAGCGCGGGATGGTCGCCATCAATGTCGACTTGCCACTGCCCGAGGCACCGACCAGCGCCACCGACTCACCCGGGCGGATGTCGAGATCGATGTCGATCAGGGCATCGCGGTCGGCCTGCGGGTAGCGAAACCCCACACTTTCGAACTGCAGGTGTCCGGTGGAGCGGCCCAGCGTGCGCGTGCCGGCGTCGGGCTCGTTGTTCGCATCGATGATCTCGAACACACTGGCAGCGGCCGCGAGTCCGCGCTGGAGCACTTCATTGACGTTGGACAGGCGCTTGAGCGGTGCGAGCATCAGGGCCATGGCGCCGAAGAACGACACGAAGCCGCCCACCGTCAACTGGTTGCCTTGCGATTGCAGCGATGCGTAGTAGACGATGGCCGCCAGTGCCAGCACCGCGATCGACTGCACCATGGGTCCGTTCAGGGCCGACGTGGTGACGGCCTTCATCGTGTAGCGCCGCAGCGCATTGGCCACTTCATAGAAGCGCTGGGACTCATAGGCCTCGCCCGAGAAGATCTTGATCTCGCGGTGCCCGCCGATGACCTCGTCGATCACGTGTGACATCGTGCCCATGGACGATTGCTGGCCTTGGCTGAGGCCGCGCAGGCGTTGGCTGACCGAACGGATGCCGTAAGCGATCACCGGCAGCACGGTGAAGAACACCAGCGACAGCTGCCAGTTCAAATAGAGCATGTAGCCCAGCAGCCCCACAATGCACAGGCCGTCCTTGACGATCGTGATCAGCGAGGCCGTGATGATCGGGCTGACCTGCTGCGCGTTGTAGGTCAGCTTGGACATCAGCACCGCACTGGGCTCACGGTCGAAATGGCTGGCCGGCAGGTGCAACAGGCGATCGAACATGTCGATGCGCAGTTGCAGGATGACCTTGCAAGCCACCGAGTTGAGGCTGGTGACGTGCGTGAAATCGGCAATTCCACGGGCCAGAAACAAGCCCACCAGCATCAGAGGTGTCTTGTAGGCCGCAGTGGGGTCACGCTTGACGAAGCTGCCATCGAGCAGTTCCTTGAGCAAGGCGGGCAAGGCGGTTTCGGTGATCGCGTATCCGACCATCGCTGCAATCCCCAGCGCGAAAACCTTCCAGTGCGGACGCACGCGCCTGAGGATGCGCAGGTAAAGCACCGTCGATTCGCTGCGATCCATGCGGGGGTTCACAGCTCTTCGACGCGTTGGGCCGGGTAGGTGTCCCAGCCCAGACAACCCGGGCATTGCCAGTAATGCGTTTGCGCCTCGAAGCCGCAGGCCGCGCAGCGGTAGCGCTGGCCCGCCTTCGCGGCCCGGCCGATCACCAGGTTCAGTGCCTCGATGTCGGCGGGCAGCAACGCGGTGGCCGATGTCTCGTGTTCACGCAGCACCGCCTGAGCCGACGACAGCGTGGGCAGCAGCGATAACTGGGTGCGCGAACGATCGAGCCGTGAAGCCACATCCTTGTCGAGCAGGCCGATGGCGTTCAGGAGGTCGATGCTCGGGTTCTTGTGATGCAGCGCGAGCAGCTTCAGTCTGGCCGCATCTTGAGCGCCACTGGCGATCGCGCTTTGCGCATAGTCGCCGGCGATCAGGTTGAAGCTGATCGGGTGGGCCAGCAGCAGTTCATCCCAAGCGGCCAAGGCTTCGGCGTGGCGGCCCGAGCGCACCAGTCGCCGCCCGGCCATCACCAGCGGGCGCACAGATTGCGGCGAAGCGTCACGGGCGCGCTTGAGTGCGCTGTCGGCGTCGTCAGGCTGTTGCTTGGCATCGGCTTCAAGCGCCAGTTCACACCAATAGTGGGCAATGCGCGATGCGTATGAGCCGGTGCTCCCGCGCTCGAGCTTGAGTGCATCGTCCACCGCGCCGCGCCAATCGCGTGAACGCTCGTGCAGTGTCAGCAGTGACAGCCGCGCATCGGTGTCGTAGGCGGTGCCCTCTAGCGCATGCAACGCGGATTCAGCCCTGTCGAACAGACCGGCACGCATGAAATCCTGCGCCAAGGCGTGCTGGGCACGCTCACGCTCGGCAGCCGGCAGATCGGCACGGCTGAGCAGATGCTGATGCACCCGAACTGCGCGTTCATATTCACCACGGCGACGAAACAGACTGCCTAGGGCGAAGTGCAGGTCACTGGTGTCCGGGTCTTGCTGTACGGCTTCGATGAAGGCGTCGATGGCCTTGTCGTGCTGCTCGTTGAGCAGGAGGTTGAGACCCTTGAAATAGGCTTTCGGTGTCTCGCGCTGGTCGCCCTTGAGTTGGCGCAGGTCCAGGCGGGAAGCCAGCCACCCCAAGGCAAAGGCGATGGGCAGGCCCAGCAGCAACCATTGAATGTCAAAGTCCATCACGGGGAGGATGCTCCGGCACATAAGGGGAGCCCTTCACACCCACGGGGCTCTCGGCTTCGACCGGCGCCGAAGGCATGCGTTTGGCCACGCGTCGGTGCCGCCACCAACTGGGCACCATGGCGAGCACACCAAAGCCGCAACCCAGGCCAAAGGCGGCGAGCACGATGAAGACCATGGGGGCGGACCAGCGGTAGCCGAAGAACCAGCGAACGCTGCCTTCGTGCTGGTTGTTCAGCGCAAACGCGAACAGCGCGAAGAAGATGAAGGCGCGGAATATCCAGCTGATCACGCGCATGGAAACCCCGCAAGGTCCATCGGGTCAAGACACCCGAATGCCAGCGAGCCCATCTCAGGACGCAGATCGCCCTGTGACATCCAGTACGGCCTCATCGGCAGGGAGGTGGGAATCGACCGCCTCGCGCAGAGCCTTGCCGGGCTTGAAGTGAGGGACCAGTTTTTCTGGCACCACCACTTGCTCGCCAGAACGCGGATTGCGCCCCACCCGGGGTGGGCGGCGGTTGATCGAGAAACTGCCAAAGCCACGGATTTCGATGCGGTGACCGCGCGCGAGTGCGTCGGACATCGCATCGACGATGGTCTTGACCGCGAACTCCGTGTCGCGGTGGGTCAGCTTGTCGAACTGCTCTGCAAGCTGACCCACGAGATCCGAGCGGGTCATTCCCTCTTTGGTTCCGTCCATGGCGGTCGGCACCTGCTGGAACTCAGGTGTTGCCCTGGTTGTCCAGCTTGGCGCGCAACAGGGCACCCAAGCTCGTGGTGCCAGCGCTTTCACGCTCGCTCGACTGCGACAGGCGCTGCATGGCTTCTTGGTTGTCGGCGTTGTCCTTGGCCTTGATCGACAACTGGATCGAACGCGTCTTGCGGTCGACGTTGATGATCAGGGCGTTGACTTCGTCGCCTTCCTTGAGCACGTTGCGCGCATCTTCCACGCGGTCACGGCTGATTTCAGAAGCGCGCAGGTAGGCCGTCACGTCGTCGGCCAGTTGCACTTCAGCGCCGCGGGCATCCACTGTCTTGACGTGGCCGGTGACGATGGCGCCACGGTCATTGGTCGAGGTGTAGGTGGTGAACGGGTCGCTGTCGAGTTGCTTGATGCCCAACGAAATGCGCTCGCGCTCGACATCGACTGCCAGAACGATTGCTTCGACGTCTTGGCCCTTCTTGTAGTTGCGAACTGCGGCTTCGCCTGGCTCGTGCCATGACAGGTCCGACAGGTGAACCAGACCGTCGATGCCGGCCGCCAGGCCAACGAACACGCCGAAGTCGGTGATCGACTTGACAGGGCCCTTGACGCGGTCACCGCGCTGAACGGTGGAGGAGAACTCTTCCCAGGGATTGGCCTTGCACTGCTTCATGCCCAGGCTGATGCGGCGCTTGTCTTCGTCGATCTCGAGGACCATGACTTCGACTTCGTCGCCCAGCGCCACGAGCTTGGCCGGAGCGATGTTCTTGTTGGTCCAGTCCATTTCCGAAACGTGCACCAGGCCTTCGATGCCGGGCTCGATTTCGACAAACGCGCCGTAGTCGGCGATGTTGGTGATCTTGCCGAACAGACGCGTGCTGTTCGGGTAACGGCGAGCCACGCCATGCCATGGGTCATCGCCCAGTTGCTTGATGCCCAGCGAAACGCGGTTCTTTTCTGCGTCGAACTTGAGGATCTTGGCTTGCAGTTCCTGACCGACTTGCACCACTTCGCTCGGGTGACGCACGCGGCGCCATGCCATGTCGGTGATGTGCAGCAAACCGTCAATGCCGCCGAGGTCAACGAACGCACCGTATTCGGTGATGTTCTTGACCACGCCGCTGACGATGGAACCTTCGGCCAGCGTGCCCAGCAGCTTGGCGCGTTCTTCGCCCATCGAGGCTTCGACCACAGCGCGGCGCGACAACACGACGTTGTTGCGCTTGCGGTCGAGCTTGATGACCTTGAACTCCATGGTCTTGCCCTCGAACGGGCTCATGTCCTTGACCGGACGGGTGTCAAGCAGCGAACCCGGCAGGAAGGCGCGAATGCCGTTGACGAGCACCGTCAGGCCGCCCTTGACCTTGCCATTGACCGTGCCGGTGACGAACTCACCCGACTCCAGCGAGGTTTCGAGCGACAGCCACGAAGCCAGACGCTTGGCCTTGTCGCGCGACAGGATGGTGTCGCCGTAGCCGTTTTCGACGGCATCGATCGCGACCGACACGAAGTCGCCGACCTGGACTTCGAGTTCGCCGTGATCGTTCTTGAATTCTTCGATGGGCACGTAGGCTTCGGACTTCAGGCCTGCGTTGACCACCACGAAGCTGTGTTCGACACGCACCACTTCAGCGGTGATGACTTCGCCCATGCGCATTTCAGAGCGCGACAGCGATTCCTCGAACATGGCGGCGAAAGAGTCCGCGCCTTCGGTGGTGGCAGTTTGGTTTTGTGACATGGAGGTATTTCCGGTGCAGCCGTGGGCTGCGGGTTTGAGTTTCAAAAACCACCGCCCCGGTGTGCCTCGAACGGCACGAAGGGAGGGCGATGGGCCAGATCTGTCCGGGGCTTGAAGTGCGCTGACTGTGACTGCGAAACTTCAAGCAAACGGACCGTGCCGACCCCAGGCATCCAGCAATGTCTCGGTTGAATCACCGATGGACATCGTCGAGTTGTCTAGAAGCAGCGCGTCTGCGGCTGGTTTGAGGGGCGCAGCGGCACGGTTTTGGTCCCGCGCATCACGCTCTTGCAAATCAGCCAGCAAGCCCTCGAGTGTAGTTGAAAGCCCGGCAGCGGCCAACTGAGAAAAGCGTCTTTGCGCCCGTGCTTGCGCACTGGCGGTCAGGAAGATCTTGAGCTGCGAATCCGGAAAAACCACCGTGCCCATGTCCCTTCCGTCGGCCACCAGGCCTGGCAGCCGGCGAAACGACAACTGCAGCGTGAGTAACGCCTGCCGCACCTGGGGCAACGCGGAAATCTTCGAGGCCACCAAGCCCACGTCTTCCAGACGCACACGGGCGGTGACGTCGACGCCTGCTTGGCGAACCTGTCCTGACTTGAAGCTCAGGTCGAGGCTGGCCGCCAGATTGGCCAACGCGGTCTCGTCAGCGACGTCAACGTGTCCATCGATGGCGGCCAGCGCCGTGGCCCGGTAAAGCACACCCGAGTCGAGCACGTGATAACCCAGCTTGTCGGACAGCACACCTGCAAGCGTGCCTTTGCCTGAGGCCGTGGGGCCGTCGATGGTGATCACAGGGATCCATTCAGGCCGGGTTTGAACCACTGAAAAGAAGGTTTCGAAGTACTCCGGGAAGGTCTTGCCCACGCACTTCGGATCGAGGATGCGAACCGGCACTGCTGACGCTTGACCCGTCAGGGCGTTGAACGCTGCGAGTGAGAAACACATCGCCATGCGGTGGTCGTCGTAGGTATGGATCGCGGCGGCTTTCCACACCGCGGGCGGCGTGATCTCGATGAAGTCTGAGCCTTCGACGACCGACGCTCCGAGTTTGCGCAGTTCGGTGGCCATCGCCGCAATGCGGTCGGTCTCCTTCACGCGCCAGCTCGCGATGTGGCTCAGGCGGGTCGTGCCGTCGGCATACAGCGCCATCAACGCCAGCGTCATGGCCGCGTCAGGGATGTGGTTGCAGTTGAGGTCAATGGCGGCCAGCGGCCAGCGCCCGCGACGCACCTCAATCCAACCGGCGCCGCCCGACACCTCGGCACCCATGGAACGCGCCGCCTCGATGAAGCGCAGGTCGCCCTGGATCGAGTCCGTGCCCACACCTTCGATGCGCACTGGCCGGTCGGTTGCCGCGATGGCACCCAGGGCGATGAAGTACGACGCCGACGAGGCATCGCCCTCGACGTGAATGGTGCCCGGCGATTGAAAGCGGCTGCCGCTTGGGATCACGAAACGCTGCCAACCGTCGCGCTGCACCCGGATGCCAAAGCGTGACAGCAGATTCAGCGTGATCTCGATGTAAGGCTTGGAGATGAGTTCACCATCGATCTCCACCACTGCCGGTTGATGGGCGGTCAGCAGCGGCAAGGCGAGCAGCATCGCCGTGAGGAACTGGCTCGACACATCGCCGCGCACGCGGATCGGCACCGACAAATCAAGCGGCTGGTTGCCCGGCAGGAGTCTCAGGGGAGGAAAGCCGGGCTGCCCCAGGTAATCGATGCGGCAGCCCAGCGGACGCAGTGCATCAACCAGATCACCGATGGGGCGCTCGTGCATGCGAGCCACGCCGCTCAATTCGAAACAGCCGTTTTGCGTGGCGGCCAGCATGGCCAACGCAGCGGTCAATGGGCGCATGGCGGTGCCGGCGTTGCCCAGAAAAAGCGCGGCCTCGAGCACATCGAGTCGTCCGCCCAGCCCGGTGATGCTCAGGCTGCCCACGGCCGTTTCAGTGTCGATCGTCTCCACGCGGCAACCCAGCACGCGCAACGCAGCAAGCATGACCTGCGTGTCGTCGGAGTCGAGCAGATCGTGAATGACCGTGGTGCCTTCGCTGAGCCCGGCCAGAAGCAAAACGCGGTTGGAAATGCTCTTGGAGCCTGGCAGGCGCACCGTCCCGGCGGCGCTCAGCAGTGGTGGAAGGTCCAGAAATTCGGTGCTGTACATGGGATCTCAACGGTCCGCAGCATTGCCCTTGGTGGCCGCCTGCCTCCAGCCTGCGCGTGCGGTCGAGGCCGCACGGATCAGTTCTTCCAGTGCGTCCGAGTTGCCGCTTTTCATGACGTACTCCATGGCTTCGAGCGCCTGACGGAAGTGCTGCAATTGCTTGGTCAGTTCGTCGCGGTTGGCCACCAGGACGTCTCGCCACAGGGCCGGATCACCGGCTGCGATTCGGGTGAAGTCGCGGAATCCAGGACCGGCCAGCGACATGAAATCGGGGCCTGCAGGCTGCCTCGCCACACCGTTGACGTAGGCAAAGGCGAGCAAATGGGGCAAGTGGCTGACGGCCGCGAACGCGGCGTCGTGGTTTTCCGGCGTCATGCGCAACACCTGCGAGCCGATCGACGCCCAGACATCGGTGGCCCTTTGAATCAGTTCCGGCGAGGTTTGCGGCAGCGGGGTGAGGATCACCTGCTGGCCTTCATAAAGAGTGGCCTCGGCGTGCTCGATGCCGGCCACTTCCTTGCCCGCAATGGGGTGCGCCGGAACGAAGTTCGGAAGGCGGTCCTTGAGCGTGCGAACCGCTGCATCGACCACGTCGCGCTTGGTCGAGCCCACGTCCATCAGCAGGACGCCCGGTTCGATCAGCGGGAGCATGGCCCGAAACGTGGCTTCGCTGGCGGCCACAGGCACCGCCATAAGCACGATGTCCGAGCCCGAAACGGCCAGCAACGCTGATTCGGCTGCCTGATCGATCACCCCCAAGCGGCGAGCCCTCTCGGTGGTGGATGGCGATTTGCTGTATCCCACGACGCGCTTGACCAGCCCTGCGCGCCGCAGCGCCAGTGCAAATGAGCCGCCCATCAGGCCGCAGCCAATCACTCCTAGTTGCTTGAACATCACAGTCAGTGAACGTCGATGGGATAGCTGCCAAGCAACTTGAAGAAGGCGCACACCCCGCGAAGATCGTCCAGCGCTGCTGCCACTTGTGGCTGGCTGGGGTGGCCCTGAAGGTCGATGTAGAAGTAGTACTCCCACTGGCCCGATCGTGCCGGTCGGGACTCGAAGCGGGTCATCGACACGCCATGGGTTTTGAGCGGCACGAGCATGTCATGCACCGCACCGGGACGGTTGGCGACCGACACCACAAGGCTGGTGCAGTCATGGCCGGATGCTTGAGGTGCTGGTTGGCGCTGCGGGTGCGTGACCACCGCAAACCGGGTGCGGTTGTGCGCATCATCCTGAATGGCCGGGGCGACCACGTGCAATCCAAATTCGGCACTCGCGCGGTCGCTCGCGACGGCGGCCAGTCGCCCGTCCAGGCTGGCCAGGCGCGCGCCCTCGGCGTTGCTGAAAACACCACGTCGCTCGGCGTGGGGAAGATGAGCGCTGAGCCAGTCCTGGCATTGCGCCAGCGCCTGCGGGTGGGCGCACACCGCTTCAATTTCCTCCAGCGAGTTGTCGCGACGCAGCAGGTTGTGACGCACGAGCAGGCTGGTCTCACCGACGATGATCAGCGGAGACGTGAGCAGAAGGTCGAGCGACCGTGCGATCACGCCTTCGGTCGAGTTTTCGACCGGCACCACGCCAAAGTCTGCAGCACCAGCGGTGGTGCACCGAAACACTTCGTCCAGGCTGGTGCACGGTACGCGCACGATGGATGAACCGAAAAACCCCAGCGTCGCCGATTCACTGAACGTGCCGGCCGGGCCCAGATAAGCCACCCGCATGGGCGATTCAAGTGAGCGACACGCCGACATGATTTCGCGCCAGATCGGTGCCACGCTGTCCGACGACAGCGGCCCTGCGTTGATGGTCTTCAACCCGTCGATGACCTGCGCTTCGCGCTCGGGCCGAAAAGTCACCGAGCCTTCTTTTTTCTTGACCTCCCCGACTTTCAGCGCCACGGCTGCACGCTGGTTCAGCAGTGCGAGCAAGTCGCGATCGAGCGCGTCGATCTGCTCGCGCAGCGCCAGCAGTTCCGGGGGAGTGGCGGGGGCTGAATCAGCCATGTTGTGCCTCGAACGCTTGCATGTGGTTCACCAAAGCCTGCACACCCGCCAGCGGCATTGCGTTGTAAAGGCTGGCGCGCAGTCCGCCGACTGACTTGTGTCCTTTGAGTTGAAGCAAACCAGCCTCCCTGGCCTGCTTCAGGAACGCCTCGTTGAGGGCGTCATCGGCCATGAAAAACGGAATGTTCATCCGCGAGCGGCAACCCGGAGTCACGTCGTTTCTGTAAAAGCTCGAGCTGTCGATGAACTCGTACAGCAGCCTGGCCTTGGCGATGTTGCGGGCCTCGATGGCGGCAATTCCGCTGAGTGCTGCCTCGGTCTGGCGCTTCAGCCACTGGAACACCAGCCCCGCGATGTAGATCGCGTAGGTGGGTGGCGTGTTGAACATCGACCCGTGATCGGCCACGGTTCGGTAATTGAAAACGGACGGGCAGATCGGCAGGGCGTGGTCCAGCAAATCCTCGCGCACGAACACCAGCGTCAGCCCGGCCGGACCGATGTTCTTCTGAGCCCCCGCGTAGGCGATGCCGATGCGGCTCCAGTCGACGGGCCGCGAGGCAACGTGCGACGAGCAGTCGATCACCAACGGCGCATCACAGCCCAAAGACGTCAGATCGGGAAGTTCATGAAACTCGATGCCGTCAATCGTTTCGTTGCTGCACAGGTGCACGTACGACGGGTTGGCGCTGAAGCCCCAGCCGGCGGTTTCCGGCAGGCGGGCAGGGCATGCGCCCAAGGTCGACGCGGCAACATGCGTTTGCCCGTAGCGGCTCGCTTCGGCGTGAGTCTTGACGGACCACGATCCCGTCAGCACGAAATCCGCGGTGTGGCTGGAAGACCGGGCGATCAGGTTCAACGGCACGATGGCGTTTTGCCCCAACCCCCCGCCTTGCATGAACAGAATCTTGAAGTGCTCGGGCACCGAGAGCAAATCGCGCAGGTCGTGCTCGGCCTGATCGCAGATGGAGATGAACTCGCGGCTGCGGTGGCTCATCTCCATCACGCTGACACCGCTGCCACGCCAATCCAGCATCTCGGCTGCAGCTTGCTCAAGGACCTCAGCAGGAAGAGTCGCCGGCCCCGCCGAAAAATTGAACG
>CANBSV010000034.1 GCA_947372225.1 Burkholderiales bacterium | reverse complement strand
GGGTCTCGCCCCACGCCGACTACCGCGACTACCAGCTGCGCCTGATCCGCTTCAACTGCAGCTTCGCTGCACAGGTGCACAACCTGACCACGCCGCAGCAGCGCGCTGCCGCGGCCAGAAGCCTCAAGGGTTGGGAAGACGACGCGCGCACGCTGGCGGCCCAGGCGCGTTAGCGCCGCGCTTCAGGCTTCGGGACGCAGCGTCCAGGTGATCGCAGCACCCGAGTCGGCGGAGCCGGCCGGTGTGGCGCAGGTCTCGTCGTCATCGAACGCACGGTCGCCCGCTGCATCCGCCACGCCGGTGGCCTTGAGTCCGGTGAAGCCGAACAGCTGCCGGTCCATCATGTGCGACGGCACGATGTTGCCCATGGCGTGAAACAGGTTCTCGACGCGGCCCGGAAAGCGCTTGTCCCAGTCGCGCAGCATCTGCTTGATCTGCACGCGTTGCAGGTTGTCCTGGCTGCCGCACAGCGAGCACGGGATGATGGGGAACTGCCGGTGTTCGGCCCAGCGCTCGAGGTCGGTCTCGGCCACATAGGCCAGCGGGCGGATGACCACGTTCTTGCCGTCATCGCTCACCAGCTTGGGCGGCATGCCCCTCATCTTGGCGCCGAAGAACATGTTCATGAACAGCGTTTGCACGATGTCGTCGCGGTGGTGGCCGAGCGCGATCTTGGTCGCGCCCAACTCGCCGGCCACGCGGTACAGGATGCCGCGGCGCAGCCGCGAGCACAGCCCGCAGGTCGTCTTGCCCTCGGGGATCACGCGCTTGACGATCGAGTAGGTGTCCTGGTTCTCGATGTGGAACGGCACGCCGATGCCCGACAGGTATTCGGGCAGCACGTGCTCGGGGAAGCCGGGCTGCTTCTGGTCCAGGTTGACGGCCACCAGATCGAAGTGGATGGGCGCACGCTTTTGCAGGTTGAGCAAGATGTCGAGCAGTGCGTAGCTGTCCTTGCCGCCCGACACGCACACCATGACCTTGTCGCCTTCTTCGATCATGTTGAAGTCGACGATGGCCTGGCCGGTGAGCCGATGCAGCCGCTTGCTCAGCTTGTTGATCTCGAGCGCGGCCTTGGCGTCGGCGTGTCGCCCGGTGGCCGCGGCGTCGCGCGCCGCTTGGTCGATCTCGGTGTCTGGCAGCACGGCACTCATGTCGTTTCCTTGGTTCAACCCAGGTCGGCGCGCAGGCCGAACACCTGGCAGCCCACCGCGGCGCAGTCGGGGTACACATCGGGCTTTTCGGTCGACACCAGCGCGGCGCGCACCCGCGGGTGCGCCAGCATCCCGGCCAGCAGGTCGTCGCACAGGGTTTCCTGCAGCTCGATGTGGCCGCGCGCGATGCGCTCGGTGATGACGCGGCGGATGAAGTCGTAGTCGACCACTTCGGCCAGCGAGTCGGTCGTGGGTGTGGACAGCGCCAGCGGCACATACAACTCGACGTTGAAGACCACCCGCTGCGGTGCGGACTTTTCGAAGTCGTGCACGCCGATGTGCACCAGCACGCTGTGCTCGCGCAGGAACAGCCGGCGGCAGTCGGCCAGGCGGGGGTGGCTGGTCAGCAGGGTCATGGGGTGCCTTGGGCGAGAAACATCACATCGCGCGGCTGGCCCAGCAGGTGCTGGCCGCCATCGACGAGCAGCGTGGTGCCGGTGATGGCCGGGCTTTCGATCAGAAAGCGCACGCTGCGCGCGATGTCTGCAGGCGTCGACGAGCGCTGCAGCGGGGTCAGCGTGTGGGCGCGGGTGAATTCCGCCTCGCTCATCGGCCCGGACACCAGCGTGACGCCCGGCGCCACCCCGCACACCCGCACGCGCGGCGCCAGCGCTTGCGCGAGCATCACGGTGGCGGCTTGCAGCGCGGCCTTGGACAGCGTGTACGAGAAGTAGTCGGGGTTCGGATTCCACAGCTTCTGGTCGAGCAGGTTGACCACGCACGCCGGCCCGGTCGAACCCGTCCGGTGTTCGTGCAGCGCTTGCGCCAGGATCACCGCCGGCGCGGTGTTGGCGCGCCAGTGCAGTTCCATCGAGGCGTGGCCAAAGCTCGACGGCGCGTCGTACTCGAAGGCCGAGGCGTTGTTGACCAACGCGTCGACGCGGCCGAAGTGCGCGATGACCTGTGGCAGCAACTCGCGGCAGGCGGCTTCATCTGACAAGTCGGCCTGAAAGGCGTGTGCCGCAGCGCCCAGCGCCAGCAGCTCGGCGACGGTGTCCAGCGCTTCGTTCGACTCGCCGCGGTAGTGCACCGCCACATCGAAGCCGTGGGTCGCCAGGTCCATCGCGATCTCGCGTCCGATGCGCCGTGCCGCGCCGGTGACCAGCACCACCGCTCGCGTGGCGCCGGGTGCGGATCGTGAGGCTGAGGGCGAGGGCTGGGTCATGGTTTCTACAATCCGGGGCATGCCCCACCAACAGCCGGCGAGTGTATCGGCGCCCCCCTCGCAGCGGCTTGGCGCGCTGATCCGCCAGGCCATCGAGCGCCAGGGCGGCTGGCTGCCTTTCGACCGCTTCATGGCGCTGGCGCTGTACGCGCCGGGTCTGGGCTACTACGCCCGCGGCAGCCGCCAGTTCGGCCATCTGCCGTCGTCGGGCAGCGACTTTGTCACTGCGCCCGAGCTGTCACCGCTGTTCGGCCAGGCGCTCGCGCGTCAGGTGGCGCAAGCGCTCGAGGGCAGCGGCACCGACGAGGTGTGGGAGTTCGGCGCCGGCTCGGGCGCGCTGGCTTTGCAGTTGCTCGAAGCACTGGGACCTCGCGTGCGCCGCTACACGATCGTGGATCTGTCGGGCAGCCTGCGCGAACGCCAGCGCGAGCGGCTGGCGGGTCACCTCGATCGCGTGCGCTGGGTCGACGAGCTGCCCGAGGCGATGCAAGGCGTGGTGGTCGGCAACGAGGTGCTCGACGCCATGCCGGTGCAGTTGCTGCACTTTGACGGCGTGAGCTGGTTCGAGCGTGGTGTGGTGCCGGGAGCAGGGGCGGCCCAAGGCGAGGGCGCATCGACGTGGGTCTGGGCTGATCGCCCGACCGAGCTGCGTCCGCCGGTCGACGACGATGCGCGGTTCGTGCCCGGCACCGTCACCGAGATCCACCCGCAGGCCGAGGCCTTCATCGCCACGCTGGCCGAGCGGCTGCAGCGCGGCGCGGCCTTTTTCATCGACTACGGATTTCCGCTGGCCGAGTACTACCACCCGCAGCGCGTGGGCGGCACGCTGATGTGCCACCGCGCCCACCTGGCCGACACCGATCCGCTGGTCGACGTGGGCGCCAAGGACATCACCGCGCACGTCAACTTCACCGGCATCGCGCTGGCCGCGCAAGACGCAGGGCTCGAGGTACTGGGCTACACCAGCCAGGCGCGCTTTCTCATGAACTGCGGCGTGCTCGGGTTGCTCGAAGGTACCGACCTGCGCACGAGCGCCAACGCCCAGAAGCTGCTCACCGAGCACGAGATGGGCGAGCTGTTCAAGGTGATCGGCCTGGCCCGCAACTGCGACGCGGCGTTCACCACTGCGCCGATCGGCTTCGCCCACGGCGACCGCACGCACACGCTGTGAAGTCCTTCCTGCGCGCACTCACCGTCACGGCACGCTGCCCATGATCCGCTGGCTGATCGTGATCCTGCTGGTGCTGATGATCTTCGGCGGCCTCATGCGCTGGCTGGAAAAGATCGGCCTGGGCCGTCTGCCCGGCGACTTCCGTTTCAGGCTCTTTGGCCGCGAATTCTTCCTGCCCATCGGCAGCAGCGTGCTGCTCAGCATGGTGGCGCTGGTGCTGGGCCGGATTTTCTGATCGGCGGCGAGGGCGTACCGGTGCGCGCGACCGGCGGATCTCAGTCGTTCACCTCGTCGCTGAGGTCGTCTTCCACCGCCAGCACCCTTGCGGTGTGCACTGCGGCACCGATGTCCGCTCCGCGTGCGCCGGCGGCGGCGGCGCGTTGCGCCACGGCGCCGGTGTCGAGGGCGGCGGCGCGCTTCAGGGCACAACGCAGGCGCGACTGAGACGGCGCGCTCAGGCCCGCTGCAGGCGTGGCGTGGGCGATGCCGTCACACGCTTGCAGCAGCCACTCGAAGCGCTCGGGGCGGCGCCACGCGTCGCAGCGGTCGAGCAGCGCCACCAGCGCGTCGGCACCCAGCGTCGGGCTGCGCTGCACCGCATCGCGCTCGCGAACCAGCAATTCGGCCAGTTCACGGCAGTCGGTGGGGATGCGCCAGCGCTCGCACAGCGCGTGCAACGCAGCCAGCGGCATGTGGTGGGCGAGCACCGCAAAGCGCACCGGCAGCGGCGCACGGCGGCGCGCCGCGGTGTCGATGGCCTGGCGCAGCATGGGTGTGGCCGTCGCCTGTGTGGGCGTGGCGCGGCCGGCGCCCCAGTCGGCGTCAATCTCGGGCAGCAGTCGCGCCAGCGCGCCGCAGTCGTGCAGCACATCCAACAGGCGCGACGGGTGGGCTTCCATCAGGCCGCGTGCCACTTCCTGCCACACCCGCTCGGCGACCAGCGCATCGACCTCGCCACTGGCGACCATCTCGCGCATCAGCGTCGCGGTTTCAGGGGCCACCGAGAAGTCGCCCAGCCGCGCGGCGAAGCGCGCCACGCGCAGGATGCGCACCGGGTCTTCGATGAATGCGGGCGACACATGGCGCAGCAGCCGCGCGGCCAGATCGCGCTGCCCGCCGTAGGGGTCGATCAGCGCGCCGTGGTCGTCTTGCGCCATCGCGTTGATGGTCAGATCGCGGCGCTGCAGGTCTTCTTCGAGCGTGACTGTGGGCGCGGTGTGGAACACGAAGCCGTGATAGCCCGGCGCGGTGCTGCGCTCGGTGCGAGCCAGCGCGTATTCCTCTTTCGTGGCCGGGTGCAGAAACACCGGAAAGTCGCGCCCGACCGGCGTGTAGCCGGCCGCCACCATCTGCTCGGGCGTGGCGCCGGTCACCACCCAGTCGGTGTCACCGCTGGCGCGCCCGAGCAGCGCGTCTCGCACCGCACCGCCGACCTTCCAGGCTTTCATTCGAGTGCGCCGGACTCAGCCGCCATGAGCGTGTGCGCGCAGCTTGTCGAGCCGCGCGCAGCCGGTGCGGTCCTGCAGCAGCGGGGTCATCACGGCTTCGAGCGATTGCGGCTCGATGCCCAGCGCGGCGAGCGTGGGGCGCTGGCCGCCGAGCACGTTGGGCACGCGCATCGAGTCGACGTTGTCGCGCGACATCAGCGGCGTGCCGGGCAGCAGTTCCATCAGGCCCGCCTGCAGCCGGGCGATGCCTTCAGGCAGCCCGATCACCAGCCGCTCGCGCCCCGTGCAGCGACCGGCGAATCGCACCAGCTGCTCCAGCGTGTAGACGGCCGGCCCGCCGCACTCGATGGTCTGCCCGATGGACTCGGGCTGATCGAGCGCGGCCACGATGGCCGATGCCACGTCATCCACCCACACCGGCTGGAACTGTGCGGACGCGCCAGCCAGCGGCACCACCGGTGTCAGCTTTTGCATGGCGGCAAACAGGTTGATGAACTGGTCGTGCTCGCCGAAGATGACCGACGGCCGCAGCACCGTCACATCGAGGCCGCTGGTCTCCAGCACCGCCTCACCGGCCGCCTTGGAACGCAGGTAGCGCGAGGGTGCGTTGACGGACGCGCCGAGAGCGCTCACGTGCACGACGCGCTGCACGCCTGCGGCCTGACACGCGGCCACCAGCTTGCGCGGCAGTTCCACATGCGTGCGCTCGAAGTCGGCCTCGCTGCCATGCAGGATGGCCACCAGATTGATCACCGCGTCGCAGCCGGTCACCAGCCGGCGCAGCACAGCCTCGTCGTGCACGTCGGCCTGCAGCAGCTCCACCGTGGGCAGCGTGCGCAGGTGCTGCGCGCGCTGCGGACGCCGACTCGGCACGACGATGCGTCCGTCGCCGCCGCCCGATCGCTCGACCAGCCGCTCGCACACGCTGCGTCCGACGAAGCCTGTGCCGCCGAGCACCAGGATGTGGCGCGCAGCCGCGGGGCTGAGCGTGGACGTTTCAATGGAGGTGTTCATGGCAGATCCTTGTCGACTGCGGGGGCGTTGGCGTCGCGCGGTCCGATGGCGCTGCCCAGCCGCGAGCGGATGGACACCGCATCGCCGCGCAGCAGCGCCGCATAGTAGGCCGCGTTGGACAGCACCTTCTTGACGTAATCGCGGGTTTCGGTAAATGGGATGTTCTCGGCCCAGACCGCCGGATCGAGCAGCGGGCCGTCACGCCAGCGGCGCGACCGGCTGGGCCCGGCGTTGTAGGCCGCCGCGGCCAGCGGCTGCGAGCCGTCAAAGTCGTCGAGCACGAGCTTGAGGTAGCTCATGCCGAGCTTGAGGTTGGTGTCCCGGTCGGCGATCTGTTCGTGGCTGTAGGGCATGCCGATCCTCTTGGCCGTCCAGCGCGCCGTGGCGGGCATCACCTGCATCAGTCCCGAGGCGCCCACGCCCGATCGCGCATCGGTGACGAAGCGCGATTCCTGACGTATGAGGCCATAGACGTAGGCTGGGTCGAGCCCGATTTCCTGCGTTCGCGCCATCACTTGCGAGCGAAACGGCGTGGGAAAGCGCTGCTGCATGTCGATCTCGGTGCGGGTGCGATCGCTGGCGTTGATGCAGCGGTCCCACAGCTCGCGGTCGAAGGCCATCTGTGCGGCGGCCAGCAACTCGCGGTCGTTCATGCTGCGCACGGTGTAGTTCCATTCGCGCGCGCCCTCGGAGCGCAGGCCGATGGCGATCAAGCGCATCGCCCGGTCCAGCCCGGGGTTTTGGGCGGCGGCGGCGCGCTCGCCGGATGACAGCGGCGCCGGTGGCGGCGGCAGCGTGATGGGCAGGCCGAGTTGCTCGCTGGCCAGCTTGCCGTAGAAGCTCAGTTGGCCGGAGATGCCGCCCAGCATCTCGCGCGCCTGCGCTCGCAGGCCCTCGCCGTCTTGCGAGTCCACGCTCAGCGACTGCAGACCTCGCGCCTTCCAGTAGATCCAGGCTGCATCGCGCTGCTCGCCGGGGCTCATCGCGTTGATGGCTTGCACCACCTGCTGCCAGCGGCCTGCCCCCTGGTTGGCACGCAATGCGGCGCGCGCTTTCCACGCCAGGGTGTCGTCCGGCCAGTCGGTTTCGGAAGCGTCGACCACGGGCCTGCTCGGGCCGCGCCGGCTGGCGCCCGCCACGGCGCCCAGTCCTGCAGCACGCCCGGCGCGCTGGAACTGTTCCGGCGCGTCATCGGACAGCCGCATGGCCGATTGCTTGGCGGTGGCCGCCCAGGCCCAGGCGGCCAGGTCGTCTGGCAGGTCGTGCTCCCAGCGGGTCTTCAGCGCGTCGGCGGCCGCATCGGGGTCGAGTGCGGCCAACCGCACCAACGCCAGCGTGGCCAGCTCGGAGCGCTCGCGACCGAACGCCGAAGCCTTGTGAACCAGATAGCGCGAGGGGGTGTCGAGCAGCCCTTGCAGCACGGCCTTGTCGGCGGTCTTGCTCGCCAACTGCACCGCCTGAGTGACGGCACGCGGCCGGCCGGCGTCCATTGCCAGCCGGGCCCGGCGCCAGGCGTCTGCGGGCTTGAAGACGCCTGCTTCCATGAGGGTGGTGGCCATCAGGTTGCAGCCTTCGTCGGCATCGCGCTGGGCGAACCAGGCAGCGCGGGCAGCGTCGCGCACCTTGCGCCCGGCGAGATGCTCGGTGAGCATCGCGTAGCAAGTGACCTCGCGGTCGTCGTTCATCCGGAACCGCGGGAAGTCCAGCGCGAAGTTCGCCCAGTCGCGGCGATGACCCAGCTCGAGCAGCCAGTCGTTGCGCAGGCGGTCTTCGACATAGCTGCCCTTGAACTGGACATAGAACGCCTCGAGGTCCGCCTGCTGCAACTCGCCCAGCCGCACGTACGCGTCCCAGTAGGCGACCCAGGGCGCCAGCGGGTGCTGGGCGGTGACGGCGGCTTCGCGCAGCTCACCGAGGCGGGCACGGTCGCGCTTGCGAAAGGCCTCGCGTGCTTCAAGGATGGGCTCCGGCGCTCCTGCGGCCCAAGCGGCCGGCTCGCTGCCAGCGTGCGCTGCGGGCAGTGGCACCAGCAGGCACAGCGACAGCGCAGCGCAGCAATGGCGCAACGCGCCCATCCCGGGCACACCGCCGCCTGGCGCGGCGCTGGCCGGGGCTCGCGCCGGAAACAACCGGATCAAAATGCGCCTGAATCTGATCAGGGTCCCGCAGCGGTCAACGATCAAATCACAACCCATCCAGCCGATACATCCATGTCCGAATCCTCTGTTGACGCGCTGAAGGCGGCCCGTCAGGCCTTGCGAAAACGCCTGCTCGCCGAGCGTCAGGCGTTCGTGGCCGACGCCAGCCGCCTGCCTGAGCGACGCGCCGCGCTGGCCGGGCATCTTATGTCGGTGCTCGGGCAACTCGCGCCTGAAAGACTCGGCGTTTACTGGTCGGTTCAATCGGAATTCGATGCCGCCGCAGCTTGCCTGAGTGATGAGTCGCTCGAGGGCACGCCGCTCGCGCTGCCATTCTCGTTTCGGCAGCCCGTGCGCATGGATTACCGCCACTGGAACCGGCTGCCGCCGCCGCTGCGCGACGAGTGCGGCATCGCAGCGTGCGACGGTGCGGTCGTGGTGCCCGATGTGGTGCTCGCGCCATGCGTGGGCTACACAGCGAGCGGCTTTCGTCTCGGTTATGGCGGCGGCTACTTCGATCGCTGGCTGGCGGCGCACCCGCACGTCACCGTCATCGGCGTGGCCTGGTCGGTGGGTGAGATCGACGAGGCCTTGTGGCGACCGCAACCTCACGACCGGTCCATGGACTGCGTGGTGACCGAGTTGGGCGTTCGCTGAACACGTGTTGCGCTTGCCCTAGAAACTTCCTATGGGCCAGGCCGCTCTTGCACAATCTTGGGATGAGCAACGCCAACACTCCTGAGCCTCCCATCGATCGTGCAGCGCTGCGCGCCAAGCTCGTTGCCGCGCGGCTGGCCTTGCCAGACCGTCACGAGCGGGCGGTGGAGTTGCAAAGTGTGTTGCGCGTGTGGCTGGTCAGCCGCAAGGAGACTGCCATCGGCGGCTACTGGCCGATCAAGGGCGAATTCGATCCGCTGCCCGCCTTGTACAGATGGGCCGAAAGCGCTGACGAGCGGCGCATCGGGCTTCCAGTGGTCGATCGCGCGGAAGCGACGCTCAAGTTTCATGTGTGGTTTCCGGGCTGCCCGATGGAGCCGGACGCCTACGACATCCCCAAGCCCAAGGGCACCGAGACGTTCGATCCGCAACTGGTGCTGCTGCCTTGCATCGGTTACGGGCCCGAAGGCGTTCGTCTTGGTTACGGCGGTGGCTTCTACGATCGAACCGTTGCTGCCTTGCGACCGCGCCCGTACACCGTCGGCTTGAGCTATTCCAATGGCTTTTTGCCCATGCTCAGGGCAAGTGCCGACGACCTCGGTCTGGACGCGCTGCTCACCGACGACGGGATTGCCTGGCAGCGCTGAGGTCGGCGCCTCTCGCGCAAGCCGTCAGGCGTGTTTCCATGGACGGCCCTCCACGCGAACTCAATGCCGTCGGGTCGCCGCAAGGCAGCCGGTGCGATCGCTTTGTGGTCATGGTCGCTCCGCAGGGCTGGGTGTTCGAGGTGGCCGCTGGCGCGTCGCTGGTCGAGTCGGCCCGCCTGGCCGGCATCGTCTTGCCGACATCTTGCCGCAACGGGACTTGCCGTGCCTGCCTGTGTGTGGTGACGAACGGTCGGGTACGTCACCTGATCGAATGGCCCGGCCTGAGCGCCGAAGAAAAGCTCGAGGGCTGCATCCTGCCATGCGTGGCCACGCCCGAAAGCGACCTGCGCATTGAGGCGCCGCGTGCCTCGCAGGCCTTGACCAACGATCCCGGTGGCACGGGCGTGACCTGATCTGACCCGTTGAGGCCGGCCGGATCAGGAGACTTTCAAGTTGGCCAGTGCGGGGTCTGCAGGCGGAGCTTTCAGCTCCATGTCTTCAAGGGCTTGGCTCACCAGCGTGGCGATCATCAGGTTGCGATGCGCTTTGGAGTCGGCCGGCACCACAACCCAAGGTGCCCAGGTGGTGCCCGTGGCCGAGATGGCGTCCGCATAGGCCTCCTGATAAGCATCCCACTGCTTGCGAACCTCGAGATCGCCGAGGTTGAATTTCCAGTTCTTGGTCGGGTCGTCGATGCGCGCTTGCAGACGGGACCGCTGCTCGTCCTTCGAGATGTGCAGCATGAACTTCAGCACGGTGGTCCCGGTTTCGACGAGCAAGCGCTCGAAGTCGTTGATGTGGGCATAGCGCTGACGGGTTTGCGCCGGCTTGATGGCGCCAGTGACCACCGGCACCAGCACGTCTTCGTAGTGGCTTCGGTTGAAAACGACGATCTCGCCTGCAGCCGGGACGCGCTGGTGGATGCGCCACAGAAAATCGTGGGCGAGTTCTTCTTCGGTCGGCGCCTTCCAGCCGACCGCCCGCACGCCCAGCGGGCTGGTGTAGCGGAAAACGTCGCGCACGGTGCCGTCCTTTCCGCTGGCGTCCGTTCCCTGCAGCACCACCAGCAGTTTGCGTTGGCGGTTGGCCAGCAGCAGGTTTTGCCCGTCGTCGATCTTCAACGTCAGCCGTTCGAGGGCGGCCTGGTCGGCGGGCTTGTCGCCGCTCGAGCACGGCGTGCTGGCCGGGTTGATGCGGTCCAGGCGAAAGCGCTTTGCTTCACCTGCCCCGCTGTAGCGGTAGGCGGTGAGGTCGGGGTCGGTCACGGACATGTCGATGGTGGCCAGCGGGTGGGGCCGGCAGGGCGGCAGGTTGGATTCGAGTGTAGGCGTGCGGTGTGGCAGTGCCTGAGCCCCCGTGACGTGGGTGATGGCGGATTTTTTACCTGCACAATCGCCGCCGATGAAACGGCTGCCCCACCCACGGCGCTGCATGGCGCCGAGCGCATGCTGTGCCCCAGATGTCTTTGCGTGCCAAACGCCGCGCCGGGAGGTTGAGTGAGCTTTTTGGCTGTCGACGTCGGCAACACGCGATTGAAGTGGGCGATCTATGAAAGCGCCGTTCCCGGCGCTGCGGCCTTGGCGCATGGGGCGGTGTTTCTCGAGACCATCGATCAGTTGGCTGAGGGCGGCTGGAAGTCGTTGCCGCGACCCTCGCAGATGCTCGGATGCGTGGTGGCTGGAGAGGGGGTCAAGCGCCGAGTGGCTGAGCAGATCGAGGACCTGTGGGGGCTCGAGCCGCGCTGGGTCACCTCAACCGCGAGTGCCGCCGGCGTCGTCAACGGCTACGACCATCCCAACCGCCTCGGTGCCGACCGCTGGGTGGCGCTGATCGGTGCCCGGCAGCGCGCGCTGGCCGTGCCATTACGGGGCGCTGCGACCGTGCCACCTGTGCTGGTCGTGGTGGTGGGCACGGCGGTGACCGTGGACGCGCTGGACGCGAATGGCCGCTTTCTGGGTGGCCTGATCCTGCCCGGGTTCGGTTTGATGCTGCGCGCCCTTGAGATGGGAACCGCCGGGCTGAAGGCGCCGACTGGCGAGGTGGTCGACTTTCCAACCAACACCAGCGACGCGCTCATGAGCGGTGGCGCCCACGCCATGGCGGGTGCCGTCGAGCGCATGCACCGAAGGCTGCTGGCACTCTCAGGCCAGCCACCCTTGCTGCTGATGAGCGGAGGGGCAGCGCCCAAGCTGGCGTCGATCGTCGAGTTGCCGTTCGAGACGGTCGATACCCTGATCTTCGAAGGGCTGCTCACACTGCAGGCGCAGCGCGAGCGATGACGATCAGAGTGTGCGCACTCTGATCGAGGCGTTTTCGTTGATGCCCATCGCGCCAAAGAACAGGGCGATCAGCCGGTGCGCGTCAACGAAGGTCACATGGCGGTTTTCGCCGCGCCGCGCCAGCACCCAATTGAGCAGGTCGCCCGCAGCGATGAAGTCGACCCGGATCAGCTTCAGGCACGACACATTGATCATCGATGCCGTGCCCACCTGAGCATTCATCTCGTCAAGCAGACGACCGATGTCGCCGACCAGTTGGCCGGACAGGTCCACGCTCCAGACCGGTCCTGTCCCGCCGTCTTCGGTCAACCTGGACTCGACAAAGCTGGTCGACAGGCCGCTGATGGCCGAGGTGGCTGCGGACCAGGTGCTGCCGGTGGACCCGCCGAAGCGCACCCGACACTTGGCCGGCTCCCACGACGGCGGCGACATTTCGTAGGTGACGCAGTAATCGATGGCCGCCTCATCGAACTGGTCCGGTCGATTGATCAGACGCAGCACATCCAGCCTCAGCATCCAGAACACCGGATCGGTGTCGCGCACGCCGTTGGGGGTCGCGTCCTGCAGGTACTGCAAAAGCCGATCGCCTTGCAACCAGCGCATGTCCAGCTTTTGAGGCATCCACAGACGAAACAGCTCGCTCAGGCGGGCCGCAGCTTCGGTGTCGATACCCTTGAGCGAGCTCCAGTCAAGTACCCAGGGCAATGGCATCTGCAGCGTTTGTGAACGCAGTGCTGCGACTTGCTCCAGGTCAAACCACACGGGGCTGACCCAGCCGATCTGCCCTTCGATGCGGGCACGTTGGGACTGGTCTTCGCCAGATGCCTCGGCCATCTGCTGCGGCATCGAATACCACTGCGGAGCAGAGCGACCGAACTTCTGGGCGTAGTCGAGGGCCAGTCGCTCGAACTTGATGGCCTCACCCGTGGCCCGGTGCAGGTCAAACAAGGCCAGCCAAGTCTCGGCATGTTGCTCACGTGCGCCGCCGGCCTGTGTGAGCTGCATCAGCGATTGTTCGCACAGTGCGAAGTCAGCGTTGGCGAACGCGATCACCGCCTCATCGAGCTCGGGGTCGTGCGCGACTTCAGGGCCGGGTGCCTGACTGACAGCGGGCACGGCGGGCGCGACAGTCTCGAGTGACTTGAAGGTGAGCGGCTCCAGCACCGGGGGCTCGCGGCGTGCCGCGGGTGCAGGCGCAGGTGAGCTGGCAGGTGTGCTCGCTGCCGGCCGACGCGCTTGCAGCGGCATGGGCTCGGTGGGTGCGGATCTGAAATCAGAGGGCCGGCGCAAGCTGTCGTGGGCGCCGCCGCCCACCATCTGCTGTTCGATCGCGTCGATCTTCGCCTTCATGCCGGAGCCGGGCGAAACGCCGCGCTCCGACAGGCGGATTTCCGAGTCGCCCATGGACGACGCACTGCCCAGTGCGGCAAGCTGCTCAGCCGTCAGACCTTCGCGGCGCACCTTGCGAAGCATGTCGAATTCGCGCTTGCGCACGAAGTCGTTGCGGCGCTTGCGCTCGATCATGGCCTTGAGTTCGACCTTGTCGAGCTCGTTTTCGACCGAATCGCGAACGCCCGGGCCCAGTTGGCTCCACTCAACCGTCGGGTTCGCAACGAACTTGACGACCTTGCGGAAGAAGCTGCCCGCGTCTTTGGAATCCGTCATGGCCTGCGCCGAGCGTGGACGACTGACAAGCTCAGTCGCCGAACATTTTTTGTTTCAATTCGCGACGCTGCTGGGCTTCCAGCGACAAGGTCGCCGTGGGCCGGGCAATCAACCGGCCCAAGCCGATGGGCTCGCCGGTTTCGTCGCAAAAGCCGTACTCACCGCTCTCGATGCGGCCGAGTGATTGAGAAATCTTCTTGAGCAGCTTGCGTTCGCGGTCACGGGTGCGCAACTCGAGCGCATGCTCTTCTTCGATGGTGGCGCGATCAGCCGGATCGGGAACGATCGAGGTGTCCTCGCGCAAGTGCTCGGTGGTCTCGCCGGCGTTGCTCAGCAGGTCATCCTTGAGCTTCTTGAGCGTGGCGCGGAAGAACTCGAGCTGCTTGTCGCCCATGTACTCGCTCTCTGGCATGGCCAGCACCTCGGCCTCGCTCAGTTCGGCACCCGATTTGGTCTTCCAGGCGTTGGCGAGCTTGGGGTCGGCCTTCGGCGCGATACGCGGCGTGTCGTCCTGAAGATTGCTCATCTGTCGGGTCGGAGGCCGCGGCGGAGCGAAGCGATCGGCAAAGCGCGAGGTGGGTGGCGGCAGCGGTGCGACGGGCATGGGCGCCCCGTAGCGAGACTTTGCTGCCGACTTGGCTCGCGGTGCCTTGACCACCGCTACCACGGGCACCTCTGGTACGGCTGCGGCCACCTTGATGACCTCGGCTGCGGGCAGCTTGTCGTCGGAGACTGGCGTCGGAGGGGGTTTTAGCATGGGATTCGGGGCAGGTTTCTTGGCGGTTGGCGCTTTCGCGGCCGGCAACACCACTTTGGAGGCGGGTGCCTTGGCCGACGCCTTGGGCGCCGGAACTGCAGATTTGGTGGGCGAAGGCTTCACGGGCACCCGGGCCGATGCTTTGGGGGTTGCAGTTTTCATTGCAACAGTCGAAGTCTTGACCGGGGATCGAGCCACAGGAATCTCCTCGCAGCGGGGTTATACCGCCACAGCGCGCGGTGAACAGGCCCTTCCTCTCACGAAAGGGCGCATCCAACGGGTCGATGAGCGGGGCGGATTGTAGCCACGGGTTGCCCTCAGGCGAGGCACTGCTCAAGGCCTTGCAAAAATATGTCCTTCGGCAGGTCGATGCCGATGAAAACCATCTTGCTGGTCTTTTTCTCGCCTGCAGCCCATGGCGGGCCCAGATCGCTGCCCATGAGCTGGTGCACGCCTTGGAAGATCACCTTGCGCGGGGTGCCCTTCATGTTGAGCACGCCCTTGTAGCGCAGCATCTTCGGGCCGTAGACCTGCACGATCGACCCCAGAAAGTCTTCGAGCTTGGCCGCATTGAAGGCCTTGTCCGAACGGAACACGAACGACTTCACATCGTCGTCGTGCACGTGGTGGTGGGCGTGGCTGGGGTGATCGCAGTGATCGCCGTGCTCGTGGTCGTGATGCTCGTGAGCATGGGCGTCGGCGTTGAGGAAGTTCGGGTCGATGTCGAGTTTGGCGTTGAGGTTGAAGCCGCGCAGGTCAAACACGTTGGCCAGCGGCACCTCGCCGAAGTGCACACGGCTTTGCGGCGCACGCGGATTCATGTGGCCGATGCGGTGGGCGAGCGCATCGACCGCTTCCTTGTCCACCAGGTCGGTCTTGCTGATGAAGATCTGGTCGGCAAAGCCGATCTGCATGCGCGCTTCCTGACGGTCGTCGAGCTGCTGGCTGCCGTGCACGGCGTCGACCAGCGTCAGGATCGAGTCGAGCAGGTAGTTCTCGGCGATCTCGTCGTCCATGAAAAACGTTTGCGCCACAGGTCCCGGGTCGGCCAGGCCGGTGGTCTCGATCACCACGCGGTCGAATTGCAACTCGCCCTTGCGCTTCTTGTCGGCCAGATCGCTGAGCGTGGTGCGCAGGTCTTCGCGGATCGAGCAGCACACGCAGCCGTTGTTGAGCTGGATGATCTGCTCGCCGCTGTCGCGCACGAGGATCTCGTTGTCAATGTTCTCGTCGCCGAATTCGTTTTCGATGACGGCGATCTTCTGGCCGTGCGCTTCGGTCAGCACGCGCTTGAGCAAAGTGGTCTTGCCCGAGCCGAGGAATCCGGTGACGATGGTGGCGGGAATGAGGGCCATGGGGTGTTTCCTGAAAAATCGAGTCCGAAAAATGGGTGCATGCAGCAACTGCGCAAGCTAGCACACCTGTCAAGTTTGCTTCGGGTAAGCTGCACCGGTGTTTCACTTCTCGCCCGAGCGCGATGTCTGACCCTCATCCGGCGCGATCCGCTTCAGCAGGACGCGCCAAAAACCCGACTCGCGCGCCGCAGCATCACGTCGACAAGCGCAACCTTTTCCAGCGTTTGATCGAGTTCCTGTCGCCTGGCGTCGACTCGCGCGATGAATTGATTGAAGCCCTGGCGCAGGCCGAGCACCGGGCGCTGATCGCTCCGGAGTCGCGCCTGATGCTCGAAGGCGTCATTCGCATGGCCGACATGACGGCCGGCGACGTCATGGTGGCCGCGCCACACATGGACCTGCTCGACATCGAGGCCGATTACGACGATCTGCTGCACGTTGTCATCGACACGGCTCACTCGCGCTTTCCGGTCTACGACGGCCAGCGCGACAACATCATCGGCATCCTGATGGCCAAGGATCTGCTCAAGTTGCAGCGCTCGCCCGACCTCAACTTGCGCACCTTGCTGCGCCCCGCGGTATTCGTGCCCGAATCCAAGGGGCTGAACGAGTTGCTGCGCGACTTTCGCTCCAACCGCAACCATCTGGCCATCGTCATCGACGAGTTCGGCAGTACCGCCGGGTTGATCACGATCGAAGACGTGCTCGAGGAAATCGTCGGTGAGATCGAAGACGAGTTCGATGAGAAGGACGGCGAATCGAGCGTCTACACCTTGGCCGACGGAAGCCACCGGGTGGCCGGCGATGCCGAGATCACCGCCGTCAACGACGCTTTTGGCTCGGTGCTGCCGCACGACGACTTCGACACGATCGGCGGCCTGATCGCCCACGAGATGGGGCGCGTGCCCCGTCGCGGCGAGTCGGTGAGCCTGGGCGGGCTCGTCTTTGGGGTGATGTTGACCCGGGGCGGCGCCGTGCGCTGGTTCAAGGTGACCCGCGTGCCTGAAGAGGCGCAGGCCTCCGACGGCGCTTGATGCGCGGCTTGGCGCCCGGCGCCATCGGCTCTTCCAGCGACACGACCCGTTGGCGCATGCTGGCCAGTGCGCCAGCGGTGCTGCTGGCCGGTGTGGCTCAGGCGCTGTCGTTTGCGCCTTTCGAGGCTTGGTGGCTGCAACTTCTGGCGCTGGGCGTGCTGGCGCACGCCACCGCGCGGGCACCCGTGCGTCAGGCGGCGCTCCTGGGCTGGTTGTTTGCCGTGGGCTGGCTGGTCGCCGGTTTCTGGTGGCTCTACATCAGCATGCATCACTACGGCGGGCTGCATCCCGCGCTGGCGGGTGCGGCGGTGCTGGTGCTGGCGGCCTTGCTGGGTCTGTATTACGCCGGCGCGATGGCGCTGTGGGCGTGGCTGCGCACCGGCCGGGCGGGCTGGGACATCGTTTTGTGGGCCGCTTGCTGGCTGCTCGCCGAACTGGCGCGCGCGGTGGTGTTCACCGGATTCCCGTGGATCGCTTCGGGCTACGCCCACACCGTCGGGCCGCTGGCGGCGTGGATTCCCTGGATCGGCGTGTACGGCCTGTGCGCGCTCGCCGCACTGGTGGCCGGCACGCTGGCGCAATGGCTGCGGGCGATGCCGCTGCGCCAGCGAGGCACGACCAGTGTGGTAGTGGCCGCACTGGTGCTGCTGGCGCAGGCACTGCCCGGCGCATTCACCAGGTCCACCGGGGTGCTTGAGGTCAGCTTGCTGCAGCCCAACATCGCGCAGGAGCTCAAATTCGACCCCGCACGGCTCGAGTCGCAACTCGTGGGCCTGATGCGCCAAATGGCCGCTGCTCGAGGCACGCTGGTGGTCACGCCGGAGTCGGTGGTGCCGCTCACGCGCTCGCAGCTCAGCGCGGGCTACTGGGAAGGCTTGCGCGAGCAACTGCGCCCACGGCCCGGACGCCCCGATACACCCCGAGCCGCTTTGGTCGGCATCTTCGTGGGTGATGAGGAATCAGGTTTCGTCAACTCCACCGTGGCACTGCCATCCGACGCTTCGGATGCGCGCGGCGAGTACCGCTACGGCAAGCGCCACCTGTTGCCGTTTGGCGAAATCATCCCGCCAGGCTTTCACTGGTTCGTCGCGCTGATGGGCATTCCGTTGGCCGACCAGGCACGCGGCCAGACCACCGCTTCGCTGGCGTTCGCCGGTCAGCGGCTGCGCCCGCTGGTTTGCTATGAGGACCTCTTCGGCGAGGAGATCGCCTCAAGTGCGGTCGGCGATCAGGCTGCGACGGTGTTCGTCAACGTGAGCAACCTGGCGTGGTTCGGCCGGCTGCTGGTGCAAGACCAGCACCTGCAGTTCTCGCAGATGCGTGCGCTCGAATTCCAGCGCCCTTTCATCCGATCCACCAACACCGGCGCCACCTCGGTGATCGATCACCACGGCCGTGTCACCGCCAGGCTGCCGCCGCTGACCGAGGGCATCCTCGAAGCCAGCGTCGAGGGCCGCACCGGCACGACACCCTACGCCGGTTGGCTGGCCGCGTGCGGCCTGTGGCCGCTGTTCGCTGTGGCCCTGACCATCGTGGTCGTCTCGGCGTGGCCGGGGCGACGCCTGTCGGCACCACCCCGCCCGTAAAATGAGCCTTCCCGCGCTCCGAAGAGCCTCTTGCCTCGTTGGACGCGCCGCGCCCCATCACCCTGAGCACTGCGACATGCTGACCTTCCAGCAAATCATCCTGCGCCTGCAGCAATACTGGGACGCCCAGGGCTGTGCCTTGCTGCAGCCCTACGACATGGAAGTCGGCGCCGGCACCAGCCACACCGCCACCTTCCTGCGCGCGCTCGGCCCCGAGCCGTGGAAGGCCGCCTACGTGCAGCCCAGCCGCCGCCCCAAGGACGGCCGTTATGGCAACAACCCGAACCGGCTGCAGCACTACTACCAGTTCCAGGTCGTGCTCAAGCCGGCACCGAGCAACATCCTCGAGCTGTACCTCGGCTCGCTCGAGGCATTGGGCTTCGACCTGAAGGTCAACGACGTGCGCTTCGTCGAGGACGACTGGGAGAACCCGACGCTCGGCGCTTGGGGCCTGGGCTGGGAGGTCTGGCTCAACGGCATGGAAGTCACGCAGTTCACCTACTTCCAGCAGGTGGGTGGCATCGACTGCCGGCCGATCACCGGCGAGATCACCTACGGCCTCGAGCGTCTGGCGATGTACTTGCAAGGCGTGGACAACGTCTACGACCTGACGTGGACGATCGGTGCCGACGGCCAGCGCATCAGCTATGGCGACGTCTACCTGCAAAACGAGCAGGAACAAAGCGCCTACAACTTCGAGCACAGCGACGTCGACTTCCTGCTGGGTGCCTTTGGCAGCCATGAGAAGCAGGCTCAGCACCTGATCGCCACCCAGTTGGCCTTGCCCGCCTACGAGCAGGTGCTCAAGGCGGCGCATACCTTCAACCTGCTGGATGCGCGTGGTGCGATCAGCGTGACCGAGCGGGCCGCCTACATCGGGCGCATCCGCAATCTGGCGCGCGCGGTTGCCGCGAGCTACCTCGACAGCCGCGCACGGCTGGGCTTCCCGATGGCACCGCGTGCCTGGGCCGATGAAGTGATCGCACAGCTCGCCCAGCAACGCGACAAGAAAGCCGCCTGATCCCATGAGCACAGCCAATCTGCTCGTCGAACTGTTCGTCGAAGAGCTGCCACCCAAAGCCCTCAAGAAACTGGGCGAGGCGTTTGCCCAGCTGCTGGCCGATGGTCTCAAGTCGCAAGGCCTGACGACCGACCACTCCGCGGTGACACCGTTTGCCTCGCCGCGCCGGCTGGCCGCGCACATCAGCGCGGTGCGTTCCGTGGCGCCCGATCAGGCGGTATCGCAAAAATTGATGCCGGTGGCCGTGGGCCTGAGCGCCGACGGCCAGCCCACGCCTGCGCTGCTGAAAAAGCTCGGTGCGCTGGGCGTCGATGCCTCAGCCTTGCCGCAGCTCAAGCGCCAGCCCGACGGCAAGGCCGAAGCGCTGTTCTTCGACAGCATCGTGGCCGGCGTGACGCTGGCGGTGGGCTTGCAAAAGGCACTCGATGACGCGATCGCCAAGCTGCCCATTCCCAAGCTGATGAGCTACCAGCTCGAGACGGGCGACCAGCCTGGCTGGCACAGCGTGCACTTCGTGCGCCCGGTGCACGGTCTGGTGGCCCTGCATGGCGCCGATGTGGTGCCGCTCACGGCGCTGGGCCTGCAGTCGGGCCGCAACACGCGCGGCCACCGCTTCGAGGCGGCAATCGACCCCGTGGTGCTGCAGCACGCCGACCGCTACGCCGAGCAGCTGGTCGACCAAGGCGCGGTGATCGCCGAGTTTGCCGATCGCCACGGCGAGATCTTGCGCCAGTTGCAGCACGCCGCTGCGCTCGAGGGTCTGGCCCCCATCGATGACGCCGCGCTGCTCGATGAAGTGACCGCCCTGGTCGAGCGCCCCAACGTGCTGCTCGGGCGCTTCGAGACGAGCTTTCTCGAGGTGCCTCAGGAATGCCTGATCCTCACGATGAAGGCCAATCAGAAGTACTTCCCGCTGCTGGATGCTGCGGGCAAGCTCACCGAGCGTTTTCTCATCGTCAGCAACATCCGGCCGGCCGATGCCAGTGCCGTGATCGGCGGCAACGAGCGCGTGGTGCGTCCGCGCCTGGCCGACGCCAAGTTCTTCTTCGACCAGGACCGCAAGAAAACGCTGGCGTCGCGCGTCGACGGACTGTCGCGGGTGGTCTATCACAACAAGCTGGGCAGCCAGGGTGAGCGCGTCGTGCGCGTGCAGGCGATCGCTCGCGCCATCGCGTTGCAACTCGGCGGCGAGGCGCTGGCCGCTCGCGCTGCGCAGGCCGCGCAGCTGGCCAAGGCCGATCTGCTGACCGACATGGTGGGCGAGTTCCCCGAACTGCAAGGCACGATGGGGCGCTACTACGCGCTGCACGACGGCCTACCCGAGGACATCGCCTTCGCAATCGAGGACCACTACCGGCCGCGCTTTGCCGGCGATGAACTGCCGCGCAACGAGGTGGGCGTGGTGGTGGCGCTGGCGGACAAGCTCGAGACGCTGGTCGGCCTGTTCGGCATCGGCCAGTTGCCCACCGGTGACCGCGACCCGTTCGCCCTGCGCCGCCACGCGCTCGGGGTGATCCGCATGCTGACCGAAAAGGCGCTGCCTCTCGATGTCGACGTGCTGTTGCGCGCCAGCCTGCCGGCGTTTGGCGCGCTGGTCACCGACCCGTCGGTGGCGCTGTCCGAATTCATCTTCGATCGCCTGTCGGGCAGCCTGCGCGAGCAAGGCTACAGCGCACAGGAAGTCGATGCGGTGATGGCGCTGCGGCCGCAGCGTCTGAGCGAAGTCGCCCAGCGGCTGGCCGCAGTGCGTGCCTTTTCGGCACTGCCTGAAGCGCCTGCACTGGCCGCAGCCAACAAGCGTGTGAGCAACATCCTGAAGAAGGTCGAAGGCGCGGTCGATCCGCATGTCGACGCGGCCTTGCTGGTCGAGCCGGCCGAAGTGGCGCTGGCGCAGGGCTTGGCGGCGGTGCAGCCGCAAGCCGATGCGGCCTTCGAGCGAGGCGACCACGCCGGATCGCTGCAAGCACTCGCGGCGCTGAAGGCGCCTGTCGATGCGTTTTTCGAATCGGTGATGGTCAATGCCGATGATGCGGCGCTGCGCGCCAACCGACTCGGCTTGTTGGCCCGCTTGCACGCGTCGATGAACCGGGTCGCCGACCTGTCGAAATTGGCCACCTGACATGGCCGCGCCGCTCAAGCTCATCATTCTCGACCGCGACGGCACGATCAACGCCGACAGCGACTACTACGTCAAGTCGCCGCAGGAGTGGGAGCCGTTGCCCGGTGCGCTCGAGGCGGTGGCGCGGCTCAACCATGCGGGCTGGCGCACGGTGCTGGCCACCAACCAGTCGGGGTTGGGACGCGGCATGTTCGAGATGTCTGCGCTCAACGCGATCCACGTCAAGATGAACCAGGCGCTGGCGCAGCATGGCGGGCGCATCGACGCGGTGTTCTTCTGCCCCCACACGCCCGACGAGGGCTGCAACTGTCGCAAGCCGCTGCCGGGGTTGATGCAATTGATCGGCGAGCGCTACGGCGTGTCGCTGAAGAACGTACCGATGGTGGGCGACTCGCTTCGCGACATCCAGGCCGGTGCCGCTGCCGGCTGCCCGACGCATCTGGTCAAGACCGGCAACAGCCTGGGGCTGTCGGGGCAGGCCCTGTCCGACACACTCGGCATGGTCCCGGGAACCCGTGTGCACGATGATCTGGCCGCGTTTGCCGACTGGTGGATCCGCAATGAGCGCACGCAGCGCGGCGACCTGGTGGATGGCACGGACACTGTGACTGGAGGCTTGAGCTGATGCAACGGTTGTGGTGGTCGCTGCGCTCTGCGGCGTTTTTTCTCTGGATGGCGCTCACCGTCGTTCCGTGGGCCACGGCGGTGGTTCTGGTGTCGATCTTCGTGCGTGGCGAGCGCATCTACTGGATGTGCGCAGGCTGGTTGACGATGTCGATCTCGGCGGCGCGCGTGATCTGCGGTGTGCGCCACCGCATGCACGGCCTTGACAACCTGGCGGCGGCCAATGTGGCGCCGCTGGTCATCGTGCTGCCCAAGCACCAGTCCACCTGGGAGACGTTTGCGTTCCCGGGGCTGATGCCGCACCCGCTGGCCTATGTGTTCAAGCGCGAGCTGCTCTACATCCCCTTCTTTGGCTGGGCGATGGCCCGCATGGACATGATCCACATCGACCGTGCGCGCCGCTCCGAAGCCTGGCGCCGGGTGGCCGAGCAAGGCGCTCGGCACATGTCGAACGGCGCGTGGGTGATCATGTTTCCCGAGGGCACCCGCGCCGAGCGTGGTTCCCAGGAGGAGTACAAATCCGGCGGCACGCGACTGGCGGTGACCACCGGCGCGGCGGTGCTGCCCATCGCGGTGACCTCAGCTCGCTGCTGGCCGCGCAAGTCGATGGTGCTGCGCCCGGGCATCGTTGACGTGTCGATCGGCCCGCTGATCCCGTCGGAAGGGCGCCGCCCCGACGAACTGATGCGCGAGGTCGAAACCTGGATCGAGGCCGAGATGCGCCGCCTCGATCCCGAGGCCTACCCGGCGGCGGCTGCGGCACCCGCGGTCGAATCACAGACGCCCCCCGCGGCGTAGCCCCATGGCCAGACCGCCGCTTCGACCCGATCCCGCACAGTTGTCGCTGTTCGTATCGGCCGAGCCGACGGCATGCAGCGCGGCGCAGATGCCGCCCGCCGGTGTCGAGCGGCCCGCGACTTTCGAGCTTCCACAGCCCATCACCACGGCATCGGCGCTGACGCAGGGCAACACGCCTGCCGGATCAGCCCTGCCGCCTGCGGTGTTTCGCCATCCGCAGGCTGCGCATGACATCGCGCTGGCCGGTCACACCGTGGGCTACGCGCTGCGGCGATCACGTCGGCGCAGCATCGGCTTTGTGGTGGGCGTCGACGGCCTGAGCGTGAACGCGCCGTCGTGGGTCGGCGTGCGCGACATTGAAGCGGCGCTGCGCGAAAAGTCGAACTGGATCCTGGTCAAGCTGCGCGAGCAGCAAGAACGCGGTCGCCGGCTGCAGTCGGCACGCGTCGATTGGCGCGATGGCGCGACGGTTCCGTTTCTGGGTCAGCCGGTGGTGGTGGTGCTCGATCCACGCGCCGGCGTCAGTTCGACGGGGGCCGTGCTCGATGCGTCGTCGGGTGACGACACGTCACCACGCCGACTGCACATCGGCCTGCCTGCCACGGCCACGCCCGAGCAGATCCGCGACGCCGTGCAAAGCTGGCTGCAGCGCCAGGCCCGGCGCGTGTTTGCCGAGCGCTGCGAGCACTTTGCCGCGCAACTCGGCGTGCGCTACCAACGCCTGAGCTTGTCATCGGCGCAAACGCGCTGGGGCAGCGCGAGCGCCGACGGGTCGATCCGCTTGAGCTGGCGGCTGATCCATTTCGGCCTGACCACCATCGACTACGTGGTGGCCCATGAGTTGGCGCACCTGCGCGAGATGAACCACAGCGCGCGTTTCTGGGACGTTGTGCGCTCGGTGTTGCCCGACTTCGAACACACCCGTCGCGCACTCAAGACCGACGTGTTGCCGGTCTTCAACTGAACCGATCAGTCTGGCGAAAAACGCCAGACGCCGCGCGCATCGGCCCGGCGCTGCAGCGTGCCCTGGTGCCACAGCGCATTCAGGTGCGCGATGGCCTCGCCCAGCGCGAAGGTGGTCTGGTGCACGTCGAGCGGTCGTCTGAACAACACCGGTAGCAAATCGGCTGCACTGTGCGGTGTGCGCGTGCAAGCGGCCATCACCTCGGCCAGCCGCTCGGCGTGGTGCGCAAACAG
>CANBSV010000033.1 GCA_947372225.1 Burkholderiales bacterium | reverse complement strand
GCGTTCGACTGGTGGGCTGCAGCTTCGTGTCTGAGCGGGTGCGTCACCCGGACCAAAACGTCATTTCCATTCAAACACTTGGCATTTATCGCTCACAAGACGGGGGCAGCTTCCGATATTGAGTAAGACGTCCGCTGAGGATCACCCTTGAGGGTGGCCTTGCAGTTTGACGTGAACGTCACGCCGTCACATTTCTTGCCGGTACACCTGCTCGATTGCACCCCTACTTTGATGCCATGAGACATTCCGACCACCACATCAAAAACTGCAAGGCTCTGGTGATCGATGCAAATCCGACATCTCGCAGTTCACTGATCAACATACTGCGTGACATGGGCGTGGGCCACGTGTCACAGACCAGCCGGATCGTCGATGCCCGGCAAGAGCTCGAGTCCCGAGTGTTTGACATCGTGGTGTGCGACTACCACTTTGACAACGCCACGATCTCAGGTCAGGAACTGCTCGACGATCTGCGCCAATCCCAGTTGTTGCCGTTTTCGACGGTGTTCATCATGGTGACCGGAGAGTGTTCGTACATCAAGGTGGCGGAGGCGGCCGAATCGGCACTGGACGGCTACCTCGTCAAGCCCCACACGGCCATCGCACTCGAAGAGCGGGTGATTGCGGCCCGGCACCGCAAGCGGGTGTTGGGCTACATCTTCGAGGCCATTCAGGCGGAGCAGTACGTCGAGGCGGCCGAGATGTGCATGGCGAGATATGAGGCTCGCGAAGAATTCTGGCTGTATGCGGCCCGAATGGGCGCTGAGCTCTTTTTGCGGGTCGGAGACCATGAATCGGCCAAGCGCCTGTATGCAGCGGTCAATGAATCCAAGGCTTTGCCGTGGTCCAAGCTTGGATTGGCCCGAGCGGAACTGGAGTCCGGTGAAGTCCCCAAGGCCACCCGAATTCTCGAAAGTCTGATCGCGGAGGAGCCCAGTTACGTGGACGCGTACGACGTGATGAGCCGCATCCAGCTTGAGCAAGGTGACATGCAAGGCGCCATGGCCACGTATCGAGATTCGCTGCGGGTCACGCCACACAGCATTCCTCGGCTCCAAAAGCAAGGCATGCTGGCCTTTTTCTCGGGCGAGAAGGATGAAGCATTGAAATCTTTGGATCGGACTGTGAGGCTGGGTCTCAAATCGAAGATGTTCGACGCCCAAACCCTAGTCTTGCTGTGCATGTTGTACTTCGACAAACGCGATGCCAAGGAATTCAACCGGATCATCGCTAACCTTGAGCAGATGCTGAGCCGCCGACCCGATTCGGTGCGCCTGCAGCGATTCATGGGCATTTGCCGCGTATTCCACCTTTTGACTGCGCGCAAAGTTGGCGAATGCGTGTCTCTGGTTCGGGAACTGGCTTCAGAAACCCGGGCGGAAGACTTTGACTTCGAGTGCGCAACCAACTTCCTGGCGATGCTGGGACGGTTGAGGAATACCGAAATCCAGTTGCCAGATGCCGAGATGTGGGTCGAGCAGACTGCCAAGCGTTTTTGCGTGTCAAAGGCCGCCAGCGAGTTGCTGTGCAAAGCAGCAGGAGATGACGTCACCTATTGCCAGATGATTCGCGAGGGTCTCCACTCGATCAACATGATGGCCGAGGAGGCCCTGTCTCACAGGTCGGCAGGGCGCCCTGCGCGCTCTGTGGAAACCCTGCTGGTCCGCGGTCTGGAAACGGGCAACGCAAAACTCATCGAACTGGCCAACAACGTGCTCACCAGACACGCCGCCAAAATCGAAAACACAGACTCACTGACTGCAAGAATCAACGAGCTCAAGTCCCGTTACTGCTCGAGAGGCACGAAGGTGAGCCTCGGGCAAGTCAAGGGACGCGCTGCGGGCGGACTGAATCTTCGAGTTCAGTAATCGGAACCTGCACTGCCCGGCGCCAGATTGTCGAATTTGGTCAACGGCTTCAAGAAGGTCAGCTTGACCGTGCCGGTCGGGCCGTTTCGCTGTTTGCCGATGATGATTTCCGCCACGCCCGGCTCCTTGCAGGCTTCCTTGGTGTAGTACTCGTCGCGGTAGATGAACATGATGACATCGGCATCCTGTTCGATGGCGCCGGACTCGCGCAGGTCACTCATCATGGGACGTTTGTCGGTGCGCGACTCGACGCTGCGGTTGAGCTGTGAAAGCGCAATCACAGGACACTTGAGTTCCTTGGCGAGCGACTTCAAACCTCGCGAGATCTCACCAATCACGGTGGCACGGTTCTCCTCGTTGGCCCCGCCGCTGCCGCTCATGAGCTGCAGGTAATCGACCACGATCAAACCGAGCTGCCCGCACTGGCGGGCCTGACGGCGCGCGCGCGCCCTCACCTCGCCAGGGGTCAGCGCCGGGCTTTCATCGATGTACATGTTGACCCGGCCGAGCTTTTCGATGGCTTCGGTGAGACGGCCCCACTCATCGTCCTTGAGCGCACCGGTGCGCAGGTGCTGCTGATCGATACGTCCGAGCGATCCAACCAACCGCAAGGCCAGTTGCGCTGCGCCCATTTCCATCGAGAACACCACCACCGGGAGTCCTTCCTGGACGGCGACGTGCTCGGCGATGTTGAGCGCCAGTGCGGTCTTTCCCATCGACGGACGCGCCGCCAAAACGATCAGATCGCCTGGCTGGAATCCGGCCGTCATGCGGTCGAGATCGAAGTAACCCGTGCGCACGCCGGTGACTTCTTCAGCACCGTTCTCATGCAACTCGGTGACCCGGTCTAGCAGCTGCACGACCAAGTTGTCCATGGTCTGGAAACCTTGCTTCGAGCGCGAACCTTCTTCGCCGATCTTGAAGATCTTGCTCTCGGCATCATCGAGGATTTCGGACACCGCCCTGCCCTGGGGGTTGAATGCGCTGGTCGCAATGTCGTCGCTGGCCGAGACCAGTTTGCGCAGCACCGAACGCTCACGCACGATCTCCGCGTAGCGACGCAGGTTGGCCGCGCTGGGCACACTCTGCGCCAGAGAATTCAGGTAAATCAGGCCACCGCAATCTTCGGCCTTGCCGAGGCTTTGCAACTGCTCGTACACGGTGATCACATCAGCCGGCTTGGTGGCGTTGACCAGCGAGCCGATGGCGCTGTAGATGGCACGGTGCTCGAAGCGGTAGAAATCGCTCTCGGTCAGCAAGTCGGCCGCGCGGTCCCAGGCGCTGTTGTCGAGCAACAGGCCCCCGATGACGCTTTGCTCGGCTTCGAGCGAATGGGGAGGCACCCGCAGGCGGGCGATTTCGTCATCGCCGCGAGACATGGGAGGCGAAATCTGGGCGGAAGCAAATAGGACGGACATCGCCCCATCATAAGTTCGGGCGGCCCGATCGCCTGTGGGTAAACCTGTGCAAATGCTGGGCACGAACGGTGGAAATTGGGTGCCTGCAGCGGTCTCGCCGGTTATCCCGTCGGGCAAGAAAAAAGGCCGGCAAAGCCGGCCTTTCAGTGCGTCGAAACGCGCGGGGTGATCAGGCGACTTCGCCGACCACGACCACCTTGACTTCCACCACGACGTCGGTGTGCGGAGCCACCGAAACCAGATGTTCGCCGACGGTCTTCAGCGGGCCGTTGGGCAGGCGAACCTGCGACTTGACCACCTTGAAGTCAATCCGCGTGAGCGCCTCAGCGATGTCGTTGTTGGTGACCGAGCCAAACAAGCGACCATCCACGCCCGCCTTCTGGGTGATGTGGATCGTGCGGCCGGTCATTTTTTCGGCCAGCGCCTGGGCTTCTGCCAATTTTTCAGCAGCAGCTTTCTCGAGATCGGCGCGCTTGGCTTCGAATTCCGCAATCGCGGCCGCGGTGGCACGACGTGCAGCACGGGTCGGGATCAGGAAGTTGCGGGCGTAGCCGTTCTTGACCTGAACCACGTCACCGAGGTTGCCCAAGTTAGCCACTTTTTCCAGCAAGATGATTTGCATGATGGTTCCTTACTCAGACGCGATGCTGATCGCTGTACGGCAACATCGCCAGAAACCGAGCCCGCTTGATGCAGGTGGTCAACTGGCGCTGGAAGAACGCGCGCGTGCCAGTCAGGCGAGCTGGCGTGATCTTGCCGTTCTCGCCGATGAAGTCACGCAGGGTGTCCACATCCTTGTAGTCGATCTCGGTCACACCGGTGACGGTGAACCGGCAAAAGCGCTTGCGACGAAACAGCAGCGATTGCTGGTTGCGCTTGGGCTTGCGGTCTTTGGAAAACTTGCCTTTACCACGGGGCGGTGCCATATGAAACCTCTTTCAAACTATGTTCGGGTGCTGACCGTTACGGATATCAGTCCAATTCGGTCACGTGAAAAACGATGCCTTTACCGTTGCGCTGTGAACCCAGAAAGCCGGCAAAACCGTGCGTGCTTCCCAGTTCGATCCGGCTCAACGTGCCGGTGATGTCGCCCACTGCCCGCGCCCTGATTTCCATGGAAACCTGACGCGGTAAGCCGTTTTGCGTGACTTGCGATTCATGCCTGAGGCTCAAATCGAGTGCCGGCAAACCGGCCGGGGTGTAGCGCAATGCGCCCCGTTCAACCACACAAGCCGAGAGAACCAGTCGGTTCATTCGCGCGGCGAGGTCAAGCGGGTATCACCAAGCCGGTTCAGGCCATCGACTCCTGCTGTGAGCGGCGATCGTCGCGGTCGGACGTCTTCATCATGACGGACGGCGTCGTTTCGGCCTTGGTCTTGAGCACAGTCAGATGGCGCAAAACGGCGTCGTTGAACCGGAATCCGGTTTCAAGTTCGGCCAGCACTTCCTTGCTGCATTCGATGTTCACGCACAGGTAGTGAGCCTTGGCGAGCTTTTGGATCAGGTAAGCCATTTGACGGCGACCCCAGTCCTCAACGCGGTGAACCTTGCCACCACCGGCAGTGATCACGCCCTTGTATCGCTCCAGCATCGCTGGAACCTGTTCGCTCTGATCCGGGTGAATCAGCAGCACGATTTCGTAATGACGCATTGAATCTCCTTGTGAATTCCGACATTGGAAGCCACCCCGATGCGTCGACATGGGTGTGGCAAGGCGAGCCCGCGAGTATATGCCGCCTCCACAGGTCTGTGGCGATCAATTGGGAGGTCCCTTCAACCGCCCCTGCCGCCCCATGCCGGGGTGGTTTTTCGATCAGACCGCGACTTCCACGCCGCGGTTGGCCAGCGCATCGGCCCGTTCGTTGCCTGGATCACCTGAGTGCCCCTTGACCCAGCGCCACTCCACGTGATGCAAGGCTCGAAGGGCATCCAGCCGCTGCCACAGGTCTGCGTTTTTCACCGGTTTGCGATCAGCCGTCAGCCAGCCTCTGAGCTTCCAGTTGTGGATCCACTCGGTGATGCCTTTGCGCACGTAATCGCTATCGGTATAGACCAAGACCGAGCATGTCCGCTTGAGCGACGCGAGCGACTCAATCACGGCCGTGAGCTCCATGCGGTTGTTGGTGGTGAGCAGTTCGCCGCCGAACATTTCCTTTTCATGCCCGTCGCAAGTCAACCACGCGCCCCATCCACCGCGCCCGGGGTTGCCCTTGCAGGCGCCATCGGTGTAAATCGTCACTTGCGGACGTGAAATTTGCAAAGGTTCATTCATCTGGATGGGCTGGGTGCCAGCCACCATGCAACACCACACGATGGGGTTGCTGATTCGTTACCACGGCCTGGGAGGCCCCGGCCTTGCGACGACGAGCCCGTGCCAGACCCACCAGCCGCATGCCACGCACGCGTTTGACGGCGGTCAGCGCATACACCGCGCCGAGCACAGGCCACCACCGGTCACCAGCAGGTTCCATCCACTCGAAGCGCGACAGCCAGTTCTTGGACGTGACCGGCGGGCGATAGCAACCAAAACGACCCGTCTCCACTTCAAAGCTGAGAAGACGCAGCCAGTCTCGCAGGCGCCGATAGGCAATCAATTCCCCGTCGTGCGGAAGAAACCGTGAGTGGCTGGGTCCCAGCCCCAGGTAACGGCGCGCACTGGAACTGCTGCGCCTCAAACCCCACAGACTGGTTGGGTTGAAACCGATGATCACAACGCGGCCTTCGGGCCTCAAGACCCGCTCCACTTCACGCAAAGTCAGGTGGGGATCACGAGCAAGTTCCAACGCGTGAGGCAAGACAACGAGGTCCAGGCTTTGGGTATCGAAGGGCAAGGCGTCAAAGTCGCACGTGAGCGACACAGCCAAAGGCGCTGCGGAGTCGCCCGAACAGCTCGCCGAAGAATCAACTCGCCAGCGGTGCGGCATGCGATTGGCCCGCAACGCGTCAAGTTCCGGGAGACCCAGTTGCACCGCATGGAAGCCGAAGATGTCGGCCACCACCGAGTCCAGGTACCGCTGCTCCCATTGCAGCAGGTAGGCTGCAGCTGGGCTCGTGAGCCAGGCACTCAAACCTATACTCGGAGCGGATTCAGACATGGATTTGCTTGCACTGCCCGCGTTCAACGACAACTACATCTGGATGTTTCACGATGGGGTGGAAGCCGCCGTCGTCGACCCGGGAGATTGTGCGCCGGTGCTCGCGGCGCTGGATCGTCTCAAGCTGAAACTCGCGGCGATTCTAGTGACCCACCACCACCACGATCACGTGGACGGCTTGGCCAGTTTGAAGGCCCGCTTTGATGTTCCGGTCTACGCGCCTGCGCTTGAGACCATCCCCGGTTCAGTCATTACGGTGGCGGAGGGCGATGACGTGCGGACCGTCGGGGCACGCTTTCAGGTGATCGATGTGCCGGGCCACACGCGCGGGCACATCGCGTACTTTCATCGGGCCGAGGCTCTGTCAGAGGCGCCCGTGCTGTTCTGTGGCGACACGCTGTTTTCAGGCGGTTGCGGGCGGCTTTTTGAAGGCACGCCTCAACAAATGTACGGCTCGCTCCAAAGACTGGCGGAACTGCCCGGCCACACGCGTGTTTGCTGCGCCCACGAATACACGCTGTCGAACCTGAAGTTCGCCCACGCGGTAGAGCCCGACAACGCAGAATTAATCGACTACACCCGCTGGTGCGAGCATCAGCGCGCCGTGGGCCTGTCCACCCTGCCTAGTCGCATCGACAGGGAACGTGCCGTCAATCCGTTCCTTCGCTGCGATGCGGCCGCGGTGATCAGTTCCGCAAGGCGCCACGGGTCGCCCAGCGATGATGCTGTCGAGGTCTTCACGGCCTTGCGGCAATGGAAGAATGAATTTTGATGACTGACCCGATCTTCCCTGCCCTTCGCCGTCTCATGTTTGCCAGCGTGCTGACCTTGTCGGTGTGGGCCGTCGGCTCCGGTTGCGCCACCCCGACAGCCACCCACAGCGCAGCAGCAACTCCGAACGCGGCGGGCCAGGCCGAAATGCCTTCGGGGTCGAACTCCAGCCAGACGGCAACAACCGAGGATCCTCTGGGCTCGGCCCTGGCCTCGGGGGCACTGGGGCCCGTGGATCCGATGCGCCCGGGTGTGCAGATCGACCTTGACAGTGCGGCTGCCAGGGCCGACCTGTGGGTTCGTGTGCGCCGCGGCTTCGCCATGCCCGACATCGACAACGACCTGGTGCGCGAGCGCGAACGCTGGTACGCCAGCCGGCCTGACTATGTCGAGCGAATGACCACCCGCGGCGGACGCTACCTGTTCCACATCGTCGAAGAACTCGAATCGCGTGGTATGCCGACCGAACTGGCGCTGCTGCCCTTCATTGAAAGCGCCTTCAATCCTCAGGCGATGTCGTCGGCGAAGGCATCGGGCATGTGGCAGTTCATGCCAGCGACGGGGCGCGATTTCGCGCTGAAGCAAAACGTCTTTCGCGACGATCGGCGTGACGTGCTGGCATCCACCCGGGCGGCCCTCGACTACCTCCAGCGTCTGTATGGAATCTTTGGCGACTGGCATCTCGCCTTGGCCGCCTACAACTGGGGTGAAGGCAGCGTGCAGCGAGTCATCGCGCGCAATCAGAAGGCCGGCTTGCCCACCGACTACCTCAGCCTGAACATGCCAGACGAGACACGCAATTACGTCCCCAAACTGCAAGCGGTCAAGAACATCATCGCCTCGCCGCAATCGTTCGGCCTGACGCTGCCGGCCGTGGCCAATCACCCCTATTTCCTCAGCGTACCGATCCAGCGGGACATCGACGTGGACACCGCGGCCGGGCTGGCTGGCATCACGCTGGACGAGTTCAAGACCCTGAACCCGCAGATGAACAAGCCGGTGATCCTGGCAGCCGGCACGCCTCAGATCCTGCTGCCCTACGACAACGCCAGCAGCTTTGTGCACAAACTCGCGGCACACCGCGCACCCCTGGCCACCTGGACGGCCTGGGTCGCCCCGAAGACCATGCGCACGGCCGATGTGGCGCATCAGGTGGGCATGGACGAACGCCAACTCAGCGAGATCAACCGCATCCCGCCGCGCATGCTGGTCAAGGCCGGATCGACGTTGCTGGTGCCACGCAGTGAGCACCGCTTGGGCGATGTGGCCGAAGGCGTCGCTGACAACGCCACGATGACGCTTGCCCCCGACGTCCCCCCACTCAAACGAGTGGTCCTGAAAGCCGGCGTGCGCGATTCGGTACCCGGCATCGCCAGACGCTATGGGCTGAGTGCGTCCCGGGTGGCCGAATGGAATTCGCTGCGCATCGACGGGCGCTTCAAGCCAGGTGCGCCGATCATCATCTATCAAGCTGCACGGCAAGCGCCCAAGCGCAACACCCAACTGGCTGCTCACTCGCCAGCAGGCAAGAAATCGTCATCGTCCAAGGCGACGAGTGCCGTGACCAAGGCGACACCGCCGCGCAAGCCGGTGAGCGTGGCCTCACGCTGATCAGGCTCCCGACAGCAGCAGCGCCACGTTCACGAAGAATGCAGCGCAAAACACCACCGAGCGCGCCAGAGCCCAGTCTCGCAGGTAGCAAAGGATGTATGCGCTTCGCAGCACGATGAAGCCCGCGGCCAAGGCATCGACCCGTCCCTGTGCGGCACCGGCCTGCTGAGCCAGCAGCACCGCACCAATGAAAAACGGCAGCGCCTCGAAGCAGTTGGACTGCGCAGCATTGGCGCGCTGCCGCCACCCCTGCTGCCGTGCCATCCACTCGCGCGGCGCGTTGTTGTCGTAGCCCCCCTGCGAGGCAGGCGTGGAGAACATGCCGCTCTTGGCAATGCCCGCGCAAACGATCGGCATCAATGCGGCGATCAGCACACACCCGGTAGACAAACTGCTCATGGAAGGCTCCTCAACGGCGGTCGACCAGCGCATGCGCGATGGTGCCGAGATCAACGTACTCAAGCTCGCTGCCTACCGGCACGCCGCGGGCCAGTCTCGTCACACGAAGGTCGCGAGCCTTCAGGGCCTCGCTCACCGCGTGAGCCGTGGCTTCGCCCTCAGCCGTGAAGTTGGTCGCCACGATCACCTCCTCAACCTCGGGCTGGCAAGAACGGGCTAGCAGTTCACGCAGCCCGATATCGTGCACGCCCACCCCGTCGAGCGGACTCAAGCGTCCCATCAGAACGAAGTAGTAACCGGCGTAACTGCCAGTGCGCTCCATGGCGGCTTGATCAGCCGGTGTCTCGACGACACACAGCAATCGGGCATCACGCTGAGGGTCGGCGCAGATGCCGCACAACTCACTTTCGGTGAACGTGTGACAGCGAACACAGTGCCGCACCGTGGCCACGGCTGCCTGCAACGACAAGGCCAGACGCTGTGCGCCGGGCCGATCGTGCTGCAGCAGGTGCAAAGCCATGCGACGCGCCGACTTCTCGCCGACCCCCGGCAGGCTTCTGAGCGCCTCGACGAGGGCATCGAGCGCGGGCTCAGCCATGCCGGTGCGCGCGCTGGGAGTCGGTCAAAACGGAAACTTCATGCCGGGCGGCAGCGGCATCCCGGCCGTCACCTTGCCCATTTTTTCCTGGGAGACCTCTTCGGCACGCCGAAGACCGTCATTGAACGCGGCAGCCACCAAGTCTTCGAGCATGTCCTTGTCGTCGGCAAGCAGACTGGGGTCGATGACAACGCGCTTGACCTCGTGCTTGCAGGTCATCGTCACCTTAACGAGCCCTGCGCCCGACTGGCCCTCCACTTCAATATCGCCGAGTTCGTCCTGCGCCTTCTTCAGGCTGTCCTGCATGGCTTGGGCTTTCTTCATCAAGCCGGCGAGTTGGCCCTTCATCATCGTCAGATCTCCTTGGTAAATGTCGGCAATGCTTATTGGTATTTGACCGAGCCGGGCACGATGCGCGCGCCGGGGTACTGATCCATCAGCGAGCGCACCGCTGCGTCGTCATGAATGATCTTTTCAGCCTGGCGCTGCCTGCGCTCGCGCTCGGCTGTGTTGCGCAGGGCCGGCGTGTCGACGACCGTGCCAGCGCGCACGTCAAGCCTGAGATCGGTCCCCAGGTGCTGCCTCAGGGCCGCTTCGAGCTTGTCGCATTGAGCGCGTGCGCGCAGCGTCTCACGGTCAACCTGCAACACCCAGACGGCTCGTGAGGTGTCTTCGTCCATGCTCAGGCACTGCGACTGCTGTGCCAACTCGCGAACCATGGCGGTGATGCTGCCCACGCGAACCATGGCGTCCACCACGTCGGCCCAACGATCGCCCAGGGCCGTCGGGATGACAGCGGGGGATGCTGGGGCCTCAACCCCAGATGCAACGTCCCGGACCGGGCCCTGGGCGGCGTCACTGACCGATGTCGCGCACTCGAGCGCCTCAACCACACCCTCGTCGCCAAGGTCGGCGTCAACCCAAGGCGGAGGGGTGCGCTCGGCCACCCGCACCGCCACCGTCGGCGGTCGAGCGACAGCCGCTGGCGCGCCAGTCACAGCCAAGCGTTGCACAGGCACCTCAAGTGCGCTCACTCGATTGGGTGCCGCTACCGCAGCGGCCGGCTTCTCCCGGGGCAGCGCAAGTTCCCGGGTCGTTTGGCTGCCAGGCGGACAAAACGCGAGCATGCGCAGCAACACCATCACCAGTCCGCTGTGCTCGTCGGGCGCCAGCGACAACTCGCCGCGGCCATGCAAAGCCATGCTGTAGAGCAACTGAATCACATCAGCCGCCAGGCATGGCGCCAACCTGGAAGCCGCCAACGCGTCCGGCTCGCTCGTATCCAGCGCGTCCGGTACCGCCTGCGCCACGGCCATCTGCTGCAGCAGATCGGCCATCTCCTCGAGCGTGCCCGCGGCGGACAGGCCCAGCACGCGCAACGCGTCGGCTTCGGCGAGCAGCGCACGGCCATCGCACGCAGCCAACGCCTCGATCAGACGAATGGCGTGACTGCGATCCACGGCGCCGAGCATGTCGCGCACGGCGGATTCGACCAATTCACCGCCACCGAACGCGATGGCCTGGTCAGTGACCGACAGCGCATCACGCATCGAGCCGCGCGCAGCGCGCGCCAGCAGGCGCAGTGCCCCGGCTTCAGCCGAAATGCCTTCAGCAGCGAGCACATGGGCCAAATGCTCCTGCACGGTGCGCGCACCCATCGGCCGCAAGTTGAACTGCAAGCAACGCGACAGCACAGTGGCCGGGACCTTCTGAGGATCGGTGGTGGCCAACACGAATTTCAGGTACTCGGGCGGCTCCTCCAGCGTCTTGAGCATCGCATTGAACGCGGTGTTCGACAGCATGTGGACTTCGTCGATCAGATAGACCTTGAAGCGGCCGACCACCGGCTTGTAGACCGCTTGGTCGAGCAACGGAGTGATCTCTTCGACGGTGCGGTTGGAGGCTGCATCGAGTTCGATGTAGTCCACGAAGCGCCCGGCGTCGATGTCGCGACAGGCGTTGCAAACGCCACACGGGCTCGCGGTGATGCCGCCCTGCCCATCAGCTCCGGTGCAGTTCAGCGATTTGGCGAGGATGCGCGACACCGTGGTCTTGCCGACCCCACGGGTACCGGTGAACAGATAGGCGTGGTGCAAGCGGCCCTGCGTGAGCGCATTCGCAAGCGCCTGCACCACGTGTTCCTGCCCCACCAGAGCGTCGAAACTTCGGGGTCGGTATTTGCGGGCGAGCACCAAGTAACTCATCGATCGATTCTAGTTGCCGAGCCTCGCGACGATGGCCGACGCAGGGGCTGCCGGATAATCCGCTCCGATCCCCTTCAGCCCCACCAGCCGCGGCTTTTCGCAGCCCTCGCCCATGACCACCACCCCGCCTTCAGCGACCGATCACGGCACGCTCAGCTACGCGCAATCCGGCGTCAACTACGACCTGATCGACCCGCTGAAAATCTCGGCCCAGCGAGCCGCAGCAGCCACCGGCGCCCACCTCGCGGGGCACGGATTCAGCGAAGTCACCGCTTCGCGGGGCGAATCGGCGTACGTGGTGGATGTGGGGCCGTTCTATCTGGCCAGCATCGTCGAGTGCCTGGGCTCCAAGGCGTTGGTGGCCGACGAGATGCAGCAACTCACCGGCATCAGCCACTACGACGCGATCGCCCAAGACACGATCGCCATGGCGATCAACGACCTCATCACGGTGGGCGCCACGCCACTGGTCGTGCAGGCCTACTGGGCCGCAGGCGGTTCGGACTGGTTTGCCGATGCACAACGGGCACAGTCGCTGGTCGCCGGCTGGAAAAGCGCTTGCGATCGCTGCAGCGTGGCTTGGGGCGGCGGCGAAACGCCAGCGCTCGCCGGCATCGTGGCAGACGGACGCATCGACCTGGCCGCCTCATGCACCGGACTCATCAACCCGAAAGAGCGCCTGTCCGTGGGAGATCGGCTGGGAGCGGGCGACGCCATCGTGCTGCTGGCTTCCAGCGGCATCCACGCCAACGGCCTGAGCCTGGCGCGCAAGCTGGTCGAGCGCCTTCCCGAGGGCTATCTCACCCCCATCGAGCCCGGCGTGTCGACGCTGACCTACGGCGCGGCACTGCTGGCACCCACGGCGCTTTACTCGCCGGTCACCGAAGCGCTCTATCGCGCCGGCGTGATCCCGCATTACTGCGCCAACATCACCGGCCACGGCTGGCGCAAGCTGCTGCGACATCCCGCTGAACACACCTACCGCATTCACACCCTGCCCGAGGTTCCATCGGTGCTGCGCTTCATTCAGCACCACGCGCAGCAAGACGATCGTGAGGCCTACAGCACCTTGAACATGGGAGCTGGTTTTGCGCTGTTCGTGCCGGCCGATCAAGCCGAACGCACCGTGGCTGTGGCCAAGGCCCAAGGCGTGCGTGCGTGGGTTGCCGGTCGGGTCGAAGCAGGCCCGAAGCGGCTGCTGATCGACCCGCTGGGCCTCGAATTCGGTGACGACGCGCTGCAGCTGCGCTGATTCGCCAGCCGGCGGCGACACGCCCGGTCACTACAATGGGCCGGGACGGGCCTCCCCGCATGGAAGCGCGGCCAACCGGGTCAGGTCGGGAACGAAGCAGCCCCAACCGTTGCGACCAGTGCCGGGGTCAGGCTCGTCACCCAACACCGGGATCACCCAAAATTCATGCGGGTTCCCAGCCATTTGACGGTCTCAGACAGTTGGTCTGTGTCACTTGTGTGTGTCACTTTCGATGACTCACATGCGAGATTGCGGCAATGGCGAAGCTTCCTGGACTGTTCCAGCACGGAGACATTTGGTGGCTGCGGGTGATGGCTCCCCTGGACCTCAGAGCAACTTTTGGCGCCGGCAGCAAGATCGTCCGGTCTCTCGATACCCGCGATCGACGCCAAGCGATAAGGCTTTCGTTGGTTCGACGGGCTGAGCTTCTCTCCGCTTTCGAACACGGCAAACTGGACGCGGCTCTGTCGGTGCCACTCGGGAAGCCGCAGGAGCTTGTCGCGCTTGCCGGCTGTGGGTCTGCAGTCGCGCCCTATGATCCCGTCCCGAAAACGTATCCCGAGTCCCGTCCACGTACCCACCGAAAGCTGCGTGATGTCTACGAGAAGTGGGCGTCCGTAAGCGAGGGAGGCGTGGATACGAAGCGTGCTGCTGCGAGAGCGCTGGCGTTGTACGAACAGTGGGCAGGCTCACCGACGCCGCACACCTAGGACATCACCAGAGCCCAAGGCCACGAGTTCAAGGCCTGGCTGATGGGTAAGTCTCGATCCGGTGAGTACGCCAGCAAGACCGTGCACGGCTTCCTCGTGAGCGTTTGCGGCCTGCTGCGCTTTGCACATCAGGAACTGGAGTGGACCGATAGCCACTGCTGGCTGGGAATTGCCATCGATCGAATACGAGACGGAAAAGCCTCGGGCCCGGTGGTCAGCGCATCACTTCGAGAAGATGGCTGGGCTCAGCTTGTTCCGGTCCATGGCGGTTCCCACGGGCTGGCAGTCGGGAGGCTTGGCTGTGTACTGGCTGCCGCTGCTGGGGCTGTATTCGGGCGATACGGTCTCAGAACTGGCCCAGATCAAGGTGGCGGACTCCTGCTACTTCAGGTTGGTATGGCTGGAAGGGGGCAGGTCAGACCATCGTGCACGTCGGCTGCGACCACAGGGGCAATGTTGCGATGAACCAACCCACGGGTGCGGCGCACGCCAACCAACCAGGCCTGTAATGCAACGTCGTCATCAAGCGCAGCAGCGTTGAAAAATTCCACCAACACTTCTCGCTCACGGCGTAGATCGAATCCGATCCAGACTGCCGAAGCGCTTGCCGTGTCCAGAACCCTGCGCAGTTCGAACCGGCCCTGCAGCGACGCCGACGATGAGGACAGCGGCATCTCAGCCAAGCGCGGTGGCAGGCCGAGCCGAATGGTCAGGCTCCCCTCGATTGGACAGGTCGACTGACTGCACCGGAGCCCCGCTACGCACGGCCTCCATGGCGGTGGCCAAGGCCTCTTGGACGCTGCGCGGCGTCAACCCGAGGGTTTTGGCGTAACGCTGAGCCGGCAAGTTGCGGGTTGCCGTTGCCTTCGCCGCCGCTGCCTTGGCAGCGGCCGAGCCTGCCGGCGTAACGGCGGGCATGCCACGCGCGTGCCGATCGGGCTCTGAAGCCAGCATCGCATCGACCGCCTCGTTGGCGGCACTCGCCGTGATGCGCAAGACATCAATGTCGCCTTCAGGGGCACGTACCGGCCTGTCCTTGGGGAGGCAACGAATCATGTGCAGCATTTCCTCACCCAACCCCCAATGGCGGGCCACGGCAGCGCCGATCGCCTCGATGTCAATTCCCAGCACGGCAAACGAAGCCTCGGACTCACTCCACCCCGCGCGAGTTGGAGCATCCGGTTTGGCCTCGGGATCGGCAGGGAGGGCTTGCATCAGACGACCGATTTGTTCGAACTCATCCGGAAAGTGATACTGGGCCAGCAATCGCCCTAGGTTTTGCAGCACGGCCACCAGGTAGACCACTTCGCCGTCGTACCCTGGAGGACGAAGCGCCTGTGCCGTGTAGCCGGCCAAACGCACCCGGTCCATCAACGCTCGCAGTGACTTGGCATGGGCCTCGGACAGCGGCCCCGGCCACTGCCGAAGTGCGTTGGCAGCCCGACGCACACCGTTGAGTCCTACCAAGGCTATCGCTCGGCGGATGGTCAACACAGGAGCTGTCACAGCGCCTTGAGTACCCTGAAGATGCGAGGAGTTCACCTCGCGGAGCAACTCGAAGCTCAGCGCCATGTCTTGCAAGATGTGGTGAGCAATCTCTTCGGTGTGCTGGCCGTCCATCCCGGCCAATCGTTCGACCCGAGAGCTGATTCCGAGTCCTGCAGGCAGCACACCCACCGTGCGCAAGCGATCCAACATCAGTTCGAGTGGGCCGTCGCTACCGAGCGCTTCAGCATCCATCCAGCCTTGCAAGGCGCGCAGGAAACTGCGGGCATTCACATAGTGCTGTGTAGGCTGACTCGACGTGCTGCGGTTGGCAATCGCACGCAATGCCTCGGGTATGGGATGCGGCCCGCTCCAGGGCAGCCTTATGAAGTCCTGACCCAGTGGCGCCAGCCGACGCACCACTTTCCTGATGTCAGACTCCTCAAGAGGCCAAACGCCGCTCAAGAGCCTGTGCAGCAACACGCCGCAGGCCAAGACGTCTCGTCCCGCAGCTTCGCGATGGGCTCTAAGCGCGTCGGCTTCAACCAGCGACGCGCGATCAGCCCCACGCGCTGACAGAATGGTTGAGGAGTGCGAAGAGCCACCGCCCGCGCCACTGCTTCCCAGTGCCATCAGCCGGACCCGACCAGCTTCACTGATCTGCAGGCTGTGCAGTTGAAGGTCATGGTGAGCCGAGCCGGAATCGTGCGCAAAAGCCAGACCCTCCAGCACCTGGCAAACCCAGCCAACCACCTCCAACGGAGATGGGTGCGGATTCTCGACCAACCGTTCGCTTAACAACACACCATGCGAACGATCAACTGCCACGTACGGCCAGTGTTCCTGTACCGCCACCTCGACAGCCTGAGCCAGATGGGGATGAGCCAAGCGCGCGGCCTGACGCACCTGCACCAGCCAGTTCTCGACGGCACCTGGTTCAACCGGTTGCTCTCGCGGGAGGGTCAATACGAGTTGCTGCTGCGTTCTCGGATCGTTGACAAGCCACACCATCGTGCCCTGGCTCTTGCCGAGCAGGCGCAACAATTCAAACCTGCCAAAGCGCGGGCCTGGCTGGGCATTGGGTGCGGCTGCTGGTGGGGCTGTTGCTGTCATACTGGTACAAACGGAATGAAGTCGATTGCAAACCCACAATGCCAGGCTGCAAAGCCCGAAATCACGGGCGTTTGCATCTCAATTGATTGGGTCGGCGGTTTGTGACTTTTCACACGCACCTTGGTTCGAGGTCAGCGTGTCAGGTTCTTGGCCACCTGGATTCGCGCCAACGCGACTCGAATTACCTTGTAACCCCCCACCTTGGCCACATCGTCACAAAACAATCTTTGTGATCACTTTGATAGAAAAGCTGTTGTTTCCAGCCCCCGTATTGGCTCTGGTGGGTCGATCCAGTGTGTAAGAATAATTTGAGGCTGCCGATCATTTTTCGGCCCAGCGCGTTATGAGGATTCACGATGAGCAGCGAACTGATCAAACACGTTTCTGACGCCACTTTTGACGGCGAAGTTCTTCAGTCACCAAAACCAGTCTTGGTGGACTATTGGGCAGAATGGTGCGGGCCTTGCAAGGCAATTGCGCCGATCCTTGACGATGTTTCGAAAGATTACGAAGGCCGCCTGCAAGTCGCCAAGATGAACGTGGACGAAAACCGAGAGGTTCCGGCCAAGTTCGGTATCCGCGGGATTCCGACGCTGATGATTTTCAAGAATGGGCAACTTGCTGCCACCAAGGTGGGCGCGCTGACGAAAGCCCAGTTGGCCGCCTTCATCGACGGCAACCTATAATCTTCCTGAGCGAGGCTCCCCGCCTCGCCCTTCCTCGTGGGCTAGGTCCGTTTCGATGGGCGTCGGCCCGCGCAGATTGCGCGATTATTCCGAGCCATTGGTGACGGTGTCTTGGAAGCGGACTGACAACAGCCAGTCTGCTTTTCCTCCGCGCAAACTCTTTCTCGCGGGTTGATCTCGCAAGCTCCAAGTCGTGCCTCCTCATCCTGGTTTTTCCTCATGCACCTGTCCGAACTGAAAGCGCTTCACGTTTCCGAACTCATCAAAATGGGTGAGACGCTGGAGATCGAGAACGTGACCCGCATGCGAAAGCAGGAGTTGATGTTCGCGATCATGAAGAAGCGGGCCAAGGCCGGCGAACAGGTATTTGGTGACGGCGTGCTTGAAGTGCTTCCCGATGGGTTCGGGTTCCTGCGGGCGCCGGACGCAAGTTACATGGCCTCCACCGACGACATCTACCTGAGTCCAAGCCAGATCCGTCGTTTCAACTTGCACACCGGCGATGACGTGGAAGGCGAGGTCCGCGTCCCGAAAGATGGGGAACGCTACTTTGCTTTGGTCAAGGTCGATAAGGTCAATGGACTGACCCCGGAGGAGAGCAAGAACAAGATCATGTTCGAGAACCTGACACCGCTCTTTCCAAAGGAGCAGTTCAAACTGGAACGTGACATCAAGTCAGACGAGAACATCACCTCGCGAATCGTCGATCTGATCGCGCCTATCGGTAAGGGTCAGCGGGCGTTGCTGGTGTCAGCTCCGAAGAGCGGCAAAACGGTCATGATGCAGCAGTTGGCTCATGCGATCGTGGCCAACTATCCTGAGGCTCATCTGATCGTTCTGCTGGTTGATGAGCGTCCGGAAGAAGTCACCGAGATGCAGCGCACGGTGCGAGGTGAAGTCATCAGTTCCACCTTTGATGAGCCGGCAGCGCGTCATGTTCAGGTGGCTGAAATGGTGATTGAGCGTGCCAAGCGTCTGGTAGAACTCAAGAAGGACGTGGTGATCCTGCTTGACTCGATCACACGGCTCGCCCGCGCCTACAACAACGTTCTACCCTCAAGCGGCAAGGTGCTCACAGGCGGAGTCGACGCCAATGCCCTGCAAAGACCCAAGCGGTTTTTCGGGGCGGCACGGAACATCGAAGAAGGCGGCTCGCTGACGATCATCGGCACGGCCCTCGTGGACACTGGCAGCCGCATGGACGAGGTGATCTATGAGGAGTTCAAGGGTACGGGCAATTGCGAGATCCACCTCGATCGGCGCATGGCAGAAAAGCGTGTCTACCCGTCCATATTGCTGAACAAATCGGGCACTCGACGCGAAGAGTTGTTGCTTAAGCCAGAGATCCTTCAAAAGACATGGATCCTGCGCAAGTTGCTTTATCCGATGGATGAGATCGAAGCGATGGAGTTCATTTTGGACAAGATGAAGTCCACCAAGACCAATCACGACTTCTTTGACATGATGCGTCGAGGCGGTTGATGGTTCGGCTATGCCGTAGCAGGCTAGAATTGAGGGCTTAGCCCAAAGCGGAAAGTGCCTCGAACGGTTCGGGGTGGCTCCCACAACACTGCGCAGAGGTATTCATGAAAGAAGGCATCCACCCCAACTACCGCGAAGTTTGCTTCGTGGACCTGTCAAACGGTTTCAAATTCGTGACGCGTTCATGCGCGCAGACCAAAGAAACCATCACGCTTGAGGACGGTCGCGAAATGCCACTGTTCAAGTTGGAGACCACCAGCGAGTCGCATCCTTTCTACACGGGCACCCAAAAGAGCATCGACTCCCTTGGTGGTCGGGTCGAAAAATTCCGCAACAAGTTCGCTCGTGTGGGCCTCAAGAAGTAACCGTCGCGACATTTTTCGCGTGCTCTCAAAAGGCAGCTTCGGCTGCCTTTGTTATTCCTAGCCCGGGGTTTCGCAGTCAAGTTACTTGCTGCGATGCCACTTGGAGTGCCGGTCGGGGTGATTTGTCGGAAGTAGCGCCGATTCAGCCCGTGAGACTTGCGGCATCATCACTCCAGACAATCCAGACCGCCGTTGAACTCGCCCAATCCTGCTCTCGTTTCTCAACGCGCTGTTCAGCGACTGCCGCGCTGGGCGTTGCTGATTTTTTGCGCGGCTTATGTCTTACCGGGGGTTTTCGGCCGCGACCCTTGGCGAAATGCCGACGTCACGGCATTCGGATTCATGGTCAGCATGGCCGAGGGACGCTCGTCCTGGTGGCTACCAACAGTCGGCGGGGTTGCCGTCAATGTCGCACCCCTACCGCATTGGCTGGGAGCGGGGTTCATCCGTTTGCTTGGAGAATGGCTCGACCCAGCGCTGGCGGCCCGCCTACCGTTCGCGGCCCTGCTTGCGGCAGTGTTGCTCTTGACTTGGTCCGCGGCATTCCGTCTCGCACAAACGGAAGCAGCACGGCCGTTGCCGTTTGCGTTTGGTGGGGAAGCGGACCCCATCGATTACGCGAGAGCAATTGCCGATGGCGCTCTGCTGGCTCTGATCGCCACCTTGGGATTGCTGCAACTCGGGCACGAAACGACGCCAGAGTTGGCGCAGCTTGCTTGTGTTTCGCTGTTTATCTTTGCTCTGGCCGCCAGCCCGATTCGAAGTCTGCTGCCCAAGGCAGCTCTTTTGCTGGCTTTGCCGGCGCTCGGAGCCAGTGGAGCTCCCAGCATTGCGGTCGGCCTCGGCGTGACAGGCATCTTGATCTGCCGGTTGTCGGCTGACCTGGAAGATCGACGATTCATCCCCTGGCTGGTTGTGTCGACAAGTGTTTGCATTCTGACCAGTATGGAGCTGGGACAGTGGACATGGCAGGTGGGCAGCTTCCGGAAAATGGATCAGCTTCTAGCCATGTTGCGGCAGTGGCTTTGGTTCTTATGGCCGGCATGGCCTATGGGGTTATGGACGCTTTGGCGGTGGCATCGGCACCTCACAGATCGTCACATCGCAGTGCCCTTGAGCTGTGCAGTAGTGACATCGCTGGCAAGCTTGTTGTGCGGAGGCTTGGACCGCGTACTTCTGCTCTCCTTACCTGCATGGGCGCTGCTCGCTGCCTTTGCCTTGCCCACGCTCAAACGCAGCACGGCCGCTGCTATCGACTGGTTTTCCGTATTTTTCTTCAGCGTTTGCGTCATTGGCGTCTGGGTGATCTACGCTGCGGTGCAGACTGGTTTTCCATCGCGAACGGCGAAAAACGTGATCAAGCTGGCCCCGGGATTCGTGTCTGAGTTCTCAGCCACATCCTTGGTCCTGGCAAGCCTAGGGACGCTCGCATGGATCTGGCTGGTGCGCTGGCGCACAGGGCGAAATCAGCACGCACTCTGGAAAAGCCTGGTACTCCCCGCCAGCGGGGTCGCATTGTGCTGGTTACTGATGATGACGCTCATGCTGCCAGTGGTTGACTACGCTCGGAGCTTCAGGCCGCTCGTCAACCGGGTGGCTAGATATGTCCCGCCAGGCGAGTGCATCGCTACGCCTGGTGTGCCAAGGGGCCTGCAGGCTGCACTTGAATACTTTGGAAAGTTTCGTGTCGATGGCATCGGGGGCGCGAAGAACACCTCTTGCCAATACCTGCTTCAGATAGAAGCCCGACGAGGTAAGTCGGTTGCGCCTCCAGAATGGACTCGAGTCGCACGAGAGTCGCTCCCAACCGACAGAACCGATTGGACGGTGATCTACCGTCGCCAACCGAATACCGCGGCTCCTCGCCGTTGAGCCCACAGCGCCATAGGATGGGAACGCTCTTGTCCGTCAGGCTTGCCCCACTCCGGTGAAAGCCAATTCCTTGAGCTGAGCGACCCGGCTCGCCTCTCGCACCCGAGAGGCCGGGAACAACAGTCTGAAACTGGAGCCACTACCGGGTTCGCTCCGGATTTCCAGTTCGCCTCCATGTCTTTGGACGACATGCTTCACGATGGACAGGCCCAAACCCGTGCCACCGGTATCCCGCGAGCGACTCCCGTCGACGCGATAAAAGCGCTCGGTCAAGCGCAGCAGGTGCTCCGCAGCGATTCCGATGCCGGTGTCCCTGACATCGAGCTCTCCAGTCCCGTCTCCACGGATGGACCACAACACCTTCACTGAGCCTCCCGCGGGCGTGTAACGTACGGCGTTGTTCACGAGGTTGGAAATAGCACTGTGCAATTCGTGTTCAGACCCCGCGATCGCATCACTGACCTCCTCGGTGCCACAGGCCTCGCCGCACACGATCACGTGTCGACCCGCGGAGAGTGCCTCAGCTGCAACCCGGACCTGCAACAACAACTGCTGAACCGAAACCCAACGATCGGCGGGAGGTCTAGGGCTGCCCTCCAACTGCGCAAGCGTTAAAAGATCCCCCACCAAAAATTGCATGCGGCGCGTCTGCTGTGCCATGAGTTCATTGACGCGGAGCCGTTCGGCTTCGGTCAATTGCACGCTGGCCATCGTTTCGATGAACCCCGACAGAACGGTCAAGGGTGTGCGAATCTCATGGGAGACGTTGGCAACGAAACTCCGGCGCATGCTGTCACTGCGTTCGCGCTCGGTCACGTCCTGGGACAGGACGAGTTTCATGCTTTCGCCATAGCGGCGAATCAGTAGCGAGACGGTTCCACGTCGACCCGGCCCGGGAAACGTCACAGCCTCCTCAAACACGCCCGCCTGCAGGTACGACACGAATGCGGGCTCACGGACCAGATTGGTGATCGGTTGCATCCGGTCTCGCAGGGGATCCAACCCGAACTGGTCGGCGGCTACAGAGTTGCACCATTCAATCTGATCGTTGGCATCCAGCAGCATCACCCCGTTGGGCGATGCCTCGATCGCAGACAAGAACTGCTCAAGCCTGGTCTGCTCGAGAACCACTTGTCGCTCCAGGGCGCGCAGCGAGCGCTCCACACGGTACCCGATGTCCCCCCAAAAACCGGGCCCCCTGGGCGACGCCTCGCCATGCTGGTGCTGCAACCACCTCATGAGGCGCCTGCCGCGTAAAGCATCTACCGAGGTATAGACAAGAGCACCAGACAACGATCCGACGACAACTCCCGCGGTCGGAGAATGCCACACCAATCCGATCAGGCCACCAAACGATGCGGCCAGCAGTAAGGCCAGCAGCGACGCCAGAAAACGTGGCAAGAACCAATCCATCTGGGAAATATCGACCCGATCAGGCCGAAATTGCCTGCACCTGCTGAGTCAGTCGGTATCCGGCGCCACGCACGGTTTCAATCATTCGGGTGCAGCCCACGGGCTCCAAAGCTTCGCGAAGGCGCTTCACATGCACGTCGACCGTGCGCTCCTCAATGAACACATGATCGCCCCAGACCCGGTCGAGCAACTGGGCACGGCTGTGGACTCGTTCAGGGTGCGTCATGAAAAAATGCAGCAAGCGGAACTCAGTGGGTCCGATGCGCACTTCGCGGTCGTCTCGAGACACGCGGCGGGTGGCCGGATCGAGTTTCAATCCTCCCACATCCACCATAGTGTCAAGGGCCTCTGGGGCCTTGCGACGCAGGACAGCCCGGATTCTTGCCAGCAACTCGTTGGTTGAAAACGGCTTCGTGAGGTAGTCATCCGCGCCCGCATCGAGTCCGGAAATCATGTCGCCCTCCTCGGCTCGGGCAGTCAACATGATGATCGGCAAGTCACGGGTCCTGGCCTGCGCGCGCCAGCGCTTGGCCAAGACCAGACCGGACTGGCCAGGCAGCATCCAATCAAGCACCACGAGATCAGGGAGAACGCCATCAACCTGAGTTTGGGCCTGATCGGCAGTCGCAGCGATCACCACTTCGTAACCCGCATGACGAAGATTGATGGATATCAGCTCAGCAATCGCTGATTCGTCTTCGACCACCAGAACAAGGCTCATCTTGGGCTCCTGAGTTGCTTCATCGCACCACGGTCTCGACAGCCTCGAGAGAGTTGTGCCTCACATCTGTCCCCTTGACGATGTAAATGATCTGCTCGGCGAGATTCTTGGCGTGGTCTCCGACGCGTTCGATTGCCTTGGCCACGAACACCAGGTCGATGCTCGAAGAGATCGTTCGAGGGTCTTCCATCATGAAAGTGATGAGCTTACGCAACAGCCCTTCAAACTCCTGATCGATCTGATCATCCTGCTTGAGCACCTCGAAAGCCTTGTCGACATCGAGTCGGGCAAAGGCATCAAGCGCCTTTCGCAACTGCGCGATTGCCAGTTCCGACTCGAATTTCAGATCGGCCACCGGCAAGCGCATCCGGCTCGATACACCGGCACTGATCAAACGCTGCACGGTGCGCGCCACACGAGCTGCCTCGTCGCCCACACGCTCGAGATTGGCGATGCTTTTGCTGATGGCGATCAGCAAACGCAAATCGCGCGCCGTGGGTTGGCGCCGCGCAAGAATGAGAGACAACGCGCGGTCGATTTCCACTTCCGTGTTGTTGACCAACTCCTCACGAATCAGGACCTCCGAGGCGGTCGCTTCGCTGAAATTCGTCAGCGCGTAAATCGCCTGAGCGACTTGAGACTCAACCAGCCCACCCATTTCCAGAACCCGAGTAGAGATCTCACTGAGCTCGGCATCGAACTGGGTAGATAAATGTTTGTCTGACATGATTAATTCACCCGGATTAAAAACTCAAAACGACGATCAACCAAATCGACCGGTGATGTAATCTTCCGTATCCTTTTTCTTGGGCTTCATGAATATATCAGCCGTAGGTCCGATCTCGACCAAGTCCCCAAGGTACATGTAAGCAGTGTAGTCAGAACTGCGGGCCGCTTGCTGCATGTTGTGGGTCACGATCAGTACGGTGTAATCGCTCTTGAGCTCATGAACCAATTCTTCGATCTTGCCGGTAGAAATAGGATCCAGCGCCGAGCAGGGCTCGTCAAGGAGAAGCACCTCGGGTTTGATCGCAATACCCCTGGCAATGCAAAGCCGTTGTTGCTGCCCGCCGGACAATCCGGATCCATTTTGATTCAGTTTGTCCTTCACCTCGGTCCACAGTGCGGCCTTCTTAAGTGCCCACTCCACACGCTCATCCATCTCAATGCGAGACAGATTTTCAAACAGTCGCACCCCAAACGCGATATTGTCATAGATTGACATCGGAAATGGCGTGGGTTTTTGAAAAACCATGCCCACTCTGGCACGAAGAAGAGAAACATCTTTTTGGGAGTTAATTATATTTTCCCCGTCCAGAATAATCTCA
>CANBSV010000032.1 GCA_947372225.1 Burkholderiales bacterium | reverse complement strand
ACCAACGCCGAACTCTTCACCGCCATCAGCGCGCAGAACACCTCGAACACCGCGATCCGCTTCTTCGTAGGCCTGTCGGTGGCCTTCGGCATCGCCAGCGTGCTGGCGGTGGTGGTCGTGCAGAAATCGCGCGAGATCGGCATCCTGCGCGCGATGGGCATCTCGCAGGGCCAGATCCTGCGCGTGTTCCTGCTGCAAGGCGGGCTGCTCGGGCTTGGTGGCTCGGTCCTGGGTTGCTCCATCGGTGCCGCGGCATTGGTGCTGTGGCAGCGCTATGCGCGCAATGCCGACGGCACGCCGTTGTTTCCTCTGGTGTTCGACCCCAGTCTGTTTTCGGCCGCGCTGCTGCTGGCCACGCTCACCGGCTTGCTGGCCGCCTTTGCGCCTGCACTGCGGGCGGCCCGGCTCGATCCGGTGGTGGCCATCCGTGGCTGAGGCGCCAGCGCCTGTGGTGGCCGCCGCAGCGTCCGATCGCCCGGTCGTCGTCTCGCTGCGCGGCGTGCGCAAGGCCTACAACGTGGGCAAGCCGTTCGAGACCGAGGTGCTGCGCGGCATCGACCTGACGCTGCTGCGCGGTGAGTTCTGCGCGGTGATGGGTCCGTCGGGTTCGGGCAAGTCCACCTTGCTCAACATCATCGGGCTGCTCGACCGGCCGAGTGCCGGCAGCGTGGCCGTGTGCGGCGAGGAAACGACCGCACTCGACGACCGTGCCCTCACAAGGCTGCGCGGCCATTCGATCGGCTTCGTGTTTCAGTACCACCACCTGATCACCGCCTTCAGCGCGCTCGAAAACGTGATGATGCCGATGCTCGGCGCCTCGGGCTTTGCCGACGAGGCGATGCGCGCACGCGCCGCCGAGCTGATCGATAACGTCGGGCTGCGCGCGCAGCAGGACAACGGCGCGGCCAACCTCAGCGGCGGGCAGCAGCAGCGCGTGGCCATCGCCCGCGCGCTGGCCATGAACCCCGCGTTGCTGCTGGCCGACGAGCCCACCGGCAACCTCGACACCCACAGCGCCGACGACGTGTTCGCGCTGCTGCGCCGCTTCAACCAGGACCACGGCACGACGGTGCTGTTCGTGACGCACAACCCCGCGCTGGCCGCGCGCTGCGACAAGACCATCCGGGTCGTCGATGGCATGGTGACCGCATGAGCCGCGATGTCCGCGCTGGCCGACCCGCCGGCGTGCGGGGGGCCGTCATGCCGTTTGACTTGAAGCGGCTGTTCAGCCGGTTCTTGCGCCGGCACCGCGCGCTGCGGCATTTCGGCCGCCATCCTCTGGTCGCCACGCTGGCCGGTCGCGGCCCGGTGGCGCCGCTGCCTGACGCCACAGCGGCGGAGTTGATGCGCGCGTCAAGCGACGAGCCGCAAGCCGCCATCGCGCGCCTCGACTCGCACTCCGACGGCTTGAATGCGCACGAAGCCGCCGCGCGGCTGGCCCGGCAAGGCCCCAACGAAGTCCAGCACGAGGCGCCGTTGCCCGCCTGGTTGCACCTGTGGCATTGCTACCGCAACCCGTTCAACCTGTTGCTCACCGTGCTGGCCGTGGTCTCCTACCTCACCCAGGACGCCAAGGCCACCATCGTCATCGGCGTGATGGTGGTGATGAGCACGCTCATCCGCTTCGTGCAGGAAGGCCGCTCGCACCGCGCCGCCGACCGGCTCAAGGCGATGGTCAGCAACACCGCCACAGTGATCCGCCGGTCGTCTTTAGCGCCCCAGACGCCCGTTGCCGTGGGCGCCGCTGCGCTGCTCACGCGCGAGATCGCGCTGCGCGAACTGGTGCGCGGCGATCTGGTTGCGTTGTCGGCCGGCGACATGATCCCGGCCGATTGCCGCGTGCTCAGCGCGCGCGACCTGTTCGTGTCGCAGTCGGCGCTGACCGGCGAGTCGATGCCACTCGAGAAGTTCGTCGACCGCCACGGCGAGGGCAGCGCGCCGCTGGAGCAGTGCAACCTGGTCTTCATGGGTACCAACGTCATCTCGGGGACGGCCACCGCGCTGGTGGTGGCCACCGGCAACCGCACCTGCTTCGGCACGCTGGCGCTGCGTGCCACGGCGACCGAGGCCGCGCCCAACGCCTTCCAGGCTGGCGTCAACAGCGTGAGCTGGTTGTTGATTCGCTTTGCGCTGGTGATGGTGCCCATCGTGCTGCTGGTCAGCGGCTTCGCGCAGCACGACTGGTTGCAGGCGTGTCTGTTCGCTCTGTCGGTGGCGGTGGGCCTGACGCCCGAGATGCTCCCGATGATCGTCACCACCACGCTCGCGCGGGGCGCGGTGGCGCTGTCGCGCCGCAAGGTCGTCGTCAAGCGGCTCGATGCGATCCAGAACTTCGGGGCCATGGACGTGCTGTGCACCGACAAGACCGGCACTCTCACGCAAGACCGCATCGCGCTGGCCAGCCACACCGACGCCTTCGGCCGCACGTCGCAGCCTGTGCTGAACTACGCCTTCCTCAACAGCCACTACCAGACCGGGCTGAAGAACCTGCTGGACCACGCGGTGCTCGAGCATGTGGGGCTGGCCACCGAACTCAAGCTCGAGCAGGACTACCGCAAGATCGACGAGATCCCGTTCGACTTTGCGCGCCGTCGCATGTCGGTGGTGGTGAGCGCTCGCGACGAGCACCACGAGCTGATCTGCAAGGGCGCGCTCGAAGAGGTGCTTGCGGTGTGCACCCATGTGCGCACGGGCGAGGGCGACAGCGCCCACGATGAGCCGCTCGATGCCGCGACCATGGCACGCGTGCTGAAGACCACGCGCGAGCTCAACGACAGCGGGCTGCGCGTGGTGGCCGTGGCGATGAAGCTGTTGCCCACCAGTCAGGTCGTCTACTCAGTGGCCGACGAGGCCGCGCTCACGCTGATCGGCCACATTGCCTTTCTCGACCCGCCCAAGGACTCGGCCGCTGCGGCGCTGCAGGCGCTGGCCGCGCACGGCGTCCGAGTGGTGGCGCTCACCGGTGACAACGAGCGCGTGACCGCGCGCGTGTGCCAGCAGGTCGGGTTGGCGGTGGATGCGGTCCAACTGGGCGCGCAGATCGACGCGATGGACGATGCGCAGCTCGCGCTGGCCGTCGAGCAGCACGCGGTGTTCGCCAAGCTCACGCCGATGCACAAGGAGCGCATCGTGCGTGCGTTGCGTGGACGCGGTCACGTGGTGGGCTTTCTGGGCGACGGCATCAACGACGCGCCGGCGCTGCACGCGGCTGACATCGGCATCTCGGTGGACAGCGCCGTCGACATCGCCAAGGAAGCCGCCGACATCATCCTGCTCGAAAAGAGCCTGATGGTGCTCGACGAGGGTGTGGTCGAGGGGCGCACCACGTTTTGCAACATGCTCAAGTACATCCGCATGACGGCCAGCTCGAACTTCGGCAACGTGTTTTCGGTGCTGGTGGCCAGTGCCTTCCTGCCGTTTTTGCCGATGCTGCCGCTGCAGCTGCTGGTGCAAAACCTCCTGTACGACATCGCACAGACCGGCATCCCGTTCGACCGTGTCGATGCCGAACTCGTCAGCCGCCCGCTCAAGTGGGACGCCGCGGGCATCGGGCGCTTCATGGTGTTCTTCGGGCCGATCAGCTCGCTGTTCGACTTCGCCACCTTCGCGGTGCTGTGGTGGGTGTTCGGCGCCAATTCGCCCGCCACGCAGGGCCTGTTCCATTCGGGCTGGTTCGTCGTGGGGCTGCTCACGCAAACGCTGGTGGTTCACATGATCCGCACGCCCTCGCTGCCGTTCATCCAGAGCCGCGCGTCGCCGGCGCTGCTGGTGATGACCGCGGTGGTGGTGGCCGCCGGCCTGTGGCTGCCGATGGGCCCGCTGGCCGCTCATTTCGGGCTGCAGGCTTTGCCGCCGTCATTCTTCGGTTGGCTGGCCGCCATCCTGGTCGGCTATGCGCTGCTGACCACGCTGATGAAGCGCTACTACATACGGCGCTTTGGCTGGCAGTGATCTGGCATTGCCACCGCCGCCTATGCGAGGCGGCGCGGCGAATGGACTACGCCCTCGCGCCTCACACGTTGAACAGGAAGTTCAACACGTCGCCATCCTTGACGACGTATTCCTTGCCTTCGGCGCGCATCTTGCCGGCTTCCTTGGCGCCTTGTTCACCCTTGAAGGTGACGAAGTCCTCGAAGGCGATGGTCTGGGCGCGGATGAAGCCGCGTTCGAAGTCGGTGTGGATCACGCCGGCGGCTTGCGGGGCGGTGTCGCCGATGTGGATGGTCCAGGCACGCACTTCCTTCACGCCGGCGGTGAAGTAGGTCTGCAGCCCGAGCAGGCTGAATGCGGCGCGGATCAGGCGGTTGAGGCCGGGTTCGGTCTGGCCCATCTCTGACAGGAACATCAACCGGTCTTCGTCGCTCATGTCGGCGAGTTCGGCCTCGGTCTTGGCGCAGATCGCCACCACGGGCGCCTTCTGGCTGACGGCGTACTCGCGCAGCCGGTCGAGGTGGGGGTTGTTCTCGAAGCCGCCTTCGTCGACGTTGCCCACGAACATCGCCGGCTTGGCGGTGATCAGGCACAGCGGCTTGAGCACAGCGAGCTCTTCCTTGCTGAAGTCGATGCTGCGCACCGGACGCGCTTCGTTGAGCGCGGCCTGGCACTTGGTGAGCACGTCGACCAGCTTGGCGGCTTCCTTGTCGTTGCCCGACTTGGCCGACTTGATCGAGCGCTGCAGCGTCTTGTCCACCGTGCCCAGATCGGCCAGGCACAGCTCGGTCTGGATCACCTCGATGTCCGAAATCGGATCGACTCGCCCGGCCACGTGGATCACGTTGTCGTCGTCGAAGCAGCGCACCACGTTGACCAGCGCGTCGGTCTCGCGGATGTGCGCGAGGAACTGGTTGCCCAGGCCTTCGCCCTTGGACGCGCCGGCCACCAGGCCGGCGATGTCGACGAACTCGACGATGGCCGGCACGATGCGCTCGGGCTTGACGATGGCCGACAGTGCATCGAGCCGCGGGTCAGGCAACTCGACGATGCCCACGTTGGGCTCGATGGTGCAAAACGGATAGTTCTCCGCCGCGATGCCCGCCTTGGTGAGTGCGTTGAAGAGGGTGGATTTGCCGACGTTGGGCAAACCGACGATGCCGCATTTCAGGCTCATGGTGCAGGTCTCACAGTGCGGGAAAAGGGGTGTGGGCCACGCCGGAGGCGGGGAGGCGATTCTAGGTGGCGGCCTTCGCCCGCCGCAGCATCAGCACGTTGCCGGCCACCGCGAGCAGCACGCCCGCGCCGGTGAGGGCGTCGGGCCGGTAGTCCTCGAGCAGCACCGACATGCCCAGCGCCAGCAAAGGCGTCATCACGCCGATGGTGCCGCTGGGGCCCGGGCCCAGCCGCTCCTGGATGGTCAGGTAGCACGCGAACGACACCACCGTGCCCGCCAGCGCCAGGTACACCAGCGAAAGCCACCACGACAGCACCGCCGGCGGCATGAACGAATGCCCCATGAACATCGCCACCAGCGAGGTGGCCAGCGCGCCGTAGCCCATGCCAAAGCCCAGCGACGGCCAGAAAGGCAGGCCGCGCACCCGGTTGCGCGTGGCGGCCAGGCTGCCGCACGAACTCAGGCACACGGCCGCCAGCGTGAACGCCGCACCCGCAGCCACCGACGATTCGGCACCGAGCGCGCCCGCGCCTTGTGCCTGCGAGGCCACGCCCGCAGCCGCCTTGCCGAACTCGGGCCAGAACATCAGCGCCACGCCCAGCAGCCCGAGCAGGCCGCCTGCGATGAAGCGTGCGCTCACCTTCAGGTTGAACAGCGCGTGCGCGCCCAGCCCGGCGATCAGCGGCGCTGCCGAGTAGCCCACCGCCACCAGGCCCGAGGGCAGGTGCCGCTCGGCGTGATAGACGCAGACGTACGACACGCCGAACATCATCACGCCTTGCAGCGCGAGCAGTCCGTGGTCGCGCCAGGCAAAGCGCAGGCTCATGCCGCGCACGGCGCAAGCCCCCAGCACCAGCGCGCACGCGAGCATGAAGCGCAGCGCCACGCCGACTTCGGGTGTGGTGTGGCCCAGCTGGTAGGTGATGGCGTGCCAGGTGGTGCCCCAGCTGAGCACGCATACCGCGAACAGCTGCCAGGTCTTGAAGCGGGCCATCAGAAGCGGTAGGTCGCGCCGCCGGCCATGCCGACCCGCAGCGCGCGGTCGGTGCCCTCGACGATCACCGCGTTCATGCCGAAGGTGATCGCGCCATTCAGCCGCGCATCGGTGCGGTAGCCGGCCAGGGCGTCGCCCACCGCATGGCCGCGCTCGCCAGTGAGCGGGTCGATGTCGGGGATGCTGCAGCGCGAGCACGGCTTGACCAGGCGCAGCCGCACCGGCCCGTCGGGCGTGTCGAAGCACAGCTCGTCGATATGGTCTTCGTCGTGTGCGCTCAGGCCACCCAGCACCAGGTTGGGCCGAAAGCGCGGCATCGTCACTGGCGCGGCACCGCCTTGAATGAGGCGCCGGTTCAGTTCATCCAGGCTGGCCTGCGAGGTGACGAGCAGCGGAAACTCGTCCGAGAACGCCGCCTCGGCGGCCACCGGCGCGCACCACTGCGCGCTGGCCAGCCGCTTTTGGTCGGGGTCGAAGCGCACCAGGCGCAACGGCTGGCCGAGGAAGTCGCTGAACCACTGTGCGGCCACCGCGCCCATGTCGAAGGCGGCGACCTCGTCGCTCCACACCGTCACCCGCACTGCGTCGTGCACCTCGCCCAGCGAAACCTGCAGCGCGAGCATGCCCGGCGCGCGCAGCGTCATGCCGTCGGTCTTGAGCGTGGGTTGGATCAGCGCCATGCGCGGCACGTCGCGCTGAGTGACGAAGCGTCCGTGCGCGTCGACCACCATCCAGGGGCGGTCGAACTCGAAGCCGGTCTCGATCAGCAGCGCTTCATCGACGGCGATGCCGCCGCAGCTCTTGATCGGGTGCACATACAGCGAGGCAACTTGCACCGCCACATCGGCTGTCACCGCGTCGCTCATGTCAGCCTTTCCTGGAGGGGGTGTGGCGCCGGATCGGGCCGTGACCGGCTCGGGTGTTGAGGCCTGTGGCGCGGCCCGTTTTCAGCCTGCGCGGATTGTGCCTTTGCCACCTTGGCGTCATGGGCCGCTCCCTACAATCCCGTCGATGAAACCCCATGATGTGCAGGTGCGAGGCGCGGGTCTGGTGGGACAGGCGTTGGCCTTGTCGCTGGCGCGCATCGGACTGCGCGTGGCACTGGTGCCTGAGCCTGCTTCGCATGCCCCACGTGGCCCCGACGTGCGGGCCTATGCGCTCAATGCCGCCTCGGTGGGTTTGCTGCGCGGACTCAAGGTCTGGGAGTCCTTGCCTGCGCACGCCGCCACGGCAGTGCATGACATGCACGTCGAGGGCGATGCCAGCGGCGCGGCCATCGATTTTTCGTCGTGGGAACAGCACGTGGGCGAGCTGGCGTGGATCGTCGATGCCGCCGTGCTCGAGCGCGAACTGGCTGCGGCGGTGCGCTTTTCGCCGCACATCAGCATGGTCAGCGCCACCGCGCCCGAGGCTGCCGCACCCCTGACCGCCATTTGCGAAGGCAAGTGGTCGGCCGCCCGCGAGGCCCACCGCGTGGTCACCGACCGGCGCCCCTACGGCCACCGCGCCATCGCCGCTCGCCTGGTCAGCGATCGGCCGCACGCCGGCGTGGCGCGGCAGTGGTTCCGCTCGCCCGACGTGCTGGGGATGCTGCCCTTTGACGCGCCGCAGCCGGCATCGTCGTACGCGATCGTGTGGTCGGTACCGGATGCGCGCGCCGACGAACTCATGGCCCTGGACGACACCGCCTTCACCGACGCGCTCATGCGCGCCACAGGGGGTGCGGTGGGCACGCTGCGGCTGGCCAGCGAGCGTGCGGTCTGGCCGCTGATGCGCGCTCAGGCCGGCCAATGGTGCGGCGACGGCTGGGTGCTGCTGGGCGACGCCGCCCACGTGGTGCACCCGCTGGCCGGGCAGGGTCTGAATCTGGGGCTGGCCGATGTGACGGCACTCACCCGTGTGCTCGAGTCGCGCGAGCCGTGGCGCGGACTGGGCGACGCCAAGCTGCTGCGCCGCTATGCGCGCGAGCGGCTCGCGCCGACGCGGGCCATGGTCGAGATCACCGACGCGCTGCTGCACCTGTTTGCCCATCCGGCGCCCGCGGTCAGGGAACTGCGCAACCGCGGCCTGAGTCTGGTCAACAGGGCGTCGGCCCTCAAGCGCTGGCTCACGTCGCGGGCGCTCGATGCCTGAACGCCGCCCGCCCGGGCTGCGCTCTCCCACACATCCACTCTAGAAAGCACATCCCATGTTCAACCCTGTCCAACCGATCAGACAAGTGCGCAGCGTGTGGCGCTTCGCCGCAGCGGCGCTGGGGCTGTCGCTGGCGCTGCTGGGCGCCGCGCACGCCGGCGACGCCGAGATCCGCAAGAACCTGGGCGAGCGGCTCGCCGATCTGGGCAAGATCGATGAGGTCAGCAAGACGCCGATGGCAGGCTTGTACGAGGTGCGCGTGGGCACCGAGCTGTACTACACCGACGAGGCCGGCAACTTCCTCATCGACGGGCACCTGCTTGACACCAGGACGCGCACCAACCTCACCGAAGAGCGCGTCGCCAAGCTCACCGCCATCGACTTCGCCACGCTGCCACTCAAGGACGCGATGGTGTGGAAGCAAGGCGACGGCAGCCGCAAGCTGGTGGTGTTTGCCGACCCGAACTGCGGCTACTGCAAGAAGTTCGAGCGCGACGTGCGCCAGGCCAAGGACCTGACGATCTACACCTTCCTGTATCCGATCCTTGGCCCCGACTCGAACGAGAAGTCGCGCAACATCTGGTGCTCGAAGGACCCGGCGCGCACCTGGATCGACTGGATGGTGGAAGGCAAACTGCCGGCCAAGATGATGGGCGATTGCGACTCCTCGGCGTTGCAGCGCAATGCCGCGCTGGGGCGCAAGCACAAGGTCAACGGCACGCCGGCTCTGGTGTTCGAAGACGGCAAGCGCGTGCCCGGCGCGGTCGGTTTGGAGCAACTTGAAAAGCAACTCGTCGCCGCGAAGAAGCCGGCTTGAGCACCCCGGCTCACCTGCTCGGCTTCGAACCCACACGCACTGAGCTGCTGCGCCGGCTCGACGCGGTGCACCCGGGCGAGTACGCCCGCACCCGCAACGCGCTCGACGGCGCCGTCACGGGCTTGTCGCCTTACCTGTGCCACGGCGTCATCAGCCTGCGCGATGCGGTGGCCCGCGTGATGCAAAAGCACCGGCTGGGTTACGACGACAAGCTGATGTTCGAGTTCGCCTGGCGCGAGTTCTTTCACCATGTCTGGCGCCGCGAGGGCGAGCGCGTTCTGCTCGACATGCGTCCTGCCCACGTGTGGCCGGGAACCTATGCGAGCGAGCTGCCCGCCGATTTGCGCGAGGGCCGCACCGGCGTGCCGGTGATCGACGCCGCGGTGCGCCAGCTGTACGCCACCGGATACCTGCACAACCACGCCCGCATGTGGCTGTCCAGCTATGCGGTGCACCTGCGCAAGGTGCATTGGCGTGCCGGCGCCGACTGGCTGTACGGCCATTTGCTCGACGGCGATGTGCCAAGCAACCACCTGAGCTGGCAATGGGTGGCCGGCACCTTCTCGAGCAAGCCGTATCTGTTCAACGCCGAGAACGTGGCCAAGTACGTGCCGCGTCAGGGCTTCGAGTCATGGCGCGCTGCCGGCACGGTGGTCGATCAGGACTACGCGGCGCTCGAGCAGCTCGCCCGTGAAGCCGACGATGTCGGCCCCGAGCCGGGCCAACACGAGGGCGTGGTCGAGCCGCAGTTGCATGCCGCACCGCAACCCGCGTGGGTCACCGAACACGTGACGCCATTGACCGCCACGCTGCCCTCGCGGCGCGAGATCGAACTGGTCGCCCCCTGGGCGATGGGCGAGCGCGAAGGCGGTGCGGGCGCAGGGGCCGGCGGGCCGTGGCGGCTGGGTGTGATCCACCTGCCCGCGCACGCCGCGCTGCCGTGGAGCGAGGCGCGCTGGCGCTGGGTGCTGCAGCGCATGGGCGCCATCACCGAGGCCGCGTTTGTGGGCGACGCGACCACGCTGGCGAGCTCGGTGCGCGGCTGGCCGCAACCCGATCGCGTGCTGGCGCGACGTTCTCCGATGCCCGGCTACGACGCTGCTCTGGGCCCGCTGGGCGCGTTGCGCGAGGCCACCCGGCTGCTGCCCAATCCGCCCGAGACCTGCCGCTCGTTCAGCGTGTTCTACGAGACGGTCAAGCGACAATCCCGCTCGCTGCAATCGCAGCTCAACGGAGAACTTTCTTGAGCGCTTCCGGCCTCATTCACGACGTGCAGCACGCCGGTCATGAACCGGACCTGGCCACGCTGCGCCTGGGCTACGCCGGTCTGGTGCCCTTTGTGCTGGGCGCGTTGCTGCTGTGGATCGTGCGTCCCGATGCGCACCCCTATGTGGCGCTGTCGCTGTCGGCCTATGGCGCGGTGATCGTGTCGTTTCTCGGCGGTATTCACTGGGGCCTGGGCTTTCGCGCCGAGCCGGCCGATCCCAGCCGCTATTTGTGGGGCGTGGTGCCGTCTTTGGTGGCCTGGGTGGCGGTGATGATGCCGCCCTACGCCGGGCTGGTGGTGCTGGGCGTGATGCTGGTGGTTTGCTATTTGGTCGACCGGCGTGTGTACCCGCTGCATGGCGCGGCCGGCTGGCTGACCCTGCGCTTTCGCCTGACGGCGGTGGCCAGCCTGAGCTGCTTCATCGGCGCTGCCGGCAGCTGAGGCGCGCATCCAACGCCGCGGTGCGGCTTCCTGTGGGGTTTTGCACGCGATGATTTCCTACCGCATCGATTTCGATCAGGTCCATGCGCACCTGCTGCGCGTGACGCTCACCGTGCCCGAGCCCGCGGCGCTGCAGCGCTTGAGCCTGCCAGTGTGGATTCCGGGCAGCTACCTGGTGCGTGAGTTCGCGCGCCACCTGAGCAGCCTCGAAGCCCGCCAGGGGCGCCGTGTGGTGTCACTCACGCAGATCGACAAGGCGACCTGGCAGGCCGAGTGTTCGGGCCGTGGCGCGCTGGTGGTGAGTTACCTCGTCTACGCGTTTGACAACTCGGTGCGCGCGGCGTTTGTCGACGCGCAGCGCAGCTTTTTCAACGGCACCAGCGTGTGCCTGCGTGTTGAAGGGCGCGAGGCCGAGCCGCACCGCATCGAGCTGCGTTCGCTGCCACGTGGCTGGCAAGTGGCCACCGCGATGACAGAGTCCGCCGAGTGCGCGTACGAATCGGCGAACTACGACGAGCTCGTCGACCATCCGTTCGAGTTGGGCGCGTTCTGGCGCGGCAGCTTTCAGGCCCACGGGGTGCCGCATGAGGTGGTCGTGGCGGGTGCGCTGCCCGACTTCGACGGCAAGCGTTTGCTGGCTGATGCGCAGCGCATCTGCGAAGCCGCCATCGCGTTCTGGCACGGCACGACGCCGGCGCGGCGCGAGGTGCCGTTCAAGCGCTATGTGTTCTTGCTCAACGCCGTGGAAGACGGCTACGGCGGACTCGAGCACCGCTCGAGCACGGCCCTGATCGCATCGCGCCGCGACCTGCCGCGTCTCGCGATCGACGCCGCCGCCAACGAGCCGCTCGCCGATGGCTACGTGACGCTGCTCGGGCTGATCAGCCACGAGTACTTTCACAGCTGGAGCGTCAAGCGGCTGCGCCCGCACGAGTTCGAGCGCTACGACTACACCCGCGAGAACTACACCGAGCTGTTGTGGTTCTTCGAGGGCTTCACCTCGTACTACGACGACTTGCTGCTGGTGCGCGCCGGGCTGATCGACGCGCCGCGCTACCTCAAGGCGGTGAGCAAGACGCTGGGCCATGTGCTTGGCGCGCCGGGGCGCCGCGTGCAAAGCCTGGCACAGGCGAGTTTCGATGCCTGGGTCAAGTACTACCGCAGCGACGAGAACTCGCCCAACGCCACCGTCAGCTACTACACCAAGGGCTCGCTGCTGGCGCTGGCGCTCGACCTGAGCCTGCGTGCGGCCGCATCGCGGCGCAAGGTCTCGCTCGATGACGTGATGCGCGGCCTGTGGACGCGCAGTACCGGCGGCCCGATCTGCGAGGCCGATATCGTGGCCGTGTTGCGTGAGGTGGCCGGTCCGGCTGCCGCTGATGTGCTGGTGCAGCAGTTCGACGCCTGGGTGCACGGCACCGGCGAGCTGCCGCTGGCCGAGCTGCTGCAGCCGTTCGGCGTGCAGTGGCAGCCGCAGCCCGCCACGCTGGTGCAGCAGCTGGCGATCCGCGTCAACGAAAGTGCGCTCACCGGCATCAAGGTCAGTCATGTGCTGCGCGGTGGCGCGGGCGAGCGCGCCGGGTTGTCGCCGGGTGACGAGGTGCTGGCCCTCGACGGCTGGCGGCTGCGCCGGCTTGACGACGCGCAGCGGCTGCTGGCGCCGGGACGCAAGGCGAGATTGCTGGTCGCGCGCGACCAAAGGGTGCTCACGCTCACGATCGAGCGCCCTGCTGCAGCCGAGGTGTCGGGCAGTGTCACGCTGCAAGTCGATGCGAAGGCGCCGCGGGCTGCGCTGGCCTTGCGCCGGGCATGGATCGACGGTTGAGCGCTGGAGCCCCCGAGCCCCGGGTGCCGCCAACGGGTCGCGGGCATTGGCGCTTGCGCATTGCGATGGTGGTCGCGGTCATCGGCTTGCACCTGCTTCTGATGCGCGAAATCGGCCAGGGCATGATCGATTTCGGCGCCGACTCCGCCATGCCGCCGCGCATGGAAGTCACATTCGCGCGCGACATGGAAATCAGCGTGCCGCCTGAGGTCGCAGCACCGCTGGCCGCGCCGGTGGTCGAGCCGCCGCCACCGGCACCGCTGGCACCGACGCCGGTGGAGCCGGCCGCCTCATCGCCCAAGCGCGCACCCAAGCCACCTCGGGAGGCCGCCTCGGCGGTGGCTGCCATGCCTGAGCCAGTGCCGGCAGCCGTGCCCGAGCCGGCCCCGCCACCCGTCGCTGCCGAGCCGCCTGCGCCCAAGGTGCTTGCCGACCTGTCGCCGAGCACGACGCCGTCGCCCGTGGCGCCAGCGGCTGCCGCCGAGCCGTTTGCGTGGCCGGCCTCCACGCGCATCACCTACGAGCTCACCGGCAACTACCGTGGCGAGGTGCATGGTGATGCCAAGGTTGAATGGGTGCGCCAGGGCGCGCGCTACCAGGTGCATCTGGATGTGACCGTGGGTCCTTCGTTCGCACCGGTGTATTCGCGTCGCATGAGCAGCGAGGGCCAGCTCACCGAGTCGGGTCTGTCGCCCGAGCGCTATGACGAGGACAGCAAGGTCGCGTTTCGAGACCGCCGGCGCGCCCACATGACCTTCGAGCCCGACGAGGTGGTGCTCAACAACGGCAACCGCGTCGAGCGCATGCCGGGGGTGCAAGACACCGCCAGCCAGTTCGTGCAGATGAGCTACCTGTTCACCCGCCAGCCCGGCCTGCTCAAGCCCGGGCGCACTGTAGAGATCGCGCTGGCGCTGCCGCGCCGGCAAAGTCTGTGGATCTACGACGTGCGCGAGGTCGAGACGATCTACACCTCGTTTGGCGAGCTCGACACGGTGCGGTTGCAGCCGCGCCGCGAGGCACGCAAGGGTGACGACCTGACCGCCGAGGTGTGGTTCGCCCCCAGCTTGCGCTACCTGCCGGTGCGCATCCGCATCCGCCAGGACGAGGACACCTACCTCGACTTGCTGATCGAGCGCAAGCCGCAGCTGGCGAACTGAGCCTGCCGGGCGGGCCGAATCGCTGTCAGCCTTCCTTGCGCAGCGACGGGAACAGGATCACGTCGCGGATGCTCGGGCTGTCGGTGATCAGCATCATCAGGCGGTCCAGCCCGATGCCGCAGCCGCCGGTCGGAGGCATGCCGTATTCGAGCGCGCGGATGAAGTCGGCGTCGTAGTACATGGCCTCTTCGTCGCCGGCGTCCTTGTTGGCCGCTTGCGCCTGAAAGCGTCCGGCCTGGTCCTCGGCGTCGTTGAGCTCGCTGAAGCCGTTGGCGTATTCGCGCCCGGTGATGAACAGCTCGAAGCGCTCGGTGATGGCCGGATTACTGTCGGACGCGCGCGCCAGCGGGCTGACCTCGACCGGGTAGTCAATGATGAAGGTGGGCGCCCACAGCTGCGACTCGACCGCTGCTTCAAACAACCCGAACTGCAGCTCGGGCAGCTTCCAGTGCGCCGGCGGCTCTTCGCCCAAAGATTTCAGCCTGGCGTGCAGCACCTGCGCGTCGTCGGCCTCGGCCGCCGTCAGACCGGCATGGGCGACCAGTGATTCGCGCACCGTCATGCGCGTGAACGGCGACTCCAGATCGACCGTCTTGCCGCCGTAGTTGAGCGTGGCCGAGCCGGTGGCACCGCGCGCCGCGTGGCGCAGCACCTGCTCGGTGTAGTCCATCAGGTCGTGGTGGTTCCAGTACGCGGCATAGAACTCCATCATCGTGAATTCGGGGTTGTGCCGAACGCTGATGCCTTCGTTGCGGAAGCTGCGGTTGATCTCGAACACCCGCTCAAAGCCGCCGACGACCAGACGCTTCAAGTACAGCTCGGGCGCGATGCGCAGGAACATCTCCTGATCGAGCGCGTTGTGGTGCGTCACGAAAGGCTTGGCGTTGGCGCCGCCGGGGATCGGGTGCAGCATGGGCGTTTCGACTTCCATGAAGCCGTTGTCCACCATGAACTGGCGGATCGACGACAGCGCCTTGCTGCGCGCCGTGAAGCGCATGCGCGCCTCGGCGTCGGTGATCAGATCGACGTAGCGCTGGCGGTACTTCTGCTCCTGGTCGCTCATGCCGTGGAATTTGTCGGGCAGCGGACGCAAGCTCTTGGTCAGCAGGCGCAGGTTCGACACGCGCACCGACAGCTCCCCGGTCTTGGTCTTGAACAGCGTGCCTTCGGCGCCGAGGATGTCGCCCAGATCGAGGTGCTTGAACGACTCGTAGCCGGCTTCGCCGATGCCGTCCTTGGTGATGAACAGCTGGATGCGCCCGCCGGTGGTGCCCAGCGAGCCGTCTTGCAGCGTGCAAAAGCTCGCCTTGCCCATCACCCGTTTGAGCATCATGCGACCGGCCACGCTCACACTCAAACCCAGCGGCTCGAGCTCTTCATTCGTGCGCTCGCCATGCAACTGCACGAGCTCCGCCGCACGGTGCGCGGGCTTGAAGTCGTTGGGGAACGCAACGCCTTGCTGGCGAATGGCTGCGAGCTTTTCGCGGCGTTCGGTGATGAGCTGGTTTTCGTCGACCGCCGCAGGGCTCGTTTCTGCAGGGTTCGGGGCTTGTGCGTCGGTCATGGGCAGCGGGTTTGGGGGGTGGGGGATTCTAGGTGCGGCCCCTGTGGGGTAGGCCTGGGCTCGACGTCATCGTGGTTGCCTGAGCCCGCGCTGTCGATGCTGGCGTTGTTGCGGGCGAGGGGTCGCCGCGCAGCGTCTGCACGACAATGCCGGTGCGGCCTGCCGCCGCTCTTTCCCCAGTGCCATGCGTCATGCGAACCGTTGGATCGACAGCAAATACGTTCGGCGCAAGGGGCGCCTGGTGGCCTCGCGCGACCCTGCGGAAGTCGGAGTCGGCTCGCGGTTGGTGACCGACTGCATCGCTGCGCTGTACGACGCGCATCTGCCCCGATTCGCTCGTGGACGTCTGATCGACCTGGGGTGCGGCAAGGCGCCGTTGTATGCCAGTTATCGCGATTGGGTTGACGAGATCACGTGCGTCGACTGGCCGCAGTCGGCGCACGCAAGCCCCTACCTTGACCTCGAGGTGGATCTTGGCCAGAAGTTGCCATTCGGTGACTCGAGCTTCGACACCATCGTCCTGTCAGATGTGCTCGAACATGTCCCGACGCCCGAGGGGTTGTGGCTCGAAATGGCGCGCTTGCTGGCTCCCGGAGGACATGCGCTGGTGAACGTGCCGTTTCTCTACGGCATTCATGAGGCCCCCCATGACTATGGCCGCTACACCGAATACGCACTGCGCCGTTTCGCCGGGCTGGCCGGGCTGGAGGTGATCGTTCTGATGCCGGTGGGCGGCAGCTTGCATGTGCTGGCCGATCTGCTGGCCAAGCATCTCGCCCACCTGCCGCTGCTGGGCAGGCCATTGGCGTCGGGCGTTCAGGGGCTGGTCGCGCTGTTCGATCGAAGTCGCTGGGGGCGCAGCGTGCTGGAGCGCACCGGCCCGCGCTTTCCGTTGGGGTATTTCATGGTGGCTTGCCGCCCCGCAGAGCCAAGCGGTGCCGAGGTGCCGACATGAGCTACGCCGTGGTCGTCATCAACTGGAACGGTCTCGCCGATACCCTGGCCTGCATCGACTCGATCGTGGCCGGAGGGAACGACGCGAAGGTGATCGTCGTCGACAACGGCTCGACGGATGGTTCTCTGGAGGTCCTGCGAGCCGCTGCCGGCGACCTGACCGTGATCGATGCCCGTCAGAACCTGGGCTTCGCGGCGGGCGCCAACCTCGGCCTGCGCGCGGCGCAGCAGGCCGGCTTTCGCGAGGTGGTCTTCCTGAATAACGACACGCTCGTCGAAGGCAACGCGCTCGATCGCATCGTGGCGAGGCTGGCCGGCCCCGGTGAGGTCTTCGCCTGCTTGCCAATGCTGTTGGTGCACGCCACGGGCGCCATCTGGAACTGCGGCGGCGAGATCTATCCGATGGGGTTGCGCCGCTATCACCTGGCCGGTCAACCAAGCGCGGCGGGGACGGCTCGCGGGGAGATCCGCTGTAGCTTCTTCACCGGTTGCTGTCTGGCCGTTCGCATCGATGAGTTCCTGCGGCGAGGCGGCTTCAGCGAGCGCTTTTTCTTCGGCGAAGAGGACTTCGAGCTGGCCCTGTGGATGCGCGAGCAGGGCCGCCCCGCGCTCTGTCTGACGTCGGCCGTCGTGCGACACAAGGTCAGTTCGTCGTTCAACGCAGCGGCCGGTGCAAGCCAGGTGCGCAAGGTCTTCGTTTACTACCTCAATCGTTTCATCCACATGCGACTGCGCCTGGGCGGTTGGCGCTGGTGGCTCTGGAGCGTGGCTTACCTGCCGTATGTGGCGCTGCTGCTGATGCGCAGCGGCACCGTGGGCGCACGCGAGCTGCCATCGTTCATCCACCACCTCCTGGGACGCGCGCGCCGCATGGACCGCGTGACGCGTGCCGACTTCGAGGCCGTGATGGCAGGCCAGTTGTGAACGCGGGCTTGGGTGCGGGCGAACGCGTGCGCGCTGACGGCTTCAAGGTCGTCTTGCTCGGGCCGGTCAGCGTGATCCACACGCAGCGATGGGCCACTGCGCTGGCCGAACGCGGCATCGACGTCGTGCTCGCCACGCAGCATCCCGACCCGGACTGGCCAGTACCCGCGGGTGTGCGGGTCGTCGCACTGCCCTACACGGGCGCCGCCGGCTACTTCGCCAACGTGGCCGCACTGCGCCGCCTGCTGCGCACCGAGCGGCCCGACCTGCTGAACGCCCACTACGCCAGCGGCTATGGCACCACCGCGGCGCTGGCACAGTTCCGTCCGTGGCTGCTGTCGGTCTGGGGCAGCGACGTCTACGACTTTCCGTACGAAGGCCGCCTGAAGGGCTGGTGGCTGCGACGCAACCTGCGCCAGGCCGATGCCATCGCCTCGACCAGCCACGCGATGGCGAAGCAGGTGCGGCGCCTGCTGCCCGGCCACGGCGACATCGCTATCACGCCGTTCGGCGTCGATGTCGAGCGCTTCTCGCCGCAGCCGCAGACCAAGGCGCACGACGGGCTGGTGATCGGGACGGTCAAGACGCTGGCGCCCAAATACGGCATCGATGTGCTGCTGCGGGCCTTCGCGCTGCTCGTGGACGGAGCGGGGCTGGAGAGGGGGTCTGAGCCGGGGCTGTCGTTGGTGATTGTCGGTGGCGGCCCGCAGCGTGCCGAGTTGGAATCGCTGGCGGCTGCGCTGGGCATCGCCGCGAAGGTGCGTTTCGTGGGTGCGGTGCCGCACGCCGACGTGCCGCGGTGGCTCAACGGCTTCGACGTTTACGCGGCGGCCAGCCGGCTCGACAGCGAGAGCTTCGGCGTGGCCATCCTCGAGGCCTCGTCATGCGGGCTGCCGGTGGTCGTCAGCGATGCCGGTGGCCTGTCGGAGGTGGTGTCTGACGGCGTGACCGGGCTGGTCGTGGCGCGGGATGACCCGCAGGCGCTGGCGATGGCGCTGGCTGGTTTGGTAGCTTCGCCTGCGCAGCGGCAACGCCTGGGCGTTGCGGGGCGGCAGCACGTCATAGACCACTACGAGTGGCAGGCTACCGTCGACCACATGGTGGTCTGCATGCAGAGCGTGGCCAGCGTGGATGTCACGCCCGGCGGGCAAGGCGGGCCATCAGCTTGCGCTTGACGATTCGCACCCAGACGATCGATGCCGTCCAGCGGCCAGCGTGGCCGCGCACCAGCTCGAAGGCCTCGCCCAGCGGTCGGGACGAGCTGATGCCACCCGGTCCGGCGTAGCTGCGCAGCGAGGGCAGGTGCACGGCCTTCACGCCCTGTTTCCACAGGCGCACGTTGAAGTCCCAGTCGCCGAAGACGCGGTAGCGTGTGTCGAAGGGTGGGGCGGGATGGACAGCCTTCTGAACGAGCAAGGCCTGGTGGTGGAGGGTGTTGCCCGTCAGCAGTTCGGCCGTGAAGCGTGATGGGAACGGTGTGTCGCCGATGACGGCGTCGCCGTAGATCAGTGCCGCGCCGCCCGCCTTGGCGCACGTCAGTTCCTGCGGCGTGGGCAGTGACAGGACGCGGTCGTCCGCGCCGAGGTAGAGCACGTACGTGTCCTCGCCGGCCCAGGCCCAGCCCTTGTTCATCGCATCGTAGACGCCGCGGTCCGATTCGCTGCGCCACCACAGCCGCGGCCGCGACATCGCGCGCAGCGCGTCGACCGTGCCATCGGTCGACGCGCCGTCGATCACGATATGAGCCACGTCGTCGCGGCCGAGTGCCGCGACGCTGTCGATCGCGCCCGCCAACAGGTCGCCGGGATTGCGGCACACCGTGACGACGGTCAGCGCGGCAGATCGGGGGTCGTCCATCGGCGGTCAGCGTCTGGCGAACAGGCCGTTGTACTGCAGCACGCGTCCGGTCTCTGGGTCAGTGAAGTCCGGGTGCAGGAACCACAGTTCAAAGCCGCGTTGCTCGAGGTAGGCGATGCCATCGGTCCACAGCCACTGCCCGTCGTACAGCATCACAGTGGACAGTTCCAGCAGCACCAGCCGTGCGTCGGTCAGGCAGCCCGCGCCACCTTCGAGAACTTGTTTTTCATAGCCCTGGGTATCGATCTTGATCAGCGTAGCCGCCCGTGCAACGTCCATGGCAAAGGCCTCGTCCAGGGTTGTCTGTCGCACCTCCACCGTGGACGTTGGCATCGACTCGGGTGCCGCCTGGATGTGCGCTGGAAGCATCGCCAGTACCGAACTGCTCACCGAGTTGCCGGCCACCTGCATCGTCACCGAACTGGCCTGCGCGCCGAGCGCCACGCGCTCGAAGGCTGACCACTTCGGGTGGCGCGCCGCGGCCTCGACGAGCTGGACGTGCGCGTCCGGCAGGGGCTCCACCGAGATGATGCGGCCAGAGTAGCCGTGCTCCAGTAATTCCAAGGCGAACTGGCCGATGTTGGCGCCCACGTCCACCACGAGGTCGATGCCGAAGTGCCGCATCGCCGTCAGCAGGTGTCCGAGCTGCGAGCCGGCGAACTGGCGCTGAGCCATCTGCGTGCTCGTCAGTTGGACGCCCAGCGGGCCCGCGAGGCGGTTTGCCAGGCGGCGGATGTGTGCGCGTGCGGTCATGGATTCAGGCCTTGCCGAGGATGGAGAACAAGTGGTCTCTGGCGATGCCGCCGCCGAGCAGCCGCGCATGGGCGTCGGGCGGCGCGCGTGCGTCGTCGTCACGCACAACAATGGCGGCCAGCAGCCAGGCGCAGGTGCTCAGCAGCGCCCTGGCACGCAACAGCAGACCCGGCAGCGGGTCGTGCGAGAACGTCTCCAGGCGCTCCACTCGCAGGCCCGCCGACGGCGCCATGCGCTGCAGCCATTTCGGGCTGATGAAGCTGATGTGCTCGGGGAAATAGCAGTACCAAAAGCGCGCACGCGCCAGCCGCCAAGGCCAAGCCTGCGCATTGCCGGTGGTGATGATCAGCCGCCCGGCCGGCTTAAGGCGCTTCGACAAGGTCGTCAGGAAGCGGCTCGGATCGGCCACGTGTTCGATGACGTCGCAGGCGACGATGACGTCGTAATGGAGGCTCGCCGCGTCCAGTTCGTCCCAGTGTCCAGCCACTACCTCGATGCCACGCGAGCGCGCCAGCGCGGCCGCGTCGGGGTTGGGCTCCACGCCGTGCAGGCGGCAGGTTGCTGGCAGCGTCGCGAGCAGATCACCGGTGTAGCAGCCGACATCCAAGACATCGATCTCAGCGCCGACCGATAGATCGGAAATCCCCTGTCGAATGCAGCGGAAATCCTCGCGGTCCGGGCTTTGCTCCCAGACCTCCGTGCTTCCGCGCGCATAGAGCGCCGTGTACGCGGCGTCGGCCAGGATGGGGCTGCGGAACATCAGTCCGCAGTCGCCGCAGGCATGCAGGTATCCGCCGGGCAGCGGTGCGTTGAGCGTCTGCCCGGCGAAGGCGGCCACGTCCGGCAGGCGGCCGAGGCCGCTGGTGTGTCCGGACCCGCAGGTGCGGCAGAAGGTGGCGTCGGGTCTCATGGCGAGTGGTCGGTCGCGGCAGCGGTGAATGGTCGCGGCTTGATCATTTTCACGGCGCAGCCGATCGGCAGCGCAAGTGCCAGCGCCGCGAAGGCGCACTTGAGCGCGACAAAGGTCGACAGGTCGCGCGGCAGCCAGAAGGCGCCGACGATGAACAGTAGCCCGCACACGCCGATCACGGCTGTGGTAAAGCGTGCGTGGCCCGTGCCCAGCAGCAGGAAGTAGCCTGGGACGTTCAGGCACAGCAGCAAAAAGGCCACGGCCAGACCTCGAGCCAGCGCCAGGTGCTCGTGAGCAAACGCGGGCGATATCCACAGCCCGAGCACGGGCTCCAAGAGCGGCAACAGCAGCAGCGAAGGCAGGGCGGCCAGCGCGGTCGACGCGGCCAACAAGGTCAGGCCAGCCCGTCCCGACGAAGGGCTGCCGCCCGAGCCGGCATGGCGCGCCGCCCAAGGTACCAGCACCTGTCCGGCGGCGGCGACGACGGCGTGTGGCAGTTGCGTGAGCTGCGTGCAGATGGCGTAGGCGGCCACCGTCGATGCGCCGAACCAGGCGCCGATGAACCAGCGATCGAAAGCGTTGAAGGCCAGGCTGCCCAGCGCGCCGATCCACACCCACAGACCTACTATGGCGAGTTCGCGCACGATCTTGATGCTCGCTTCGTTGGCGGCACTGCTGGCCGGCATGGGCCAATGCCGACGCACCGCAGCCAGCCGGACCGTGAACTTCGCGACTGTCACCGCCAGCGACAGCAGGATCGGCCACAGCGCCGTGCCGCCGGTGTCGACCAGCAGGGCGATCAATGCAAGCTGAGCCAGGCGCGCGGTCAATTCGGAGCGCGCCGCACTGCCGAACCGGCCCTGGGCCTTCAGCGCCGAGGCGGCGGTGTTGTCTAGCTCGGTCGCGGTCACCCAGGCCAGGCTGGCCAGCACAAGCGGCCAGACGTCGGCCGCCGCCCAGGTGGGCAGGCCGGGCGTCCAGCCAGCCGACCAGGCGACCGCTACGCCGGCCAGCAGCCCAACGGCCACCCCTGCCACACGTCGAAAGAGCCAGCGCATTGCGCCCCGAGCCCCTGCCAAGTCGCCACGGTGCAGCGCCGCCGCCAGCACCGGCAGCAGCCCCGTGCTGGCACCCAGCGACAGGGCGGCCGAGGCCAGTAGGGTGGTTTGAACAAGGATCCATACGCCGAACTGCTGCGCTCCCAGGCGGTGCAGAAGTAGCGGCGTCAGCAGCACCTGCACACCCACGGACACGAACAGTTCAAGCACCGGCCAGGCGGCCGTACGGGCGCCACCGACCAAGCGTGCAGGCCACTCCATAGATCAGCCGCGGCAGGTCGCGGCGGCGATCGGGGCCTGGTTGCGGAGGGAAGGATGGAAGGTCGCCCCGCGCCGCGGGCGACCGCAGGTGGGCGGCACATTCATGGGGCGATGATGATCCCACAGTCGCAGGTGGCGAACGGGTCTGTGTGGACGTCCGCCGGCGGTGAGCGCGGCTAGGGTGATACGGGAGAATGGGCGTGAATCGGGCGTGCGCGACGCCCCATCTGACTCTCCTGGGTTGCTTCCGATTTGTTGGTTTCCATCGTCGTACCCTGCCGCAACGAAGCGGCCCACTTGCCGGTTTTCCTGACCGGCGTACTGGGTCAGCAGTTGCCCGCGGGCATCGCGATTGAGGTCCTGGTGGCCGACGGCGCGAGCGATGACGACTCGCGCAAGTTGGTCGAAGCAATGCAGGCGAGCGACGCCCGCCTGCAGGTCATCGACAACCCCCAGCGCATCGTCTCGGCCGGCCTCAACCGCGCGCTGGCGGTGGCCGGTGGCGCGGTGATCGTGCGCATGGATGTGCACACCCGCTATGCCGCCGACTATGTGGCGCAGTGCCTGCTCGCGCTGGAGCGCAGCGGCGCGGACAACGTGGGTGGCCCGTGGTGCGCTGAGGGACGCGAAGGCTGGCCGGGCGCGATCGCGGCGGCCTTTCAGTCGCGCTGGGTGGCCGGAGGCGCACGCTCGCGTTCGCTGGTTTACGAGGGCGAGGTCGACACCGTCTACCTGGGCTGCTGGCCGCGCGCCACGTTCGATCGCTTCGGTGGCTTTGACGAGACGCTGGTGCGCAATCAGGATGACGAACACAACCTGCGCGTGGTGCTGGGCGGCGGTCGCATCTGGCAAAGCCCGGCCATCCGCTCGGTCTACCGGCCGCGCGACTCGCTGGGTGCGTTGTGGCGGCAGTGGCTGCAGTACGGCTACTGGAAGCCTTTCGTGATGAAAAAGCATGGCCAAGCCGCGGTCTGGCGGCATCGGGTGCCGGGGCTGTTCGTCGCCGCGCTGACGCTGACCGCGCTGCTCGCAGTGGCCGGCGCCGGTGTGGCACCACTGCTCGCGCTGCTGGGTCTGTATGCGTTGGTGCTGGCGGGCCTGTCGGTGGCGGTGGCCAGTGCGTCGTCCTGGGCCTTGTTGTGGCGGCTGCCGCTGGTGGTGGCAGCGCAGCAGATCGGCTACGGCGTGGGCACGCTGGCCGGCGTGTGGGACGCCTGGCGGCACGGCCGCGGACGCGAGCGCTTTGCCAGGCTGACCCGATGAGCGCGGCACCTGCAACGCCGGCCCTCAGGCCTGGCGGTGAACCCGTGCCGTTTGACGCGGGAAACGCCTGGCGGCCGGCTGATACCCTCGCTCCCCATGTCTGAAGCCGCCTTGCCCTTCATCCCTTTTGCGCTGCCCGACATCGGTGACGACGAGATCGCCGAGGTGGTCGACACGCTGAGGTCCGGCTGGATCACCACCGGTCCGAAGACGCGGCGTTTCGAGGAAGACTTCACTGCTTACCTGGGCGATCCAGGCCTGCATTCAATGGCCGTCAACTCGGCGACCGCGGGGCTGCACCTGGCGCTCGAGGCGCTGGGCATCGGGCCGGGCGACGAGGTGATCACCACCACCCACACCTTCACCGCCACCGCCGAGGTGGTGCGCTATCTGGGCGCCGACGTGGTGCTGGTCGACATCGACCCGGCCACGCTGTGCATCGACGTGGCTGCGGTCGAAGCGGCCATCACGCCGCGCACCCGGGCGGTCATTCCGGTGCATTACGCGGGCCTCGCGGCCGACATGGCGGCGCTGCTGCCGCTGGCGCGACGGCATGGCCTGAAGGTGGTCGAGGACGCGGCGCATGCGCTGCCGACCACCTGTGGCGGCCAGCTCGTGGGCACGCTGGGCAGCGACGTCACGGTGTTCAGCTTCTATGCCAACAAGACCATGACCACCGGTGAGGGCGGCATGGTGGTCACGCGCGATGCGGCCATTGCCAAGCGCGTGCAGGTGATGCGGCTGCACGGTATCAACCGCGATGCGTTCGACCGCTTCACCGCCAAGGCGCCGAGTTGGTACTACGAGATCGTGGCGCCGGGCTTCAAATACAACCTGACCGACATCGCCTCGGCGATGGGCATCCACCAGCTGCGCCGCTCGCGCGGATTTCAGGCCACGCGCGCGGCCATCGCCGAGCGCTACGACGCGGCCTTTGCCGACTTGCCGTTGATCACGCCGCCGCAGCCCGCACCCGGCGACACGCACGCCTGGCACCTGTATGTGCTGCGGCTGGCCGATGGCGCGAAGCTCACGCGCGATCAACTCATCGATGGCCTTTACGCCGCGGGCATCGGCTGCAGCGTGCACTACATCCCGCTGCACCTGCAGCCTTACTGGCGCGAGCGCTACGGCCTCACGCCCGAGCGGTTTCCGCACAGCCAGCACGCTTACGAGCACATGCTCAGCTTGCCGCTGTACACGCGCATGGACGACGGCCAGATCGAGCGCGTGATTGCCGCCGTGCGCGCGCTGCTCGGCTGATCGCTTGGCGCTCACATGGCCAAGCGATTGATCGATCTGCTGGGTTCGGGCCTCGGACTGCTGCTGCTCGCGCCGTTGCTGCTGGTGGTGGCGCTGGCGATCAAGATCGACTCGCCGGGCCCGGTGTTCTTCAGGCAGACACGCGTCGGGCGCCACGGCGAGGAGTTTCGAATCCACAAATTGCGCACCATGCGGCAGGCCGACGACGCTGGCGCTGCGCCCCAGATCACCGTGGGCGACGACCCGCGCATCACCCGCGTGGGCGTGCTGCTGCGTCGCACCAAGCTCGATGAGCTGGCGCAGCTGATCGACGTGTGGCGCGGTTGCATGAGCCTGGTCGGCCCGCGTCCCGAGGTGCCGCGCTATGTGGCGCTGTACCCGCCGGAATTGCGCGCCACGCTGCTCGGCGTGCGCCCTGGCATCACCGATCCGGCGTCGCTCGCGTTTCGCCACGAAAGCGAGCTGCTGGCCCGCGCTGCCGATCCGCAGCGCGAATACGTCGAAGTGGTGATGCCCGCCAAGCTGGCCATCTCGGCGCGCTACATTGGCGAGGCCTCTTGGCTGCGCGACTTGCAGTGCATCGCGGCCACCTTACGCACCCTGTGGACGCGCCAGCCTCCATCGTCATTCAAGCCGCTCGCCTGACGCTCGCTCACCAGGCCTTTGACCC
>CANBSV010000031.1 GCA_947372225.1 Burkholderiales bacterium | reverse complement strand
TGGCTCGCTGGGTGCGCGCAACGATGTGCACTGCGTTTCTATCGAACACAAGATGGGCATCCAAGCCAGCCCGACGGCAGTGCTGCAGTACGGCGACCACGGTGGTGCGGTCGGCTACATCGTCGGCCAGGAAAATCGCGGCCTGGAGTACCTGTTCATCATGATGAACGCAGCGCGCTACGGCGTGGGCGTGCAGGGCATTGCGATTGCCGAGCGTGCGTACCAGCAGGCGGTACAGTTCTCCAAAGACCGTGTGCAAAGCCGCCCGGTGGACGGATCGATTGCGGCCAGCGCGCCCATCATCCACCACCCCGACGTCAAGCGCATGCTGATGTCGATGCGCGCGCACATCGAGGGTTGCCGTGCGCTGGCGTGCGTGTCGGCTGCGGCGTTCGACACCGCGCACCACCACACCGATACCGCGGTGCGCCAGCAACAGCAGGCGTTCTATGAATTCACCGTGCCGCTGGTCAAGGGGTTCAGCACCGAGATGAGCAACGACGTCACCAGCCTGGGCATCCAGGTGCATGGCGGCATGGGTTTCATCGAGGAGACCGGCGCAGCACAGCACTTTCGTGATGCCCGCATCCTGGCCATCTACGAAGGCACCACCGCCATCCAGGCCAATGACCTGGTCGGGCGCAAGACGTTGCGTGATGGTGGCGCCACAGCGCGTGGGATCGCGCAGCAGATTGCCGAGACCGAAGCGGCGCTGTCGTCGCGCACCAGCACCGCCGCGCGGTCGATGCACAAGCGCTTGCAAGCGGCCCGCGTGGCGTTCAGTGAGGTGGTCGATTTCGTGGTGGCCCACACCCGTTCGCAGCCCGGTGCGGTGTTTGCCGGTTCGGTGCCGTATCTGATGCTTGCGGGTCGTTTGCTTGCCGGCTGGCAGATGGCCCGTGCGCTGCTGATCGCCGAAGACGAACTGGCTGCCGGGCAGGGCGATGCCGCCTTCTGGCATGCCAAGATCGCCACGGCGCGCTTTTTTGCCGAGCACATCTTGAGCACCGTGCCGGGCACGCGTGACGCTATCCTCGAAGGAGCCGAGAGCGTGAACGCTCTGGCCGTGGATTCGTTTTGATCGATCGCCGCGCGGTGTTCGCCGATGCGCTCAAGCGCTTGTCGGTGCCGGTCATCGGCTCGCCGATGTTTCTCATCAGCCACCCGCAGTTGGTGATCGAACTATGCAAGGCGGGTGTGGTGGGCTCGATGCCGGCGCTCAATGCGCGGCCTGCGTCGCAGCTCGATGACTGGTTGGCCGAGATCACCGAAACACTGGCCGCCCACAACGCCAGCAACCCGGCGCAGCGGGCGGCACCCTTCGCGATCAACCAGATCGTGCACAAGAGCAACGACCGGCTCGAGCACGACATGGCGCTGTGCGTGAAGCATCGGGTGCCGATCATCATCACCTCGCTGGGCGCGCGTCCCGACATCAACGACGCGGCGCACAGCTATGGCGCGGTGGTGCTGCACGACGTGGTCAACAACGCCTTTGCCCACAAAGCGATCGAAAAGGGCGCCGACGGCCTGATCGCGGTGGCTGCGGGCGCCGGTGGCCACGCTGGCGTGAAGAGCCCGTTCGCGCTGATTCAGGAAATCCGCGAGTGGTTCGACGGTCCGCTGGTCCTGAGCGGCGCTATCGCGACCGGCGCGGCGGTTCTTGCGGCGCAGGCGATGGGCGCGGATGCGGCCTACGTCGGCTCCGCGTTCATCGCGACCGCCGAGGCGAACGCGAGTGCCGCCTACAAACAGATGATCGTCGACAGTTCGAGCGACGACATCGTCTACAGCAACTTGTTCACCGGCGTTCACGGCAACTACCTCAAGGGCTCGATCCGCAACGCCGGCCTCGACCCTGACGCGCTGCCCGAGGGGGATTTGCGCACCATGAATTTCGGCGCCGATGCGCCCAAGGCCTGGCGCGACATCTGGGGTAGCGGGCAGGGCATCGGGGCGGTGCACCAGATTCAGCCGGCGCGCGAACTGGTGGCAAGGCTGGCGGCCGAATACGCTCAGGCCCGAGCGAGGCTCGCCAACGGCTGAGCCTCCGACTCAGTTGATGGGCTGGGCGTCGGAGTCACAGCCGGTGCCGGCCGAGATCATCCGCCGCGCCAACGCTGACAGCGCTTGACCCAGCCGGCCTGATCCGACCCCCAGATAACGCTCCGGGTTGGTGACCACACCGCATACGTAGCGCCGCTCGGTGCCTTGCCACTCCAGTGCCTTACACGAGCCGGTACGCCGCCCCGATACCAGCACGCCGACCGGGCAGGGCTCGGCAGCGCAGCACACGCCACAGCCGTTGCATGCGGCGCCCCAAACCGGCTTGGGTGGCGCTTCAACGTGGATGCGGATGGTCTGGTGATGCGCCATGGCAGGTTGTTCTACGCGATTCTTGCGGCTCGCTGACCGGTTGATAACCGGCCGCAACGCCGGCTAATTTCCGATGTCTGCTCGCAGGTCGGGTGGTAGAGTTCTCGGGTTGACTCAACAGGTCCTTCCCGTCCCCTGGGGTTTTTTACTCAGGCGGGTCGCTAGTCCGCACACCGGTGAAGCCGGGACGCGGAAGGTTTTTTAACCCACTATCGCGCTGGAAACCGGCGCATGAGGTGAGCGAAATGATGCAGGAATACAGAGCGAACTCGCATCTGTTCGGTGGCAATGCGCCATACGTCGAAGAGATGTACGAGGCATATCTCGACAATCCGGGCTCCGTCCCTGAAAACTGGCGGTCCTATTTCGACGCGCTGCAGCATCTGCCGGCGGTCGATGGTTCCAACGAACGCGACGTGGCGCATGCGCCGGTCGTCGAATCGTTCGCCCAGCGCGCCAAGGCCAACGCCTTCGGCTCCAAAGCCAGCAGCGCCGATCTGGCCGTGGCCCGCAAGCAAGTCCATGTGCAGTCGCTGATTGCGGCCTACCGGTTCCTTGGTTCTCGCTGGGCCGATCTCGATCCGCTCAAGCGCCAGGAGCGTCCCAAGATTCCCGAACTTGAGCCGGCGTTCTATGACCTGACCGAGTCCGACATGGACATCTCGTTCAGCGCCACCAACACCTATTTCTCGACCGCAGAGCACTTGACGCTGCGGCAGATCCTGCAGGCGTTGCGTGAAACCTACTGCGGCTCGATCGGCGCCGAGTACATGCACATCACCGATCCGGCTGAAAAGCGCTGGTGGCAGATGCGGCTCGAGTCGATCCGCTCCAAGCCGAACTTCACGGCAGACCAGAAGAAGCACATCCTCGAGCAACTGACGGCGGCCGAGGGCCTTGAGCGCTACTTGCACACCAAATATGTGGGCCAGAAGCGCTTCTCGCTCGAAGGCGGCGAGAGTTTCATCGCCTCGATGGATGAACTGGTGCAGCGCGCCGGTCAGTCCGGCGTGCAGGAAATCGTGATCGGCATGGCCCACCGTGGCCGTTTGAACGTGCTGGTCAATACCCTTTGCAAGGCCCCTGCTGAGTTGTTCTCCGAGTTCGACCACACCGCGCCCGAGAATCTCCCATCCGGCGACGTGAAGTACCACCAGGGCTTCTCCAGCGATGTCACCACCCCTGGCGGTCCGGTTCACCTGAGCTTGGCGTTCAACCCGTCGCACCTCGAGATCGTCAATCCAGTGGTCGAAGGCTCGGTCAAGGCGCGGCTGGACCGCCGCGGCGACGCTTCGGGTCATTCGGTGCTGCCGATCCTAGTGCACGGTGACGCGGCCTTTGCCGGCCAGGGCGTCGTGATGGAAACGCTGGCGCTGGCGCAAACGCGCGGCTACTTCACTGGCGGTACGGTGCACGTGGTCATCAACAACCAGATCGGCTTCACGACCAGCGATCCGCGCGACACGCGCTCGACTCTGTACTGCTCCGACGTCGTGAAGATGATTGAAGCACCGGTGCTGCACGTGAACGGAGACGACCCAGAAGCGGTCGTGCTCGCCACGCAATTCGCACTCGACTATCGCCAGGAGTTCTCCAAGGACGTGGTGGTCGACATTGTGTGTTTCCGCAAGCTCGGCCACAACGAGCAGGACACCCCGGCGCTCACGCAGCCGCTGATGTACAAGACCATCGCTCAGCATCCGGGAACGCGCAAGCTGTACGGCGACAAATTGGTAGCGCAGGCCGTCTTGCCTGCCGATGGACCGGATGGTCTGGTCAAGGCGTTCCGCGCCGCAATGGATGAAGGCAAGCACGCCTACAGCCCGGTGCTGACCAACTACAAGAGCAAGTTCGCAGTTGACTGGGCGCCCTTTCTCGGCAAGAAGTGGACCGATGCCGCCGACACCGCTCTCCCCCTGTCTGAGGTCAAGCGCCTGGCCGAGCGCATCACCACGGTGCCCAAGGGCTTCAAGCCTCACTCGCTGGTCGAGAAAGTACTGGCCGATCGTGCGGCCATGGGACGTGGCGAGATCAATGTCGATTGGGGCATGGGCGAGCACCTCGCGTTTGCCTCCCTGGTGGCCAGTGGCTATGCGGTTCGCCTGTCTGGCGAGGACTGCGGTCGCGGCACCTTCACGCACCGCCACTCGGTATTGCACGACCAGAACCGCGAGAAGTGGGACGAGGGCACCTACACCCCGCTGCAGCACGTGGCGGACGGTCAGGCTCCCTACGTCGTGATCGACTCGCTGCTGTCCGAAGAAGCGGTGCTCGGATTCGAGTACGGCTACGCCTCGGCCGAGCCGAACACGCTGGTGATCTGGGAAGCGCAATTCGGCGACTTCGCCAACGGCGCGCAAGTCGTGATTGACCAGTTCATCGCTTCGGGTGAAGTCAAGTGGGGTCGCTCCAATGGTCTGACACTGATGCTGCCTCACGGTTACGAAGGCCAGGGCCCCGAGCACTCGTCAGCACGGCTTGAGCGTTTCATGCAACTCGCGGCCGACAACAACATGCAGATCGTGCAGCCGACCTCGGCCAGCCAGATCTTCCACCTGCTGCGTCGGCAGATGGTGCGTCCGTTCCGCAAGCCGCTGGTGATCCTTACGCCCAAGTCTTTGCTGCGAGCCAAGGATGCAGCATCGCCTCTGAGCGAATTCACCCGGGGCGAATTCCGCACGGTGATTGGATCGCACAACGCGGATATCGATCCGGCCAACGTCAAGCGTGTGGTGGCGTGCTCCGGCAAAGTCGCCTACGACCTGATGAAGCGTCGCGAGGCCAAGAAGCACAACGACACCGCCATCGTGCTGGTCGAGCAGCTGTACCCCTTCCCGCACCGCGCCTTTGCGGCCGAGCTGAAGAAGTTCCCCAATGTCACCGAGATCGTGTGGTGTCAGGACGAGCCGCAAAACCAAGGTGCCTGGTTCTTCGTGCAGCACTACATCCACGAAAACATGATCGAAGGGCAAAAGCTTGGCTACGCCGGACGGCCCGCCTCGGCCTCGCCGGCAGTGGGCTATTCGCACCTGCACCAGGAACAGCTGAAGTCTTTGCTTGACCAAGCCTTCGGCAAGCTCAAGGGATTCGTCCTCTCCAAGTGATCCGCCATCGCCAGGCCGTGAGACGGTCTGGCGCTCGCTCGAACGACAAGAAAGAACACCATGTCCATCGTTGAAGTCAAAGTCCCGCAGTTGTCCGAATCGGTCGCGGAAGCCACCCTGTTGGTGTGGAAGAAGAAACCCGGCGAGGCCGTCCAAGTGGACGAGATCCTCGTTGAAATCGAAACCGACAAGGTCGTGCTCGAAGTGCCGGCCCCAGCAGCTGGGGTGCTCTCCAAATATGTCAAGAACAACGGGGACAGCTGTGTCGCCGAAGAGGTGATCGCGCTCATCGACACGGCCGCCAGCGCGTCGGCCGGGGCCGCCACTGCCGCTCCTGCTCCTGCCGCCAGTGCCCCTGCGGCGCCCGCCGCAGCGCCGGCATCCGCTCCAGCCGCTGCGGGTGTGGCCATGCCGGCAGCCGCTAAATTGATGGCGGACAACAACCTGGCTGCCGGATCGGTGGCTGGTACCGGCAAGGACGGGCGTGTGCTCAAGGGCGATGTCACCGGTGCCTTGGCGGCAGCGTCTGCGCCAGCGACTGCATCGGTTTCAGTGCCTGTGGCTGCAGCGGTGGCAAAACCCCTGCCGTCGGTCGCCGCGCCGACCACCATCAATTTGGGTGATCGCCCGGAGCAGCGCGTGCCGATGTCGCGCCTGCGTGCCCGCGTGGCAGAGCGGTTGCTGCAATCGCAGGCGACCAACGCCATCCTGACGACATTCAACGAAGTCAACATGGCCCCGTTGATGGAAATGCGCAAGCGCTTCCAGGAAAAGTTCGAGAAGGAACACGGCGTGAAGCTGGGCTTCATGAGCTTCTTCGTGAAGGCAGCAGTCGCCGCGCTCAAGAAGTACCCCGTGATCAACGCCAGCGTCGACGGCAATGACATCGTCTACCACGGCTACTTCGACATCGGTATCGCCGTGGGTTCGCCACGCGGTCTGGTGGTGCCCATCTTGCGCAATGCAGACCAGATGAGCTTCGCCGACATCGAAAAGAAGATCGCCGAGTTCGGCAAGAAGGCAGGCGAAGGCAAGCTGTCGCTCGACGACCTCACCGGTGGCACCTTCTCGATCAGCAATGGCGGCACCTTCGGCTCGATGCTGTCCACGCCGATCATCAACCCGCCGCAGTCGGCCATCCTGGGCGTGCACGCCACCAAGGAACGCGCTGTGGTCGAGAACGGGCAGATCGTGATCCGTCCGATGAACTACCTCGCGATGTCGTACGACCACCGCATCATCGACGGCCGTGAAGCCGTGCTGGGCCTGGTCACCATGAAAGAAGCGCTGGAAGACCCATCGCGCCTGTTGTTCGACATCTGAGGAAACTGTTCATGAGCCAGCAATTTGATGTGGTGGTCATCGGTGGCGGGCCTGGCGGCTATGTGGCCGCCATCCGCGCGGCGCAGCTGGGGTTCAGCACGGCGTGCATCGACGAGTGGAAAAACGACAAGGGCGGACCGGCTCCGGGAGGCACCTGCACCAACGTCGGGTGCATTCCGTCAAAGGCGCTGCTGCAATCGAGCGAGCACTTCGAGCATGCGGGTCACGCCTTCGCCGATCACGGCATCGGCCTGGACAACCTGAGCATCGATGTGGCGAAGATGCTCAGCCGCAAGGACACCGTGGTCAAGCAAAACAACGACGGCATCCTGTACCTGTTCAAGAAGAACAAGGTGACGTTCTTCCACGGTCGTGGCTCGTTCGTGAAGTCTGCTGATGGCGGATACGAGATCGCGGTTGCCGGTGCGGCCAACGAGTCGATCACAGGCAAGCACATCATCATCGCGACCGGGTCAAACGCACGGTCGTTGCCGGGTGCTCCGTTCGATGAACAGAAGATCTTGTCGAACGACGGAGCGCTGCGCATCGGTGCGGTGCCCAAGCGCCTCGGCGTGATCGGCTCAGGTGTCATAGGACTCGAGATGGGTTCGGTCTGGCGTCGTCTGGGCGCCGAGGTCACGGTGCTTGAGGGCCTGCCGACCTTCCTGGGCGCAGTCGACCAGCAAATCGCCAAGGAGGCGCACAAGGCGTTCGTCAAGCAGGGCCTGAAGATCGAGCTCGGCGTGAAGATCGACAAGGTCACCTCAGGCAAATCGGCCGTGACGGTGACCTACGCCAATGCCAACGGCGATGCGGTCAAGCTCGAAGTCGACAAGCTCATCGTGTCCATCGGACGCGTGCCCAACACCATCGGCCTGAACGCCGAGGCGGTGGGTCTGAAGCTCGACGAGCGCGGTGCGATCACGGTGGACGACCACTGCCACACCAACCTGCCCAATGTGTGGGCCGTGGGCGATGTGGTGCGCGGCCCGATGCTCGCGCACAAGGCCGAGGAAGAGGGCGTGGCCGTGGCTGAGCGCATTGCCGGTCAGCATCCGCACGTCAACTTCAACACCGTGCCGTGGGTGATCTACACCTCGCCCGAGATCGCTTGGGTCGGTCAGACCGAGCAGCAGCTCAAGGCCGAAGGCCGCGAGTACAAGGCGGGCACCTTCCCGTTCATGGCCAATGGCCGTGCGCGTGCGATGGGTGACACCACCGGCATGGTCAAGATGCTGGCTGACGCCACCACGGACGAGATCCTCGGCGTGCACATCGTCGGACCCTTCGCGTCAGAACTGATCGCTGAGGCGGTCGTGGCGATGGAGTTCAGGGCGAGCGCCGAAGACATCGCCCGCATCTGCCACGCGCACCCTTCGTTGAGCGAGTCGACCAAGGAAGCCGCGCTGGCAGTCGACAAGCGCACGCTGAACTTCTGACCGAAGTGGCGACCGTCGGCCGGTTGCCAGCACCTTGTCAAACCGGGCGGCTGATGTCGCCCGTTTTCCTTTCCTACTGACGCCCATGCCTGTTCGCGAGTTGTACCTGCGTACCTTGGCCGAGCGCGGCTACGTGGCCGATGCGGCTCAAATGGCAGCCATCGATGCGCTGGAGCGGTGCGAAAACGAGTGGGTTGCCTACAAGTCGCGCCGCCGCAATGCCATCACCCGGCTGCTGGTGCGCCCCGAGGTCCCGCGCGGTGTGTACATGTATGGCGGGGTGGGGCGCGGCAAGAGCTTTCTGATGGACTGCTTTTTCCATTCGGTACCGCTCGAGCGCAAGACGCGGCTGCACTTCCACGAGTTCATGCGCGAAGTGCACCGCGAGCTTGCCGATCTGCACGGCACGGTGGATCCGCTGAAGGTGCTGGGCGAGCGCATGTCGCGGAGGTTTAGGCTGATCTGTTTCGACGAGTTTCACGTCGCTGACATCACCGACGCGATGATCCTGTACCGCTTGCTCGAGTCGCTGTTCGCGCACCGGGTGAGCGTCGTGACCACGTCCAACTTTCGCCCTGATGACCTGTACCCGAACGGGCTGCATCGTGAGCGCATCCTGCCCGCCATCGAGTTGCTCAAGGACCATTTGCAGGTGATCAACGTCGATCAGGGCATCGATTACCGGCAGCGCACGCTCGAAGAAGTCGAGATGTACCAATCGCCTCTCGGTGAGCAGGCGGATGCCGCCATGGCCGCAGCCTTCGATCGGCTGGCCGAGACGAAGGACGAGAGTCCTGCGTTGCACATTGAGCACCGCGTGCTCAATGCACGCCGGCGCGCTGGCGGTGTGGTGTGGTTCGACTTTCGCGAGCTGTGCGGTGGCCCCCGTTCGCAAAACGATTACCTCGAATTGGCGGCGCGGTTTCACACGGTGCTGGTGTCGGGCGTGCCGCAGATGTCACCGCGCCTGGCATCCGAGGCGAGGCGCTTCACCTGGCTGGTGGATGTGATGTACGACCGCCGCGTCAAGCTGATCCTGTCTGCCGAGGTTGAGGCGGAGGCTCTTTACACTGAAGGTCCCTTGGCCCATGAGTTTCCGCGCACCGTGTCTCGATTGCATGAAATGAGATCGGCCGAGTTTCTGGCGCTGGCGCGTCGCGATGTGGAGACGACGATCACATGAAGCTGCACGTTCGCGAACGTTGGGTGGCGTTGCTGACCTCGATATGGGCCGCCGGTGCCTTGTGGGTTCCGAGCGTCGCCCTGGCGTCGTCGGATGCTGCCGATCGCGCGCGCATCAGCCGGGCGAGGGCCGAGGCGGAAGCCGTGCTCACGGACAAGCAGGCGGAGTGCCGGCAGCGCTTTGCGGTGAACGACTGTCTGCTGGAAGTCCGCAAGGAACACCGGGCCGTCGTCGATCCGCTGCGCAAGGAGTTGCTCATGCTCGATGACAAGCAGCGCAAGCAGCGCGCAGCCGACCGTAACGAGCGCATCCGCGCCAAAACAGAGGCCCAAAATGAATCGGGCGCTGCTTCAGGAACAGCATCATTTGGCGCAGCTGATGCATTGCCAAGTTCGACGGTGCGTCCCAAGATTCGTTCGCTGATGCCCCCAGAGGCCTCCAGCGAGCCCACGGTGCCGGCGGAGCCCGCCGTGCTCTCGGGGTCATCTGCGAGTGCCGTCATTGACAGGCCCGTCAGCCGCAAGGTCGAGAAGGCGCAACCCGGCGGCGAGGGGTATCAGACGCTGCGAGTGCGACAGGCCGAAGCGAGGCGTCAGAGCGTCTTGCAAAAGAACGCCGAGCGCGATGCGAAAAAGCCACCGGCCAAACCGCTGCCGGTACCTGCGCCCTGATGATTTCTCGCTGTGTTCCGTGCCAGGTTCAGCCGCCGAGATTTTCGACGCGGACCAACACCACAGACAGGTTGTCACCCCCGCCCTTGGCACGCTGACGGGCCTTTTCGATCAGCATCTTGCAGGACTCCTTGGGAGGCAGGGCATCAAGGATCTGACCGATTTCCTGGTTGGTGAAGTAGTGCCACAGCCCGTCGCTGCAACACATCACGCTGTCGCCCGGTTCCAGCCGGCCGATCGACGACACGCTGAGCGGCGGATCCTGAACAGTGCCCAGGCAGCCCGTCAACAGGTTGGACTGCGGGTGGCTCTGGGCTTCGTCTTCGTTCAATTGGCCTTCATCGACGAGTCGTTGCACGTACGAGTGATCGATGGTGCGACTGACCAATTGAGGGCCGCGGAAGTGATAAACACGTGAGTCGCCTGCATGCGCCACGTGGCAGTCGAGCGACGGCTTGATCAGGAACGCGGCCAGTGTGCTGTGTGGCTCCTCCTCGGAGGTGATGGCCGTCAGCTTGATCATCAAATGGGCCTCGAGCACCAACTGCTTGAGGGCTTCGATCGGGTTGTCGCGCACGGGTGCAAATCGTTCGAAGAGTTGCCGTGCGGTCAGGATCACCTGATCCGAAGCCTTGCGCCCGCCGCTCTTGCCCCCCATGCCATCTGCTAGGATTCCCATCACGCAGCCGGGCGCATCCTTGTGGGAGAGGAGCGCGATCTGATCTTGTTGATAGGTGCGATCACCGCGGTGAATTCCGGTGGCTGCAGAAAGCCTGTGACCCGGAGCAGTAGGGGGAGACGTCATGGGCCGAGACTATAGACTTGACCCATCCCCGAGCGCCCTTGGCGCCGCACCCTTTGTTACCAGAAATTACCGAATCGACGCCTTTGCATGAGGCGGTGAGAAGCGCGTTCGCAGGTTCGGGCAGTCTTGCCGAGGCCGACCCGCACTATTCGGAGCGCGAGGTGCAGATCCGCATGGCTTTGGAGGTGGCCGCGGCCATTGACGAACGCCGCGCCCTGGTGGCCGAAGCTGGTACCGGGGTGGGCAAGACCTTTGCCTATCTGGTACCGACTTTGCTGTCGGGCGCTCGCGCACTGATCAGCACAGCCACCAAGAGTTTGCAGGACCAACTGTTCCTGCGGGACCTGCCGCGCCTGCGCAGCGCATTGCACCTGTCAACGAGTGTGGCGCTGCTCAAAGGTCGCGCCAGCTATCTTTGCACCCACCGCATGGGCCTTGCCCGTCACGTGACCGACCCGGGCGATCGCTGGGCAGCACGTGTGTTGAGCCGCATCGAGACCTGGGCACAGTCCACTGGTTCGGGCGATCTGGCCGAAATCGACGGACTCGACGAGCGCAGCAGCGTCATCCCGCTGGTCACCTCGACGCGCGAAAACTGCCTGGGCAGCGAATGCCCCGACTTTCGCGACTGCCACCTCATGAAGGCGCGGCGTGATGCAATGGCGGCCGATGTGGTGGTGGTCAACCATCACCTGTTCTTCGCCGACATGAGCCTGCGCGAATCGGGTGTGGCCGAGTTGCTGCCCAGCGTCGAGGTGGCGGTGTTCGATGAAGCGCATCAGCTGGCCGAAGCCGGCGTCGCGTTTTTGGGAATCACGCTCACCAGCGGACAACTCATCGATGCTGCGCGCGATCTGCTGGGTGCGGGCTTGCAGCACGCGCGGGGCCTCGCGCCGTGGCAGGACCTCGCCGCGACTTTGGACCGCGCCGCCCGTGAACTGCGAATGGCTTGTGCAGGCGAGGCGGCGTCGAGATCCCAACGTGGGTCAGCCAAGTTGCGCTGGGACGAGCGTGCTCGTGACGTCGCGTTCGAAACGGCATTGGCCGATGCGGGAGACGCCTGTCAGGCCGCCCATGCCGCGCTAGACACGGTGGCCGAGCTGGCCCCGGATTTCCAGAAACTCACGGAGCGCATGGCGCACCTGCACGAAATGACCGTGCGGTTCACCGAGCCTGCGCGGCGCGGGCATGTTCGCTGGATTGAGGTGACCACGAACCAGTGCCGTCTGGTCGAGTCGCCGCTTGATATCCGCGAGGCGCTGACCGCGCAGATGGCCGTGGCTCCGAAGGCCTGGATCTTCACGTCGGCCACGCTGGGTGAAGACGATCAGTTGTCGTGGTTCACCGAGCCAGCCGGCCTCGCCGGCGTGCGCACCTTGAGGGTGGGCAGCCCGTTCGATTACGAGCAGCACGCGCGTCTGTACGTTCCGGCCCCGTTTCCCAAGCCCAGCGAGCCGGGGCACACCGATGCCGTGTCGCAACTGTGCGCAGGGTGTGCTCGTGCGCTTGGCGGGCGAACCTTTGTGCTCACCACCACCTTGCGAGCCTTGCAGACCATCGGCGAGGCGCTGCGGCTCACCTTTGAAGCCAATGGCGATGACATCGCCGTGCTGGTGCAAGGGCAACTGCCCAAGCGGCAACTGCTGCAGTTGTTCGTTTCGCAGCCGCGATCGGTGCTGGTGGGATCGCAGACCTTTTGGGAAGGCATCGACGTGCCGGGGGACGCGCTTCAATGCGTGCTGATTGACAAGCTCCCGTTCCCGCCGCCCAATGACCCGCTCGTTGAGGCGCGGGTCAAACGCATCGAATCCGACGGACGCAACGCCTTCAGTGACTACTTTCTGGCCGAGGCCGCGGTGTCATTGAAGCAAGGCGCCGGTCGATTGATACGCAGCGAAACCGATCGCGGCTTGCTCGTGGTGTGCGATTCGCGCCTGTCCACGATGAACTACGGCCGTCGCCTGCGTGGCGCACTGCCGCCCATGACGCGTGTCGATAGCGAGGCGGCGGCTTTCGATTGGCTCCGAACGCTGGCTCGGGCGCACTGAAGTGTCGGTTCAGGCGGACGAGACAGGTCAGGCCATCACCACATTTGCCACCAGGACTTCTTTGAGGACCTCAGGCCCTCGCCCGTCAGCAATGCGCTCTTGGGGTAATTCGTGCGCATGACGCGCTCGGCGTCATCGCGCAGCTGGTCCAGACCCATCTTGTCGTAGCTGCGAATCAGAATCGACAAGGCCTCTTCGGTGGAGGGCGAATTTTGAAAGTCCTGGACCGTTTGCTGGGCACGGTTGGCGGCCGCCACGTAGGCCCCGCGTCGGTAGTAATAGCGGGCCACGTGCACTTCGTACGAAGCAAGTGCGTTGGCGATGTAGTTCATGCGCTGGCGGGCATCCGGTGAGTAGCGCGAATCGGGATGCTGATCAACGAGCTGTTTGAACGCCAAATAGGCATCGCGCGACGCCTGCTGATCGCGTTCTGACATATCCTGCTTGGACAGGTTGCCGAGAAAACCAAGGTCGTCGTTGAAGTTGATCAGACCCTTGAGGTAAAGGCCGTAGTCGATCGCGGGACTGGTGGAGTAAAGCTTCACGAAGCGCTCGACCGTCGACAGCGCTTGCGCCTTTTCCCCGGTGCGATAAAGCACGTAGGCCCGTTCGAGCAAGGCCTGCTGCGACAACAAGGTACCGGCGCCACGGCCTTCAACCTGCTCGTAGAGCTTGGCGGCTTTGTCGTAGTTGCCGTCTTCCGCCTCGCTTTTCGCCTCGGCAAAAAGCTTCTCGGCGGTCCACCCTGCGGTTGGGTCCTTGGGATGCGAACTGCAGCCCGCCAGTGCGGTGAGCAGCACAACGCCGGCCGCCGCGAGGATGGCGAAAGAACGGCTCTTGCTTGAAAAACGCTGATGGAAGTTCATGGGTCGACAATGCCGGCGATGCACCGGAACTCCATTCAAAAATGACGGGCGAGTATAGGGTCGGGTCCCCTTCGACGGGCGTGCTGACGCCGCCAGACGATGCTCTCGACGAGGTGTCGGGCGACGAGATTGAGCGCCGTCAGTTGAATGTGCCCGCATCCCAGCACGGTTCGCGGCTCGACAAGGTTCTGGTGTCGATGGCCAGCGAGTTTTCGCGCAACCACCTGCAAGGTCTGATTGCGTTGGGGCATGTGTGGGTCGAAGGCGTGCTGCAGTCGTCGGCTTCGCGCAAGGTACTGGCGGGCCAGACCGTTGAGGTTGAGCTGACTCCGACACAGGAGAGCCAGGCTTTCAAAGCCCAACCGATGCCGCTCGTCATCGTCTTTGAGGACGAGCACTTGCTGGTGGTCAACAAACCAGCCGGCCTGGTGGTTCACCCCGCTCCGGGCAACTGGTCCGGCACGTTGCTCAATGGGCTGCTGGCGCATCACGCAAACGCTGCCACTTTGCCGCGCGCTGGCATCGTGCACCGGCTCGACAAGGACACATCCGGGCTGATGGTGGTGGGCAAGACACTGGAAGCCGTCACGGCGCTCACGCGGCAGATCGCGGCACGCGACGTTCACCGCATTTATTTCGCGCTGTGCCACGGGCGGGTCGAGCAAGCCTCGCAGCGCATCGAAGCGCCCGTCGGGCGTGATCCGCGATCGCGCATCCGAATGGCGGTGGTGGCCTCAGGCAGGGCGGCGCTTACCGATGTCGAGCGCCTGGCCGTTTGGCAAGATGTCACCGGTGGCTGGATCAGCGCAGTGCGTTGCAAGCTGGGCACCGGTCGAACCCATCAGATCCGCGTGCACATGGCTTCGATCGGTCATCCTTTGCTCGCGGACGCGACTTACGGTGGCTCTGAGAGTCTGGGTCTGAGTCGGCAGGCGCTGCACGCAACCCGGCTGGGTTTCAGCCATCCCATCAGCGCTCAATCTCTGTGTTTTGATGCGCCCTTGGCAACCGATCTGATGGGTGCCTGGCAGCAGGTCAATGGCGCGGACTGACGGTTCGGTTCGTCCGCTACACTCGCGAAACTGATTTCGTTCCAATGACAACCGCCCGTATGGGGTGGGTACCGACTCAGCAGCCATTGCAAAGATCACTGACGCGAAAGTGTTCGCGAGGTGCAGCAAGGCCCCAAGCCCCCCAGTGTCCGCTGGACAGCCCCTGAACCAGGGCCAGTGCAACTGAAGCGGCTGAAGCAACAGACCCTGAACATCCGTCGGCGAGATCCGACCGAGAACGACCATAGCCATGAATACCCAGGATGCAAAGCGCGTCCTCGAGACTGCGCTCATCTGTGCCCGCGAACCGATGGCGGTTCGCGAGATGCGTGCCTTGTTCGCCGACGAGATCAGCGCGGATGCTTTGCAGTTGCTGCTCGATGAGTTGGTTGCGGACTGGAGCGACCGTGGTGTTGAACTCGTCTTGGTGGCAACGGGCTGGCGCTTTCAAAGCCGCCCCGAGATGCGCGAGTTTCTGGACCGGCTCAACCCGGAAAAGCCGCCGAAATATTCACGTGCCGTGATGGAGACACTCGCGATCATTGCTTACCGACAACCCGTGACACGGGGCGACATTGAAGACATCCGTGGTGTGGCCGTGACGAGCCAGATCATCAAGCAATTGGAGGACCGCGGGTGGGTCGAATCGATCGGCTATCGCGAAGCTCCCGGTCGGCCTGCACTGCTTGCGACCACGCGCGCCTTTCTTGATGACCTCGGCCTTGCCAGCCTGGATGCGCTCCCGCTGACCGAAGGGCAGCCCATGAGGCTTGCCCCCTTTGAAGATCTCCTGCCCCAGCAGGCCTTGCTGCTCGATGACACGCCGGCCGATGAGTCCGAGCGCCTGATCGAACCTGATTCGCTGCCCTCAGATTCTGATGTTGCCGGGGCGGCTTCACCCATGGAATGTCCCGAATGAATGACACCCCCAAACACGTGACCGGTACCGACGGCGAAGACGTTCCCGCGTCCGCCGATAGCGATCAGATTCAAGCAGCGCCCAAGCCGGCCAGACGCAGGCGTGCCCCGAAGCCGCAGTTTGATGGCGAGTCCGTCGAGCTCAGCGAGGCAGCCGGGCCGGCTGGCCTCGAGGATGGCCCGGCGGCAGGCACATTTGCTGGCGAAGCGGTCTTGCCGGGGTCGCCGGACGCGGCCGAAGAGTCGACGGACGACGATGAGTACGCTGCCCTGACCGAGCCCAGGCCCGAGCCGGCCGTGGCTGCCGAGGTGTTCGCTCAAGTGCTGTCCGGTGAGTTCGACATCGAGCCGCCATCCGTGCCGGAAAGCTCAGGCCCGCCCAAGCGCGTGCTGCGTCCTGAGCCCGAGGCACCCAAGTTGCACAAGGTGTTGGCTCAGTCGGGAATCGGCTCGCGCCGCGACATGGAGCAAGCCATCGCCGACGGCTTGGTCGAGGTGAACGGCCAGCCCGCCCACACCGGGCAGCGAATTTCGTTCGGTGATCAGATCAAGGTCAACGGCAAGCCGGTTCGGGTGCGCATCATTCCGCCGCCGCCGCGCATCATTGCGTATCACAAACCCACGGGTGAAGTGGTGACTCACGACGATCCGGAGCACCGACCCACGGTGTTTCGCCGGCTGCCGCGTTTGCCGCAAGGAAAGTGGCAGTCCGTGGGGCGACTCGACATCAATACCGAAGGCCTTTTGCTGTTCACCAACTCGGGAGAGCTCGCCAATCGCCTGATGCACCCCCGGTTTGGCGTGGAGCGCGAATACGCAGTGCGTGTGCTTGGAACGCTGGATGCCGAGTCGAAGGCGATGCTGCTCGAAGGCGTCACCATCGAAGGCCAGCCAGCGAGCTTCCGATCGATCGAAAACGGCGGCGGTGAGGGCCTCAATCACTGGTATCGGGTGGTCATCACCGAAGGCCGAAACCGCGAGGTTCGCAAGCTTTTCGAGGCTGTGGATCTGACCGTGAGCCGGTTGATTCGCATTCGCTACGGTTGCGTGGTGCTGCCTCGCGGACTCAAGCGCGGCGTGTGGGTCGATCTGGAGGACGCCGACGTTCGTGCGATCCGGCGCTTGGCCGGTGGCGAGGCTGAGGGTGCTCCTCGTGACGGGCGGGGAGCGCCGCGTGAGCACGCACAAGAAAGTGGCCCGCGTCCTCAGCGAGGTCGAGACAAGCCCCAGCAAGGCGAACGCCGAGCCGACCGCCCACCTCGGCCTGGCGCGCCCGAAAGGGATCGCCCGCGTCAGGAGCCACGTGGTCCGCGGCCCGCAACATCCGACGCGCCGGCGCGTGCCGGGCAGTACGCCGCCGAGGATCGTGCGCCGCGCAACGATGACCTGGACGACGATTTCGATCCATCGCGCATCCCGAATCCGCTTGAGCAGACCTTCGACAAGCGCTTTGTTCAAAACCCCCGCACTCCGGCAGGCGGTCGCGGCTTTCGCAGCGGCGGCGGTGGGTTCGGTGCTGGCGGCAGCGCACCGCCACCCGGGCCCAAGAAGGGCGACGGACCACGCCAGCCTGACCCGATGCAAACATCGGTCGGCTACATCGGCGGCGAGGCCTTTCACCGCAAGGGTCAGCGAGGCGGCGGCGGTCAAGGCCAAGGCGGCCAGGGCGGGGGCGGTGGTGGCGGCCGTGGAGGCAGCCGCGGAGGCGGCTTTGGCGGCGGCAATGGTGGCGGCAATGGTGGCGGGGGCGGTCGGCGCGGGCGCTGATCCGCGTGGCGCCCGACAGTAGAATTCAAGGCTTTTCTCAGACATCTCCCAACAGGAATTATCCCCATGGCTATCGAACGAACGCTCTCCATCATCAAGCCCGACGCCGTCGCCAAGAACGTCATTGGCCAGATCTACTCCCGCTTCGAAGCGGCCGGCCTGAAGGTGATCGCAGCTCGCATGGCTCACCTGTCGCGTGGTGAAGCTGAGGCTTTCTATGCAGTGCACAAGGCGCGCCCTTTCTTCAAGGACCTGGTGGATTTCATGGTGTCGGGCCCCGTCATGATTCAGGCGCTTGAGGGCGAGAACGCTATCGCCAAGAACCGTGACCTGATGGGTGCCACGGATCCGAAGAAGGCCGACAAGGGCACCATTCGCGCTGACTTCGCCGACAGCATTGATGCCAACGCGGTGCACGGCTCTGACGCAGCAGAAACCGCTGCTCAGGAAATTGCCTTCTTTTTTGCCGGCGCGAACGTCTACTCCCGCTGAGTCGTCCATTCACCGGCCAATCGGGCCTGCCATGACCGCCGTCAACCTGCTCGACTTCGATCTGGCCGGACTGACGGCGTACTGCGAGCAACTCGGCGAGAAGCGATTTCGCGCGACGCAGTTGTTTCGCTGGATCCATCAGCGTGGCGCTTGCGATTTCTCGCACATGTCCGATCTGGCCAAGTCGCTGCGAGAGCGGCTTGGTGGTGTGGCTGAGGTTCGTGTTCCTGCGGTCATCAGTGAGCAGGCATCGGCTGATGGCACCATCAAATGGCTGTTCGATGTGGGCGGTGGCGACGCCGTCGAGACGGTCTTTATTCCCGAGGATGACCGCGGCACCTTGTGCGTGTCGTCTCAGGCCGGTTGTGCCGTTGGATGCCGTTTCTGCTCGACGGGTCACCAGGGTTTCAGCCGCAACCTGACCACCGCCGAAATCGTCGGTCAACTGTGGCACGCCGAGCACCAATTGCGCGTGCGCCTCAACCTGGCTGAAGGCACGCGTGCGATCACCAACGTGGTCCTGATGGGCATGGGCGAGCCGCTGCAGAACTATGCGGCACTGCTGCCTGCTTTGCGGGTGATGCTTGACGACCATGGTTACGGTCTGTCGCGGCGGCGGGTCACCGTGTCGACCTCGGGTGTGGTTCCCATGATGGATCGCCTGCGGGCTGACTGCCCGGTGGCTCTTGCGGTGTCACTGCACGCCCCTGACGACGCGCTTCGCGACGACTTGGTGCCACTCAATCGCAAATACCCTTTGAATGAACTGCTGTCCGCCTGCTCGCGTTACCTCGAGTCGGCACCGCGGGACTTCATCACATTTGAGTACTGCATGCTCGATGGCGTCAACGACTCGCTCGCCCATGCTGCTCAATTGGTCGAACTGGTTCAAGGGTCCGGTGGTCAACCGATTTCGTGCAAGTTCAATCTGATCCCATTCAATCCGTTTCCTGCCTCAGGGCTGCTGCGCAGCCCGCGCGAAAGGGTGTTGCAGTTTGCAAAGGCCTTGCAGGATGCCGGTATCGTGACCACGATCCGCAAGACCCGCGGCGACGACATTGACGCCGCGTGCGGGCAACTCGCCGGGGAGGTGCAGGACCGCACCCGGCTTCGGCAGCGGTTGGCCGGGCGTGTTCACATACCGATCGTGGCCGAGGCCCCGAACGTCTTGCAGATTGATCTGACGGCAGCTCACGAAGGCCACCCATGACGATGAAACGACGCAGTGCGAATGCCATGGGCGTCACAGGCATGACGTGGCTCGCTGCCTTGCTGATGACGGCAGTGTTGTCCGGATGCGTGCACCGCACCATCGAGGGGACGCCCGGCCTGCCGTCGTCCTCAATGCCTCCGAAAGATCGCGTCACCGCATCCGATGAGTCCGAGACTGCCAGGCGGGGCCGGGTGCGCCTCGAGCTCGCCTCAGCGTATTTCGGCCGGGGTCAAATGACGACGGCGCTTGACGAGGTCAAGCGCTCGATTGCCGCCGACCCGACCGTTGCGGCCGCATACAACCTTCGAGGGCTGATTTACGGCAGCCTTGGCGACAGTCGGCTTGCCGAGGAAAGCTTCCGCCGCGCCTTGCAGCTCGACCCCCAGGATCCCGACACGATGCAGAACTTCGGCTGGTATCTGTGCCAGCAGTCTCGCTTCGCCGAAGCCGATGGGCTGTTCGCCCAGGCCCTGAAATCGCCGCGATATGAGGACACCCCGCGCACCTTGCTCACGCAGGGCGTTTGCCAGGCGCGCAGTGGAAAACTTGACGACGCTGAGCGCACTCTTGTTCGCGCCTATGGCCTGGACGTGACCAACCCCGCCATCGCGGTCAATCTCAGCGAGGTTCTGTACCGAAAGGGTGAGCTTGAGCGGGCGCGGTTCTACATCAGGCGCGTCAACTCATCGGCTGATCTGATCAGTCCCCAGACGCTATGGTTGGCGGTGAGGATTGAAAACAAGATGGGCAACCGCAATGCGGTCGCCGATCTTGGTGACCAGCTTCGCAACCGTTTCCCTCAGTCTCCAGAGACCAATTCGCTCGCAGAGGGCCGATTTGATGAGTGATCAGGACACCCCCCCTGCCAGTGCTGCCGCGAAAAGCGCGGGAACCATGCTTCGCGAGGCTCGCCAGGCTCGAGGGCTGCACATCGGTGCGTTGGCTGCGGCGATCAAGGTGTCTCATCGCAAGCTGGAACTCCTGGAAGCCGATCGGCTTGCAGAACTTCCTGATGCGACGTTCGCGCGGGCGCTGGCCCAAACGATGTGCCGTAGCCTCAAGATCGATCCTGCGCCGGTTTTGGCAGCACTGCCGCAGGCGCTCAGTCATCGCCTCGAGGCTGTGGACGAGGGCATCAAGCTTCCGTTTCGTGATCGGCCCGGTCGCCATGACCCGTCAAGCGCATCGGCGCTGGCGTCCCCCGGAATCTGGGCGGCGCTGTTGATCACAGTGGCTGCGGTCGTGGTTTACCTGATGCCGACCGACTGGATTGGCACCATGCGCGGGTTCATTCAAGGCACGGCGCCACAACCTTCCGATGAGGCTTCTTCAGCCGCCGTGATCGCTGATCCACCGGCTTCGCCGGCGTCTGCTGCCACGGCTTCGGTGCAGGCTTCGGCCCCCGATGCCGAGGTGCCGGATGCGAGCACGGCAGGCTCGGTCGTTGAGACGATTCACTCCTCCCCTGACGCTTCGACTGTCCCGTTGCCAGTTGCATCAGCGGCTGTCGCTGCACCTTTGCAGCTCAAGGCCAGCGAACAGTCGTGGGTCGAGGTGGTCGATGGTCGCTCGCAGATAGTTTTGTCACGCATGCTCCAGCCCGGTGAAATGGTGGCGCTCGACGGCGTCTTGCCCTTGCGCATCAAGGTGGGCAACGCAGCGGCGACACAACTGTCCTATCGTGGCGCCACCGTTGATCTCGCGGCATCGACGCGCGACAACGTGGCACGTCTCGAACTCAAGTAGAAGGCAGGCAGATGAAAACGCACGCCACCGAGCAAACATCATCGGCTGCTGTCGCAGGCTTGGACGATTTCATCGAGCCCGCGAGGCCCGCCGCCAAGCGGACCCGTCAGGCCCAGGTCCGCTGGGGTGCGCGCGTGGTCACCATCGGTGGGTCCGCACCGGTTCGCGTGCAGTCGATGACCAACACCGACACCGTCGACGTGATCGGCACCGCGATCCAGGTCAAGGAACTGGCGGTGGCAGGGTCTGAGCTGGTTCGCATCACTGTCAACACGCCTGAAGCTGCGGCGGCGGTTCCGCACATCCGCGATCAACTTGACCGCATGGGCATCGATGTGCCGCTTGTAGGCGACTTTCATTACAACGGCCACCGTTTGCTCAGCGAGCATCCGGCCTGCGCCGAGGCGCTGTCCAAATACCGCATCAACCCCGGCAACGTGGGCAAGGGCGACAAAGGCGACCGCCAATTCGCGCAGATGATCGAGATCGCTGCGCGCCACGACAAGGCGGTTCGCATCGGCGTCAACTGGGGCAGCCTCGACTCCGATCTCCTGGCGCAGATGATGGACGACAACGCCAGGCTGCCCGAGCCGCATGAGCCTCAGCAAATCATGTATCGCGCGCTGATCACCTCGGCGATCACCTCGGCGCGGCGGGCCGAAGCGCTGGGTTTGCGCGGTGATCAAATCATCCTGTCTTGCAAGATGTCGGGTGTGCAGGATCTGGTCAGTGTCTACCGCGCGTTGGCCAGGCGCTGCGATTACGCCTTGCACCTCGGCCTGACCGAAGCCGGGATGGGCACCAAGGGGACGGTGGCTTCGGCCGCCGCACTCGCATTGCTGCTCCAAGATGGTATCGGCGACACCATCCGGGTGTCGCTCACTCCGCAACCCGGCGAGGCGCGTACACAGGAGGTGGTGGTGGCGCTCGAGGTGCTGCAGTCGTTGGGCTTGCGCTCATTCAACCCCAGCGTCACCGCTTGCCCAGGCTGTGGCCGAACCACCAGCACCACCTTCCAGGAACTCGCCAAGCAGATCGACGATCACCTGCGCGCACAGATGCCTGTGTGGCGCGCACGCTATCCGGGCGTCGAGGGCATGAAGGTCGCTGTGATGGGCTGCATCGTCAACGGTCCTGGGGAGAGCAAGCACGCCGATATCGGCATCAGCCTTCCCGGTACGGGTGAGGCGCCTGCCGCTCCGGTTTTTATCGACGGCGAGAAGGCCCTGACGTTGCGCGGCGAGCGCATCGCCGAGGAATTTCATGCCCTGGTCGAGAGTTACATCGAAAAGCGATTCGGGGCATCGACCCAAGCATCAGCCTGAGATCGCGCCGTCGTCGCAACGCCTGTCCGGTCCTGCCCGAGCTGTCGCATGGCCCCCGAGGCCACGCCCATCAGGTTGTGGCGCCCCATGAATTCATGAGAAAGCAATGAGCGAAACCATCAAGGCCGTCAAAGGCATGAACGACATCCTGCCGCCCGAGTCGGCGACTTGGGACTGGCTAGAAGGCTGCGTGCGCTCGCTGATGACGCGCCATGGCTACGTCGGCGTGCGCACTCCGATCGTCGAGCCTACGGCACTGTTCGTGCGCGGCCTGGGCGAAGTCACCGACATCGTCGAAAAGGAGATGTACTCGTTCGAGGATTCCATGAACGGCGACCGGCTCACCCTGCGTCCCGAGAACACCGCGGGCGTGGTGCGTGCGGTCACCGAGCATTCGCTGCTGCGTGACGGCGGCAAGCGCCTGTACTACATCGGACCGATGTTCCGCCACGAGCGGCCTCAAAAGGGCCGCTACCGGCAGTTCCATCAGGTGGGTGCCGAAGCGCTGGGCTACGCCGGCCCTGACGTTGATGCCGAGCTGATCCTGATGTGTCGCATGCTGTGGCGCGAGCTGGGTCTGGTCGACGGCCGCGATGTGCGACTCGAGCTCAACAGCCTGGGGCAGCCCGATGAGCGGCGCGCGCACCGCGAGGCCTTGATCGAGCACTTTGAGTCACATGCCGAGTTGCTTGACGAGGACGCCAGGCGGCGCTTGCACACCAATCCGCTGCGCATCCTTGACACCAAGAATCCGGCCATGCAGGCGGTGGTCGAAGGCGCTCCGCAGTTGATGTCGTTTCTGGGCACCGAATCGCTCGCGCACTTCGACGCGGTTCGCGCCGCGCTGGACGCCGTGGGCCAGCCCTACCGAGTCAACCCGCGGCTCGTGCGCGGCATGGATTACTACAACCTCACGGTGTTCGAGTGGGTGACCGAGCGGTTGGGCTCCCAAGGAACGGTGTGTGGCGGGGGCCGCTATGACACCTTGATCGAGCAACTCGGCGGCAAGCCTGCACCTGCCGTCGGGTGGGGCTTGGGCATCGAACGGTTGCTGCTGCTTCTGCAGGAAGCCGGTGTGGCCGCCCCCGCGGTCAGGCCAAACGCTTATGCCGTGGTGACGTCGGCTGCGTTGGTGCCTGTGGCGCTGCGAACCATCGACACGCTGCGCACAGCGGGCGTGTCGGTATTGATGCACGCCGCCGGGCGCGACGGTCTGGGCAGCATGAAATCTCAGTTCAAGCGCGCTGATGCCAGCGCAGCCGACTACGCGCTGATCTTCGGTGACGACGAAGTCGCGCGCGGTGAGGTTTCTGTCAAGCCCCTTCGCAATGCCGATGAGCCCCAACAGGCCTATGCGCTCGCCGACGCCAGCGACTGGGCCGCGCGATTGCGCAACGCATAATTCCCCGTTACCCGCACCCCATCGCAGACATGGCCACGCATCTCGATCTCGAAGAACAAGAACAGCTTGACGCCGTCAAGCACTTCTGGAAGCGCTACGGCAACGGGGTCGTCAGCGTGCTGATCGCCGTGTTGGCGTGCTTTTCGGCCTGGAATGGGTGGAACTGGTGGCAGCGCGATCAGGCCGCCAAGGCCGGCGCCATGTTCGACGAACTCGAGCGCGCTGCGCAGTCTGGCGATGCCGATAAGGTCGGGCGCATCTTCAGCGATCTGAAAGAGCGCTACGGACGCACTTCCTTTGCTCAGCAGGGCGCGCTGTTGAGCGCTCGAGTTCAGTCCGAAGCGGGCCAGACGGATTCGGCCAAGGCCACACTGACTTGGGCCGGCGCGAATGCCGCGGAAACCGAGTACCAAACCATTGCCAAGCTGAGATTGGCGGGGATTTTCTTGGACGCAAAGCAATACGACGATGCTTTGAAGCAGCTCGATTCGGCCACGGCTGAAGGTTTCGAGGCGCTTGTCAATGACAGGCGGGGCGACGTGCTGCTGGCTCAGGGCAAGACGGACGAGGCGAAAGCCGCTTACAAGAAGGCATGGCAGTCGATGGATTCGAAGATTGAATACCGACGGCTGATTGAAGCCAAATTGACAGCCATGGGATCGTTGCCCGAGGGCGTGGCGAACACCGAAGCGGCCAAGGCCGCTGGCGCAGGAGCGTCCAAATGAATCGCCTCACTGGCTACGTGTTGGCCGGGCTGGTCGCCCTGCTGAGCGCTTGCTCGATGGGCCCGGACAAGCCCAAGCCGACGCCACTGGTAGACATCAAGCCACAGATCACGGGCCGCGTGGTCTGGAGTTCGCGTATGTCCAACGTTGAGTTTCCGCTGACCGTGGCTGTCAATTCAGGCCGCTTCACGGTGGCCGATTCCGATGGCACGGTCATGGCTATCGAGGCCGAGACCGGTCGGGTGGTGTGGAAGGGCAGCGCCGGGGCGGTTTTGTCGGCCGGTGTGGGCAGTGACGGGCGCGTGGCGGCAGTGGTCACCCGAGAGGGCAACCTGGTGGCCCTTGAAGACGGCAAGGTCTTGTGGCAAATGCCCTTGGGCTTCAAGGTGGTGACCGCGCCGTTGGTGGCTGGTGGCCGCATTTTTGTGGTGGGTATCGACCGCAGCGTCAGCGCCTTCGACGCGCAGGACGGGGCCAGCCTTTGGTCTGTCAAGCGTCCTGGAGACGCGTTGAGCCTGTCGCAGACCGGTGTGATCGTGCCGTTCAAGGACACGTTGCTGGTCGGGCAAGGCGCCAAGTTGGCTGGCTTGGACCCTTCCAATGGCACGGTCCGGTGGGACTTGACCATGGCCACCCCTCGCGGGACCAATGAGGTTGAGCGCCTGGCCGATCTTGTCGGGCCGTCTGCTCGGGTGGGGGACTTCATCTGCGCTCGCTCGTTTCAGGCGGCCGTGGGATGTGTGAATGCCCAGCTCGGAACGCCGTTGTGGAGCCGCAATCTGGGCGGCCGCAAGGGAATTGCGGCCGATGCCCAATACGTGGTTGCCGCCGATGCATCGGACCGCATCACGGCTTGGAAGATGAATTCAGGCGATGTCGCCTG
>CANBSV010000030.1 GCA_947372225.1 Burkholderiales bacterium | reverse complement strand
CATGTTCTCGGCCCAGCCGAAGGCGAATGCCAGCAGCGATTCGCGCACCGGGGCGTTGCACTGCGCAGCGGCCAGTGCGAAGGCCACCGGCCACGTCGGCGCCGGGCGCAGGCTGGCCAGCAGCGCCAGCGCGTCGGCCTGGGTCGTGTCGGCCGGACGGTTTTTCATCCACTCGACGAGCGAGCGGCCCATCTGTTCGGTTTGCTGGCGGATCTCGTGGCTCTCGCGCGTGGACAGCGTCCATGCATTGAGCTCGTGGATGGCTGTGGCATCCACGCACAGCCATGCGCCGTGGGCCTGTGCGATCAGCGGCAAGTCGCTTCGTGCCAGGCCGAGCTGCAACTGGTCCAGCAGCCACCGGCTCGCATCCGCTTCACTGCGCACGCGGCCCGTGTCCACAGCCGCCTCGAGCACCTCGGAGTAGCTGAACCCGCCCACCGGCAGCGCCGGCGAAGCCAGCCAGATCAGCTGCAGCAGGGAGTCGGCCGAAACCGCCGCAGCCTCGGCCCGACGGGGCGCGGCTGCCGTGCGCGGCGGTCGCGAGCCGGCGGGGCGGCCCGTGCCCAGTCGCTGCCGCCGGTGTGTCATCAGTGGTCGTGACCGTGGTGGCCGTGATTGCAGCCCGGCCCGTGCACGTGCGGCGTGTCCGCGGCGCGGATCGGGATGGCGACGGCCGCGGGTGCTGCCGGTGCGGCCGGGGCATGGCCGTGATCGTGGTCGTGCCCGTGGTGCTCATGCCCGTGCGCGTGATCGCCGTGGCTGTGATCCGCCGCGGGTGTTGCGGCATGCGCGTGCTCGTGCCCGTGGTCATGGCCGCCATGCCCACCCGCTGCATAGGCGCCGTTTTCCGGCTCGAACGGCGCGTCGGTTTCACTCACCGTGAGGTGCATCTGTCGCAGCATGTCGGCCAGCACATGATCGGGTTCGAGCTTGAGGTGGTCGCTTTGCAGCTCGAGCGCCACGTGGCGGTTGCCCAGGTGATAGGCCGCGCGTGTGAGGTCGAACGCCGAGCCGTGCGTCTTGCAGTGCGTGACCACCATCACCGGTTGCGGTGCCGCCGCAACCACGATCAGCGAGCCGTCGTCGGCCACCAGCACGTCGCCGCCGCGCACCACGTTGCCGCGCGGCAGGAACACGCCAATGCTGCGGCCCAGCGAGTCGGTGGCATCGAAGCGGCTCTTCTGGCGCACGTCCCAGTCGAGAGCGATGGTCGCGGAACGCTGTAGCAGAACGCGGCTGAGTCCGCGTCCCTGGGCGATGAGCTTGTTGACGGTCAACATGGCAAATGGGCGCGCGCGGCGCAGCAAACAGGGGGGCGCCAGTCTGTCACGAACTGCGGCTGCGCCTCAAAACAGGAAGTAACGCTGCGCCATCGGCAGCACGCTGGCCGGCTCGCACGTCAGCAGCGCACCGTCGGCACGCACCTGGTAGGTCTGCGGGTCGACTTCCATCACCGGCGCGTAGTCGTTGTGGACCATGTGCTGCTTTTGCACCGTGCGGCAGTTGCGCGCCACCGCGATGCGCTTGTTCAGCCGCAGCGCATCGGCCAGGCCGGCGAGCGCGGCCGGCTGGCTGAGGAAGGTCAGCGAGCCCTGGTGCAGCGCGCCGCCAAACGCACCGAACATCGGCCGGTAGTGCACGGGTTGCGGCGTCGGGATGCTGGCGTTGGGATCGCCCATGGCCGCCGCCGCGATGAAGCCGCCCTTGAGCACCAGCGAGGGCTTCACGCCAAAGAAGGCCGGCTTCCACAGCACCAGATCGGCCCACTTGCCGACCTCGATGCTGCCGACCTCGTGCGAGATGCCGTGCGCGATGGCCGGGTTGATCGTGTACTTGGCGATGTAGCGCTTGGCGCGCGCGTTGTCGTGGCGCTCGCTGTCACCGGGCAGCCGCCCGCGCTGCACCTTCATCTTGTGGGCCGTCTGCCAGCAGCGCAGCACCACCTCGCCCACGCGCCCCATGGCCTGCGAATCGCTGCTGAACATGCTGATCGCGCCGAGGTCGTGCAGCACGTCCTCGGCGGCGATGGTTTCGCGGCGGATGCGGCTTTCGGCAAAGGCCAGGTCCTCGGCGATCGACGCGTCGAGGTGGTGGCACACCATGAGCATGTCGAGGTGCTCGTCGATGGTGTTGATCGTGTACGGCCGCGTCGGGTTGGTCGAACTGGGCAGCACGTTGGACTCGCCCACCACCTTGAGGATGTCAGGCGCGTGACCGCCACCCGCGCCTTCGGTGTGGAAGGTGTGGATGGTGCGGCCCTTGAACGCGGCGATCGTGTCTTCGACGAAACCGCTTTCGTTGAGTGTGTCGGTGTGGATGGCCACTTGCGTGTCCGTCTCTTCGGCCACGTTCAGGCAGCAGTCGATCGCCGCCGGCGTGGTGCCCCAGTCCTCGTGCAGTTTCAAGCCGATGGCACCGGCGTCGACCTGCTGGCGCAGCGCCTCGGGGCGGCTGGCGTTGCCTTTGCCGAAAAAGCCCAGGTTCATGGGGAAGGCATCGGACGCCTGCAGCATGCGCGCGAGGTTTTCCGGCCCCGGCGTGCAGGTGGTGGCGAAGGTGCCGGTGGCCGGACCCGTGCCGCCGCCGAGCATGGTGGTCACGCCGCTGTTGAGCGCCTCGTCGATCTGTTGCGGGCAGATGAAGTGGATGTGGCTGTCGATGCCGCCGGCCGTGACGATCAGGCCCTCGGCCGCGATCACCTCGGTGCCCGGGCCGATGACGATGTCCACGCCCGGCTGCACGTCGGGGTTGCCGGCCTTGCCGATGGCGCAGATGCGCTGGCCGCGCAGCCCGATGTCGGCCTTGACGATGCCCCAGTGGTCGAGGATCAGCGCGTTGGTCAGCACGCAATCGACGGCATCGGCGGCGCCGGGGCCGTTGGGGCGCTGCGACTGGCCCATGCCGTCGCGGATGGTCTTGCCGCCGCCGAACTTCACCTCTTCGCCGTAGCCGCCGGCGCGCAGCGTGTAGTCGCGCTCGACTTCGATGATCAGGTCGGTGTCGGCCAGCCTCAGCCGGTCACCGGTGGTGGGGCCGAACATTTCGGCATACGCGCGTCGCGGGATCGTGGCCATGGGTGTCCTGAAGTGGGTTGTCGCAAAGCGCTCAGAGCGCGCCCATGACCAGGCCGCGAAAGCCCACCACCTGGCGGTCTCCGGCGTAGTCGACCAGTTCGACCGTGCGCTGCTGGCCGGGCTCGAAGCGCACGGCAGTGCCCGAGGCGATGTTCAGCCGCATGCCGCGCGCCGCGTCGCGGTCGAACAGCAGCGCGCCGTTGGTCTCGGCAAAGTGATAGTGCGAGCCGACCTGGATCGGTCGGTCGCCGCTGTTTTCGACCACCGCGGTGATCGTGCGCCGACCCTCGTTGATCGGGTGGTCGCAGCCGTCGGTGAGCAGTTCGCCAGGGATCATGAGCGCCTCACTTGCGACCTGACAGCCACAGCGCGACCGCCAGCCCCGTCGCCAGCGCGAGCAGGCCCCACGCGTCGGTGGCGTGCCAGTGCGAGACGCCTTCCATGCCATGACCCTCATGGGCGCTCGCGGCCAGCGGCAGCAGCAGCGGGGTCAGGCTCAGCAATCGAATCAGGATGGTCATGGGGAGTCCTCGGTTGGGGGTCAGGCAATCGGCTGATGGACGGTCACCAGCTTGGTGCCGTCGGGGAAGGTCGCTTCCATCTGGATCTCGGGAATCATGTCGGCCACACCGTCCATGACGTCGGCGCGTGTGAGCACCAGCTTGCCGTCGCTCATCAGCTCGGCCACGGTCTTGCCGTCGCGGGCGCCTTCCATGATGGCCGCGCTGATGAGCGCCACCGCCTCGGGGTAGTTGAGCTTCAGGCCGCGTGCGAGGCGTCGTTCAGCCAGCAACGCAGCGGTGAAGATCAGCAGCTTGTCCTTTTCGCGCGGTGTCAGTTCCATCGGGGGCTCGCAGGCATCAGGGAGTGGTGGTCAGGATCGTAGCTTTCGGGCTGGCGCTTCGTGCATACAAGACCGATGCCAACCCGCGCTGCGGCCTCACGCCAGGTGCCCGCTGGCCAGTGCGGCCGCGGCGGCACGGGTTTCGACGCCGAGCTTTTCGAAGATGTGCTCGAGGTGCTTGTTGACGGTGCGCGGGCTCATGCCCAGGATGTCGGCGATGTCGCGGTTGGTCTTGCCCTTGGCCAGCCACGACAGCACCTCGGTCTCGCGCGGCGTCAGCGCGGCGTGGGTCAGACGCGACGACGCCACGCTGCCCTCGCTTTGCAGTTCTAGCAGCAGCATCGTTTCGCCCAGGGTCGCGATGCCCATGTTGCGCACCGACAGCGCCGGCGTGGTGAGCGTGTGCACGACTTGGGTGCTGTCGACGTCGAGCGCCGCCTTGATGGCTGCCGGCACCTGGCCGGCGCCGCTGCTGTCTTCCAGGGCTTCGAGCCACACGGCGGCCTGAGGCGAGCGCCAGGCGATGCGGCCCAAGGCGTCAACGAACAGCACGCCCAGTCCGGCCACGTCGACCGCATCACGCGCCATGCGGGTGATGCGCGCATTGCGTGCATGGGTGTGCAGCCGCGCGAGCACCTCTTGCGCACGCAGCGGCTTGACGACGTAGTCGACGCCGCCGCACGCAAAGCCCTCGACCACGTGCGCGGTTTCCGACAAGCCGGTCATGAAGATCACCGGCACATGCGCCCACGCCGGGGTGATCTTGATGCGTCGGCACGTCTCGAAGCCCGAAAGGCCCGGCATCACGCCGTCGAGCAAGATGGCATCGGGCGTGACCAGCTCAAGCCGCTCGAGCGCGGACTCGCCGTCGCACGCCACCAGCACGGTGTAGCCCGCGCCTTCCAGCGTGTCGCACAGCACGCCAAGGCTGCTGGGCGCATCGTCGACGACGAGCACCACCGGGCGGTCGGATTGAGGGTTCAGTGACAGATTCATACGGTGTCCGTTTCGTCAAGCAGCAGCGCTTGCAACTGGTCCATCTCGAAGCGGCTGACGAGGCCGCGCAGCCGGGTGCACGCCGCAGCCAGCGTCGGGTCGGCCGTGGCAATGCCGTCAAGGGCGGTCTGCAGCCCGCGCACGTGGCCCACCCGCGCCAGCCGCAGCAAGTCGGTGCGCACGCGGTCGGGCAGCTCAATCGGCCCGGCCGGTGCGGCATCGGGCACCGGCAAGGCCTGCAAGCCGGCCGAGCGCCATTCGAGTCCGAGTGCGCGGTGCAGCGCGGCGATCAACTCCGACTCCAGCACCGGCTTGGCGACGAACGCCTGGCATTGGGACGCACGCAGTCGCTGCACCTGGTTTTCGAACACGTTGGCCGAGACCATGATGATGGGCACGTCGGTGTATCCCGACGCCCTCAACTGCGAGGCCGCCTGCCATCCGTCCATGTCGTCCATCGTGATGTCTAGCAGGATCGCGTCGGGCACGGCCTCGCGCAGACTGGCCAGGCATTCGCCGCCGCTGGCCGCCTCGCGCACCTCGAAGCCCAGCGGCATGAGCATGCCGGCGAGCATCTGCCGCTGCACCGGCTGGTCGTCGACCACCAGCAAGGTGCGCCTCGGGCCGAAGTAGCCCACGATCTGCCCCGGCACTTCTTGCTGCGGCCCCGGGTCGGCGATCTCGGTCAGGTACAGCCTCACGCTGAAGGTGCTGCCCCGGTTCGAGGTGCTGGGCATCGTGAGCTCGCCGCCCATCAGGGATGACAGCAGTCCGGTGATCGTCAGGCCGAGCCCGGTGCCCGGCTCGCCGCCCTGACGCCGGCCGGCCGCCCCGCGCTCGAAGGGCAGGAAGATGCGCTCGCGGTCTTGCGGCAACACGCCCACGCCGGTGTCGATCACGTCGAAGCGAACCACCTGCTTGCGTGAGTCGACGTGCAGCGTGACCGTGCCGCTGTCGGTGAAACGCACGGCGTTGGCCAGCAGGTTGATGAGGATCTGGCGCAGCCGCTTGGCATCGGCCTTGACCCAGATGGGCAGCGTGCCTTCGCGCGTGTAGACGAACGCCAGCCCCTTGGCTTCTGCCTGCGGGCTGACCATGCGCACCAGCTCGTCGAGAAAGTCGGGCAGGTGCAGCGGCATTGACTCAAGCTGCAGCCGGCCGGCCTCGATGCGCGCCAGATCGAGCAGGCCATCGATCAATGCGAGCAGGTGTTCGCCGCTGCGCTGGATGGTCTGCACGGCTTCGCGCGGCGCGCTGTTGAGCGCCACGTCCTTCATCAGGATCTGCGCGTAGCCCAGGATGCTGTTGAGCGGCGTGCGCAACTCGTGCGTCATGCCGGCCACGTAGCGTGTCTTGGCGAGATTGGCCGACTCGGCGGCGTCCTTGGCCGCTTGCAGGGCCGCGCCCGTGCGCGAGTGGGCTTCGATCTCGCGCTGCAGGAGCTGGTTCTGGCGGTTCGATTCGTCTTGCGCGAGGCGGCGGCTTTCGCTGCCCAGCACCACCCACCAGCTGCACACGGCCACGACCAGCGCGAGCATGGCGAACACCTTGATGAAGGCAGCGGTGAGCAAGGTCTGGGGATCGGTCACCGCCGCGAGCCCGGACTCCTGGGTGTAGACCACCGCCATGCCCATCGCCAGCAGCGTGAGCAGCGACAGCGCCACCACCAGATAGTGGCCCACCCGAAAGTTCACACGTCTCGACAGCGCCGCAGGCAGCAGCCGTGTCAGCAGGTTTTCGGCTTGTTCGGCGGCGCGCGAACCCACCTTGCAGCGGTCGTGGCAGCGCGACTCGAGCGAGCAGCACAGCGAGCAGATGGCGCCGCTGTAGGCGGGGCATCGCGCCATGTCCTCGGTCTCGAAGCGGTTCTCGCACACGATGCACTTGAGCATGTCGCCAGGCGCGCCCACCGGCTGTGGCTGGCGCGCGATGTAGCGCCGGCCCTTCGTGGCCCAGGCCAGCAGCGGCGACAGCAGCATCGCGGTGACCAGTGCGATGAACGGCGCGTAGGCCTGCGCTTCCGGCCCCAGCGCGCCGGCATACGCCACCACCGACAGCGCTGCGGCCAGCAGCATCGACAGCAGCCCCACCGGGTTCACGTCGTACAGGTGGGCGCGCTTGAACTCGATGCCGGCGGGGCTCAGGCCCAGCGGCTTGTTGATCACCAGATCGGCCACCAGCGCCCCCACCCAGGCGATGGCCACGTTGCCGAACAGCCCCAGGACTTTTTCAAGCGCCTCGAACACGCCCAGCGTCATCAGCAGCGTGGCGATCACCACGTTGAACACCAGCCACACCACGCGCCCCGGGTGACTGTGGGTCAGGCGCGCGAAGAAATTCGACCACGCCAGCGAGCCGGCATAGGCATTGGTCACGTTGATCTTGATCTGCGACACCACCACAAAGAACACGGTGGTGGCCAGCACCCACGTCGGGTCGCTGAAGACGTAGCGGTAGGCCGCGAGGTACATCTGCGTGGGCTCGACCGCCAGCGACACCGGCAGCTCGTGCTGCAGCACCAGGAAGGCGAGAAACGCACCGCCCATCATCTTGAGCATGCCCGGGATCACCCACCCCGGGCCGGCCATCAGCACCGCGGCCCACCAGCGCACGCGGTTGGCAGGCGTCTTTTCGGGCAGAAAGCGCAGGTAGTCCACCTGCTCGCCGATCTGCACCACCAGCGAGAACGCCACGGTGGCCGCTGCACCGAACATGAGCGCGTCGAAATCGCTGCTGCCCGAGGTGCGGCCGGTCAGACCGGTGAAATCGGCAAACAGCTGCGGTTCTTTCCAGTAAATCGCCAGGTAGGGCAGCAGACACAGCACGGCCCACACCGGCTGCGTCCACGCCTGCAGCTTGGAGATCAGCGTGATGCCGCGCACCGCCAGCGGGATGACCGCCAGCGCGCTGATGAGGTAGCACCACACGATCGGGATGTCGAGGAACATCTGCAGCGCCAGCGCCATGATCGACGCCTCGATGGCGAAGAAGATGAACGTGAAGCTCGCGTAGATGAGCGAGGTCATCGTCGAGCCCAGGTAGCCGAAGCCGGCCCCGCGCGTGAGCAGGTCCATGTCCACGCCGTAGCGCGCCGCGTAGTAGCTGATGGGCAGACCCGTGAGGAAAGTGATCAGCCCGACAGCAAGGATCGCCCACAGCGCGTTGGTGAAGCCGTAGTTCAGCGCGATGGCGCCGCCAATGGCCTCCAGCGCCAGGAACGACACCGCACCGAACGCGGTGTTGGCGACCCGGAACTCCGACCACTTGCGAAAACTGCGCGGCGTGTAACGCAGCGCGTAGTCCTCCATCGACTCGTCGGCCACCCACGCGTTGTACTCGCGCCGGATGCGAAAGATCTTCTGGGTCGAGGCGGTCGAAGCAGTCACGGTGGGCGTCGGGGGAGGGCGTTCGGCAATCGCAGCGCGGATGCGCGCTCAAGACTGCGCAAGAAACGTTCCTCTGAATGCTGGCACCTCGCCCGCTATGGGTGCGTACGTCAATTGACGTATTCAGAAAGGGCGGTCGCAGCGCGACCATGCGTCTCAAGCGAAGGCAAATCGCATCGCCTTCGAGTCAACCGCAGGAGCCCCTCCATGTCCAACGATCGTGATGATTCCCTTCCCCAAGCCAACCCTTCCAAAGACCGCCGCCGCCTGCTTCAGGGCATCGCGTCGCTGCCGCTGATCGGCGTGCCCGCCTGGGCCGCAGCCGAGCAGTTCCCCACCGCCAAGGTCAACACGACCAAGCTGGCGATCACCGACACCGAAGTGACGGTCGGCCAGCTCCACTCGGCCACCGGCACGATGGCCATTTCCGAGACCGGCTCGATCCAGGCCGAGCAGCTCGCCATTGACCAGATCAACGCCATGGGCGGCATCCTGGGTCGCAAGATCAAGGTGATCAAGGAAGACGGCGCATCCGATTGGCCCACCTTCGCCGAAAAGAGCAAGAAGCTGCTGGTCAATGACCGTGTGGCGTGCGTCTTCGGCTGCTGGACCTCGGCGTCGCGCAAGGCCGTGCTGCCAGTGTTCGAAAAGGAAAACGGCCTGCTGTACTACCCGACCTTCTACGAAGGCCTCGAGCAGAGCAAGAACGTTTTCTACACGGGGCAGGAAGCCACGCAACAGATCATCTGGGGCCTGGACTGGGGTGCCAAGGAGAAGAAAGCCAAGACCTTCTTCTTGGTCGGCTCGGACTACATCTGGCCGCGCACCTCGATGAAGATCGCACGCAAGCACATCGAGACGGTGGGCAAGCTCGGCAGCGTGGTCGGCGAGGAGTACTACCCGCTGGGCAACACCAACTTCAACTCGCTGATCAACAAGATCAAGGTGGCCAAGCCGGACTGCATCTTCGCGGCCGTGGTCGGTGGCTCCAACGTGGCCTTCTATAAGCAGCTCAAGGCTGCCGGCATCACCGGTGACAAGCAGTTCCTGCTGACGCTGTCTGTGACCGAAGACGAAATGACCGGCGTGGGCGGCGAGAACTTTGCCGGCTTCTACTCGTCGATGAAGTACTTCCAGTCACTCGACAACGACAACAACAAGAAGTTCGTTGCCGCGTTCAAGGCCAAGTACGGCGCCGGCTCGGTGATCGGCGACGTGACACAGGCCGGCTACCTCGGCCCGTGGCTGTGGAAAGCCGCCGTCGAAAAGGCCGGCAGTTTCGACGTCGACGCGGTGGTCAAGGCCTCGCCGGGTATCGAACTCAAGACCGCGCCCGAGGGCTACGTCAAGCTCGATGAGAACCACCACTTGTGGAGCCGGGCGCGCATCGGCCAGGGCCAAGCCGACGCCACCTTCAAGGTGGTGGCCGAGTCGCCCGAGCTGATCAAGCCGGATCCGTTCCCCAAGGGCTACCAGTGATCGCGCAGGCGTAAGCCTGCTGCGCGGCTCGACATGGCGTGTGGGTGGCTCGCAGTGTGCAAGCACGGCGTTGCTGCCCGCCGCCTTACCGGGTCGCCCGCGACATCTGGCGCTGCGGGCGCTGCCGATCTTCTCCCTGACATCACGAGCACCGCAACATGACTGTTTCCGAAATCCTCAACATCGCCCTGATGCAGGGCTTCGCCGGGCTGAGCCTGTTCGCAGTGCTTCTGCTGATGGGTCTGGGGCTGGCCATCATCTTCGGCCAGATGGGCGTCATCAACATGGCGCATGGCGAGTTCATGACGATCGGTGCCTACACGATCTTCCTGGCCTCGACGGTGACCGAAAAGTTCGCGCCGAGCTTCATGCCGTACTACTTTCTGATCGCGATCGTGGTGGCCTTCGTGTTCGCCTTCATCGTCGGCTGGTTCGTGGAGTGGGCGCTGATCCGGCACCTTTACAAACGACCGCTCGACACGCTGCTGGCCACCTGGGGCATCAGCCTGGCGATGCAGCAGTCGTTTCGCACCTTCATCGGACCCAAGGAGGTCAGTCCGACGTTGCCGGAGTGGCTGATGGGTTCATGGGCGCCGGTGCCAGGGCTGGACATCCCGATCAACGGCTTGTTCGTGCTGGGTCTGACGACCTTCGTCACCTGCTCGGTGATGCTCGCGCTGTACCGCAGCCGCTGGGGCCTGCGGGTGCGCGCCACCGTGGCCAACCGGATGATGGCCAACGCCACCGGGATCAACACCCGCAAGACCGACCGTTTGACCTTTGCCATCGGTTGCGGCATCGCCGGTGTGGCCGGCGCAGCGTTCACCACCATCGGATCGACCGGTCCGACCTCGGGTTCGCTCTACATCGTGGACGCGTTCCTGGTGGTGACCTTTGGTGGCGCGGCCAGCCTGCTGGGCACCGTGGCGTCGGCCTTCGGCATTGCGCAAACGCAGTCCATTTCCGAGTTTTTCCTCAGCGGCTCGATGGCCAAGGTGCTCACGCTGTCGCTGATCGTGGTCATCCTGATGATTCGCCCGCAGGGCCTGTTTGCGGTGAAGGTGCGGCGTTGAGCCGCTCCGGACCGATTTCGCTCGGAGTCTTCTGATGAATACGTTGTTGAACGCTGTCAAACGTTCGGGACTGGGCAGCTTGCTGCTGCTGGTGATCTTGCTGGCGGTGGTGTTGCCCTTGTCCCTGGACATCTTTCGTCTCAACCTGGTGGGCAAGTACCTGACCTATGCCTTTGTGGCCGTCGGCCTGGTGATGGTGTGGGGTTACGGCGGCGTGCTCAGCCTGGGCCAGGGCGTGTTCTTCGGGCTGGGGGGCTACGCGATGGCGATGTTCCTCAAGCTCGAGGCGTCCGATCCCATCACCACCAAGATCCAGTCCACGCCTGGCATTCCAGACTTCATGGACTGGAACCAGATCACCGCGCTGCCGACCTTCTGGCTGCCCTTCAAGAGCTTGCCGCTGACGCTGATCCTGGTCGTGGCCGTGCCCATGCTGCTGGCCTGGATCATCAGCTACGCGATGTTCAAGCGCCGCGTGGGTGGTGTGTACTTCGCCATCATCACGCAGGCGGTGTCCCTCATCGTCACGGTGCTGATCATCGGCCAGCAGGGCTACACGGGCGGCGTCAACGGCATGACCGACCTGAAGACCGTGCTGGGCTGGGACACCCGCACCGACAGCGCCAAGTACATCCTGTACTTCGCCTGCGTCGGTCTGCTGGTGGGTGCCATCTTGCTGTGCCGCTGGGTGCAGACCAGCAAGTGCGGCACCTTGTTGCTGGCCATGCGCGACAAGGAAGACCGGGTGCGCTTTTCGGGCTACGACGTGGCCGACTTCAAGATCTTCACCTTCTGTCTCGCGGCAGGCCTGTCGGGCATCGGCGGCGCACTGTTTGCCTTGCAGGTGGGCTTCATGTCGCCGAGCTTCGTGGGCATCGTGCCGTCCATCGAGATGGTCATCTACGCAGCGGTCGGCGGCCGGCTGAGTCTGGTTGGTGCGGTCTACGGCGCGCTGCTGGTCAATGCCGGCAAGACGCTGTTTTCCGAGACCTTCCCCGACCTGTGGCTGTTCCTGATGGCCGCGCTGTTCATCGGCGTGACGATGGCCTTCCCGATGGGCTTGGCGGGCTTGTTCGAAAGCCACATCAAGCCGTGGTGGATCCGCAAGCAGTCCGAGCGCCGCATGAACGCCGAACGCATCGCTGCCGCCCACGCCGCCTATCCGCAGCCGGTCGGCGCGAGCGCACCCAAGGGCAGCCTGTCCGCCGGTGTGAGCGGTCAACAAGCCTGATCCGGAGACCCTCATGAGCAACACCGATTTCGCACTGGCGGTCGAAGACCTGACCGTGTCGTTCGACGGCTTCAAGGCCATCGACAACCTCACGCTGTACGTCGACAAGAACGAGCTGCGCGTGATCATCGGACCGAACGGCGCGGGCAAGACCACGCTGCTCGACCTGATCTGCGGCAAGACCCGCGCCAGCGGCGGCAGCATCAAGTTCATGAACACCGAGCTCACCCGCATGGCCGAGCACAAGCGGGTTCGGCTGGGCATCGGGCGCAAGTTCCAGACGCCCTCGATCTACGAGAACCTGAGCGTGTTCCAGAACCTCGAGGTGTCGTATCCGACGGGCCGCTCCGTGTTCGGCGCCTTGACCTTCAAGTGCACCGACGAGGTCAAGGCCAAGGTGCAGGTGGTGGCCGAGGACATCGGCCTGGGCGACAAGCTCGACACCGAAGCGGGCCTGCTGTCGCACGGCCAGAAGCAGTGGCTCGAGATCGGCATGCTGCTGATGCAAGAGCCCGAACTGCTGATGCTCGATGAGCCGATCGCCGGCATGAGTTCGCGCGAGCGGGAACTGACCGCCGATCTGCTCAAGCGCATCTGCGCCAACCGCGCAGTGATCGTGATCGAGCACGACATGGAATTCGTCAAGCAGATCGCTCACAAGGTCACCGTGATGCACCAGGGAAAGATCCTGGCCGAAGGTTCGATGGACCAGGTGCAAAACGATCCCAAGGTGATCGATGTGTACCTGGGCCACTGAAAGGAACGACATGCTCAACGTCACCAATTTGCACGTGGCCTACGGCCAGAGCGAGGCGCTGCACGGCATCGATTTCAGTGCCAACAAGAACGAGACCGTGGCCATCATGGGCCGCAATGGCATGGGCAAGACCACGCTGTTCAAGTCGCTGATCGGCATCTTGCCGCTCAAGTCGGGGTCGATCGGCATCGACGGCAAGGACATCAGCAAGGACGAGAGCTACCAGCGCGTGGCCAAGGGCATCGCCTACGTGCCGCAAGGTCGCATGATCTTTCCGACGCTCAGCGTCACCGAGAACATCCAGACCGGCCTCGAGAACGCGCCGGTCAAGAAGATTCCCGAGGAAATCTACGCGCTGTTTCCGGTGCTGTTCGACATGCGCAACCGCAAGGGCGGCAACCTGTCGGGCGGCCAGCAGCAGCAGCTTGCCATCGCGCGTGCGCTCGTCACCAACCCCAAGGTGCTGTTGCTCGACGAGCCCACCGAAGGCATCCAGCCTTCGATCATCAAGGACATCGCCAAGGCGCTCAACGAGATCCGCAAGATGCGCGAGATCACGATCATCGTGAGCGAGCAGGTGCTGAGTTTCGCGATGGATGTCGCCGACCGCCTGTTCGTCATCGAAGGCGGCCGCCTCGTGCACGAGACCAGTCGCGCGTCCACCAACGTGGCGCACATCAAGCAGTACCTGTCGGTCTGACCTGAGCGCGACACCGCCCGCATTTTTTTCCCAGCCACCCCACACACACCACACACAGGAGCAAGCCGTGACTGACACCCTGATCAAGGTCGACCTGAGCAAGTCGCCCACCGAAAACGAGATGATCCACAACCGCTGGCACCCGGACATTCCGATGGCCTGCTGGGTCAACCCGGGAGATGACTTCATCCTCGAGACCTTCGACTGGACCGGCGGATTCATCAAGAACAACGACAGCGCCGACGACGTGCGCGACATCGATCTGACGACGGTGCACTACCTGTCGGGGCCGGTGGGCGTGCGGGGTGCCGAACCTGGCGACTTGCTGGTGGTCGAGCTGCTCGACATCGGCGCCAAGCCCGACAGCCTGTGGGGCTTCAACGGCTTTTTCAGCAAGAAGAACGGCGGCGGCTTCCTCACCGACCACTTCCCGCAGGCACAGAAGTCGATCTGGGACTTCAAGGGCATGTTCACCAGCTCGCGTCACGTGCCGGGCGTGAACTTCGCCGGCCTGATCCACCCCGGTCTGATCGGCTGCCTGCCGGACCGCTCCATGCTGGACATGTGGAACAAGCGCGAGGGTGACTTCATCGCGACCGACCCCAATCGCGTGCCGCCGCTGGCGGTGCCGCCTTCGTCGGGCACGGCGCACATGGGCAAGATGACCGGGGCTGCGCGCGACAAGGCTGCTGCCGAAGGCGCTCGCACGGTGCCGCCGCGCGAGCACGGCGGCAATTGCGACATCAAGGACTTGTCGCGCGGCTCGAAGGTCTACTTCCCCGTCTACGTGGACGGTGCCGGCCTGAGCGTGGGCGATTTGCACTTCAGCCAGGGCGATGGCGAGATCACGTTCTGTGGCGCGATCGAGATGGCCGGCTGGGTGCACATGCGCGTGACCATCCTCAAGGGTGGCATGGCCAAGTACGGCATCAAGAACCCGATCTTCAAGCCCAGCCCGATCACGCCGTCGTACAACGACTACCTGATTTTCGAGGGCATCTCGGTCGACGAGTACGGCAAGCAGCACTATCTCGATGTGCACGTGGCCTACCGGCAGGCCTGCCTGAACGCCATCGAGTACCTCAAGAAGTTCGGCTACTCGGCCGCTCAGGCGCACTCCATCCTGGGCACCGCGCCGGTGCAGGGTCACATCAGCGGCGTGGTCGACATTCCGAATGCGTGCGCGACGCTGTGGTTGCCCACGCAGATCTTCGAGTTCGACATCAACCCGAGCGCTGCCGGGCCGGTGAAGTACCTCGACGGATCGATCGACATGCCGCTGTCGCCCGATCTGACCTGACCGGGAGCCCCGCCATGCCGACCTACGACTACGACTGCCGGCGTTGCGGGGGCTTCGATGCCTTTCGCTCGCTGGGCGAGCGCAACGAACCCGCCGCCTGTCCCGACTGCGGAGAGGGTTCGCCGCGGGTGTTTGTCAGCGCGCCGCGGCTGGCGCTGCTGGCCAGCACGACACGCAGCGCCATCGAGGTGAACGAGCGCGCGTCGCACGAGCCCAAGAGCTCGCGCGACTACGCTCGCCTGAAGCACCCGTCGAGTTGCGGCTGCTGCAAGACCGGTACCTCCAAGCGTGGTGCCACCGTGCAGGCGGCCAATGGTGCGAAGACCTTCCCGAGCAAGCGGCCCTGGATGATCAGCCACTGAGGCGGCACCCCGGGTGCGCGGGGCGGTGGGCGGATCGACGCTGAGAATGCGCGCTTCGCCTGATTCCCCGAGCCGATGCACCCACTTGCCCCACACCCGCCGCCAGCGACGCCACCCGCCTGGCTGATCGACGAGGCGATGCGCTCGGCAGCGCGCACCGGGCGGCTCGATCTGTCGTGCGGCCTGAGTGAATTTCCGCGCGACGTGTTCGCGCTGGCCGACACGCTCGAGGTGCTCAACCTGTCGGGCAACGCGCTGAGCTCGCTCCCCGACGACCTGCCCCGGCTGCACCGGCTGCGCGTGCTGTTTTGCTCTGACAACCGGTTCACCGAGTTGCCGCCGGTGCTGGGGCGCTGTCCGCAGCTCGAGATGGCGGGCTTCAAGGCCAACCGCATTGAGCAGGTGAGTGCGGCTTCGCTCGCGCCATCCCTGCGCTGGTTGATCCTCACCGACAACCGCATCGCGGAGTTGCCTGAGGCCATCGGCGAGTGCACGCGCATGCAAAAGCTCATGCTTGCGGGCAACCACCTGAGCCAGTTGCCGCAGACCCTGGCCGGATGCCGACAGCTCGAGCTGCTGCGCATCGCCGCCAACCGCTTCGAATCGATGGCCGACGCCTTGCCCGAATGCCTGTTGGCCTTGCCGCAGTTGGCCTGGCTGGCCACGGCGGGCAACCCGTTTGGCCACGAGCACGAGTCCAGGGCGCTGGACGCCAGCCCGACCCAGGCCATCGCTTGGGCGGATCTGCGCCTGGGTGCGCCGCTGGGCGAGGGTGCGTCTGGCGTCATCCACGATGCGCTGTGGCAGCGTGCGCCGGACGAGTCGCCGCAGCCGGTGGCAGTGAAGCTGTTCAAGGGCACGGTCACCAGCGACGGCCTGCCGCGCAGCGAAATGGCCGCGTGCATCGCGGCGGGAGTCCATGCGAACCTGGTGGGTGTCGAAGGCCGCGTCGAGGGCCATCCGCAAGGCGTGCAGGGCCTGGTGCTGCGCCTCATCCCCGGCGGCTACCGCAACCTGGCCGGACCGCCCAGCCTGGCGAGTTGCACGCGCGATGTCTACGCCGACGGTCTTCGATTGAGCGCTGCGCAGGCGCTGCGCATCGCACGCGGCGTGGCCAGCGCCGTGGCGCACCTGCACCGGCAGGGCATCGCGCATGGCGACTTGTATGCCCACAACATCGTGGTCAACGACGACGGCGACAGCCTGCTGGGTGACTTCGGCGCGGCGTCGTTCATGCCGCACGGCGATGCGTCACGCACCGCGGCCCTGCAGCGCATGGACCGTCTTGCACTTGCGCATCTCATCGACGAGCTGGCCCGGCGCTGCGACGAGCCCGGTGCGCTGGCCGAAGTGCGTGCGGGCTGCTGACGCGTCGCCCCAGCCGGCCCGACCGCCCATGAAAAACCCCCGTGCCGGTGTCCCGGCACGGGGGGTCTTGTGGATGCCGAGGCTCGGTCAGAACTGCAACTGAACCGCCACGCCAAACTTGTCGAGGCTGGAGCTGCCCTTGGTCTTGGTGGTGGTGAACATCGTGCTGATCTGGGCGTTGTAGCCGTCGATCACGTAGTTGATGCCGACGTCGAACTGCTTGGTGTCGAGGTTGGTGTCAGGCTCGAACTTCTGCCAGTGCATGAACGGCTGAAAACGACCCCAGCCCACCTTCTGCTCGAAGATGAACGACACGCCGGTCGAGTAGGCCTTGCCCTGCTCGGACAGCACGATGTCGTCGGTGTCGTAGTCGTAGTAGGCCGCTTCGAAGGCGACCGCACCCGTGCCCTTGAAGCGCTTTTCCATCAGGAAATCAACGCTGTACGAGGCGTAGTCGCCCTTGCCGGCCAGGCTGAGCATGCCGTCTTGCTGGATGCGACCCGCCACGCCGATGGCGAGGATGTCGGCACCGCCGATGTAATTGCCCGTGCCGTAGTAGCCGGGTTCTGCGTCCCAGAAGTCGTATTGCAGGCGGCCGGCATACATCAGAGAGTCAGACGAGCCCTTGCCCGCTGTCTTGGCCGCGGATTGCGTCAAGGCGCCCGTCGAGGTCGGGTCCTTGCTCTCGAAGCCGAAGGTGTGGCCTTCGAAGGCACCGATCGAGTAGCCCAGCTTGTTGTCGGCCAGGTTGCCCCAGACCACCACGCCGTCGTCGCGGCCGCGGAAGATGCCGCCGTTGTAACCGTAGCGCGACGACACGCCAGGCCAGTAGCCGCCGCCCATCGAGTAGTAGGCACCGGCCATGTTGGCGCGGTCGCTTGGCGAGAGCAGACGGCCGGCCCACACGTTGAATTCAGGTGCGATCGCGAATTGACCCGCCACGTCGAGCACGCGGATCTGGTCGCCGTCCCATTCGGTGTTGAACATGCCCTTAATGTTCTTGTTCAGCGACGCGCCAAAGTACAAGCGCGCACTGTCCAGATTGAAATCGGTCGAGCGGCTCTTGCCGTTCGATGCCCCGTCTTCGGCGCTGGTGAAGCTGTAGCGCATGCCTAGGCCGACGCTGAGCGACTTGTCCTCCCCGAAGTTGACGGTGGCGCCGGCGTGGGCGTTCCACGAAATCGCCGCCATGGCAGCCGCCACGAGCAGCTTCTTGTTTGCTTGCTTCAAACCCATCTCTCACCCCTTGAAGTTGTAACGGTAGGAACTGGTCAAGGCAGCGGAACCCTCAGCCCGCCTGACGCAGGAAGGGTATGAAGGCGGTGGGTGCGGCGGAATACGTCGATCGACGTATTCGCAATGCGCGTGGGCGTTCCAAGAATCGCCCGACCCACAACGCACGAGGCGCGCAGACCATGATTCACGGAGACATTTCGAGCAGCAAGGACACCGTCGGCGTGGCGGTCGTCAACTACAAGATGCCGCGGCTGCACACGAAGGCCGAGGTGCTCGAAAACTGTCACAAGATCGCCGCCATGGTGGTCGGCATGAAGACTGGCCTGCCCGGTCTCGATCTGGTGATCTTTCCCGAGTACAGCACCCACGGGATCATGTACGACAGCGCCGAGATGTACGACACGGCGACCACCGCGCCGGGCGCCGAGACCGAGATCTTTGCCGCCGCATGCCGTCAGGCCAAGGTGTGGGGCGTGTTCTCCTTGACGGGCGAGCGCCACGAGGAGCACCCCAACAAGGCGCCCTACAACACGCTCATCCTGATGAACGATCAGGGAGAGATCGTCCAGAAGTACAGAAAGATCATGCCGTGGACGCCCATCGAGGGCTGGTACCCGGGCAACTCCACTTATGTGAGCGATGGCCCCAAGGGCTTGAAGATCAGTCTCATCATTTGCGACGATGGCAACTACCCCGAGATCTGGCGCGACTGCGCCATGAAGGGTGCCGAGCTGATCGTGCGCTGCCAGGGCTACATGTACCCGGCCAAGGAGCAGCAAGTGCTCATCAGCAAGGCGATGGCCTTTGCCAACAACGTCTACGTGGCGGTGGCCAATGCGGCCGGCTTCGACGGTGTGTATTCGTACTTCGGGCACTCGGCGCTGATCGGTTTTGACGGGCGCACGCTGGGCGAATGCGGCGAGGAGGACATGGGCGTGCAGTACGCCGCACTGTCCAAGAGCCTGATCCGCGACTTCCGGCGCAACGGCCAGTCGGAAAACCACCTCTTCAAGCTGCTGCATCGCGGCTACACCGGCCTCATCAACTCCGGCGACGGCGACAAGGGGCTGGCTGCCTGCCCGTACGACTTCTATGCCACGTGGATCAAGGACCCCGAGGCCGCGCGCCGGCAGGCCGAATCCATCACGCGCACCACGGTGGGCACTGAGGAGTGCCCGATCGCGGGCATCCCGCACGCAGCCTCCTAGGCCGCACCTCGCTGGCGCACACGCCGGTGCGCACGGGTGCGTGGGCTGCCCTGCGCACCAGGAACTGGCGCTTGGCACCGGGCACGGGCCTTGCAAATTGCCGGTGCCTTCCGTTCCCATCACCACAACCACAACCACTGGAGTCATCCCGCATGAAATCAACGCGTCGCACATTCAACACCGCGCTGGGCAGCATCGCCCTGGGCGTGGCCGGGCTGTCCATGCCCCTGTTCGCCCAGGCCGCCGACACCATCAAGGTGGGTGTGCTGCACTCGCTGTCGGGCACCATGGCGATTTCCGAAACGGTGCTCAAGGACACCGTGCTGATGACCATCGACGAGATCAATGCCAAGGGCGGCGTGCTCGGCAAGCAGCTCGAACCCGTGGTCGTCGATCCGGCTTCCAACTGGCCGCTGTTCGCCGAAAAGGCCAAGCAGCTCATCAGCCAGGACAAGGTCGCGGTGATGTTCGGCTGCTGGACCAGTGTGTCGCGCAAGTCGGTGCTGCCGGTGGTTGAAGAGCTCAACGGCCTGCTGTTCTACCCCGTGCAGTACGAGGGTGAAGAGCTCTCCAAGAACGTGTTCTATACAGGTGCGGCGCCCAACCAGCAGGCCATTCCTGCGGTCGAGTACCTGATGAGCAAGGACGGCGGTGGCGCCAAGCGCTTCGTGCTGCTGGGCACCGACTACGTGTACCCGCGCACCACCAACAAGATCCTCCGTGCCTTCCTCAAGAGCAAGGGCGTGAAGGACAGCGACATCGACGAGAAGTACACCCCGTTCGGCCACAGCGACTACCAGACCATCGTGGCTGACGTGAAGAAGTTCGCCGCCGGCGGCAAGACGGCCGTCATCTCCACCATCAACGGCGACTCGAACGTGCCGTTCTACAAGGAGCTTGGCAACCAGGGCCTCAAGGCGACCGACGTGCCGGTGGTGGCTTTTTCGGTCGGTGAAGAAGAACTGCGCGGCGTGGACACCAAGCCGCTGGTGGGCCACCTGGCCGCCTGGAACTACTTCATGTCGATCAAGAACCCGACCAACACGGCGTTCAAGAAGCAGTGGGCCGAGTACTCCAAGGCGAAGAACTTGCCGGGCGCCGACAAGCCGCTGACCAACGATCCGATGGAAGCCACCTACATCGGCATCCACATGTGGAAGCAGGCGGTTGAAAAGGCGAAGAGCACCGACACCGACAAGGTCATCGCAGCGATGGCCGGCCAGACCTTCCCGGCACCGTCGGGCATCACGTCGATGATGGACCCCAAGAACCACCACCTGCACAAGTCGGTGTTCATCGGCGAAGTCAAGGCCGACGGTCAGTTCAACGTCGTGTGGAAGACGCCCGGCCCGGTCAAGGCCAAGCCATGGAGCCCGTACATCGAGGGCAACGACAAGAAGAAGGACGAGCCCGAGAAGAAGTGATCGGCTGACGCCAGCGCTTGGCGGCTCGTCTCGATCCGCCAAGCCGTGTCATGCTCCCCGGGCTGCGTTGACCTGTGGAAGGCAGCGTGGCCCTTTTTCTTGCCCTGTGGTTGAAGGATCGACCTCTCACGATGAAAGCAACCCGCTCGGGTTTTGATGGGTGCCGTGGCCTGACCCTGTGGTGCCTCGCGGTGCTGGTCTGGTGCTTGTGTGGCCCGGCTCTCGCGTTGACCAACGAGCAGGTGCTGGCCATGTCGGTGGGCGATGGCGATGCGCGCGCCACGGCCATCGCCGAAGCCGCCGCCAGCGGCGACCCCGCGGTGCAGCCGTTCTTTCAGGCGCTGCTCGACGACGCCGTCAAGACCTCCGGCGATCACGTCTTTGTGGTGAGCAATGGCCACACCCGCGATGCCGCCACCGGCCGCGAAGTGCCGCTGCCCGACGACGCCGAAGACGTCATCAACAGCAACCGGCTGCGCAGTGCGCTCGACTCGGCCATGGCCTCCCTCAAGCTGCTGTCGCCCGATCCCGCCGCACGCCGTCAGGCGGTGCGCGAACTGCGCGACGGCGCCGATGAATCCAAGCTCCCCTTGATTGAAATGGCGTTGGCCAGCGAGCCCGACGCCGGCCTGAAGCTGGACCTGGGACTGCTGCGTGCGGCGGTGCTGGTGTCATCGAGCGAGAAGGACCGCCGCCTTGAGGCCGCACGGGTGCTGGCCGAGAGCCGCACGCCGGCCACCAAGGCGCTGCTGCTGGCGCGACTGCAGCCCGGCGTCGAGACCGAGGCCGAGGTGCGCGCGCAGTTGCAGCACGCGCTCGAGGGCGTGGAGTCACAGCTGGTCTGGGGCGAGCGCCTGGGCGTCGTGTTCACGGGCATCAGCCTGGGCTCGATCCTGCTGCTGGTCGCGCTGGGGCTGGCCATCACCTATGGATTGATGGGCGTGATCAACATGGCTCACGGTGAGTTGATGATGATCGGCGCGTACGCCACCTATGTGGTGCAAAACCTGTTCAAGGCCCACCTGCCGGGCGCCTTCGGCTGGTACATGCTGGCCGCCGTGCCCGCGTCCTTTCTGGTCGCTGCCGCGGTCGGCGCCGTGCTTGAGCGCAGCGTGATCCGCTGGCTCTACGGCCGGCCGCTCGAGACCCTGCTGGCCACCTGGGGCATCAGCCTGGTGCTCATGCAAGGTGTGCGCAGTCTGTTCGGCGCACAAAACGTGCAGGTCGAAAACCCCGCCTGGCTGTCGGGCGGCATCGACGTGCTGAGCAACCTCACGCTGCCCTACAACCGGCTGGCCATCATCGCCTTCGCCGGGCTGGTGCTGCTGGGTGTGGCACTGCTGATCGCGCGCACGCGGCTGGGCTTGTTCGTGCGCGGCGTCACCCAGAACCGCCGCATGGCCGCGTGCGTCGGCGTCAATACCGCGCGGGTCGACACCTATGCCTTTGCGCTGGGGTCGGGCATCGCCGGCCTGGCGGGTTGCGCGCTGTCCCAGGTCGGCAACGTGGGGCCCGACCTCGGTCAGGGCTACATCGTCGATTCGTTCATGGTCGTGGTGCTGGGCGGGGTGGGGCAGTTGGCCGGCACCGTCTACGCAGGCCTGGGCCTGGGCATCCTGAACAAGCTGCTCGAAGGCTGGCAGGGCGCCGTGCTGGCCAAGATCATGGTGCTGGTGTTCATCGTCATCTTCATCCAGAAGCGCCCGCAGGGCATCTTCGCGATGAAGGGACGCAGCGCTGAATCATGAGCACCCTGTCCAAACCTTCCGCGGGCTTGCTCACCGGGCGCATGTGGGGCGTGCTGCTGCTCGTCTTGCTGGTGGTGGCGGTGGGCGTGCCGGTGATGAACCTGTGGGTGCCTCCCGGCAGCGCGTTCCACCTGTCTGACTACGCGGTGTCGCTGGTGGGCAAGATCATGTGCTACGCCATGTGCGCACTGGCGATGGACCTGATCTGGGGCTACACCGGCATCCTCAGCCTGGGGCACGGCATGTTCTTCGCGCTGGGCGGCTACGCGATGGGGATGTACCTCATGCGACAGATCGGCCGCGACGGCAACTACCAGAGTGATCTGCCGGACTTCATGGTCTTCCTCGACTGGAAGGCGTTGCCCTGGCACTGGGCGCTGAGCGATTCGTTCGCCGCGCAAATGCTGCTGGTGATGCTGGTGCCCGGCGCGCTGGCCTTCGTGTTCGGATTTTTCGCGTTCCGCTCGCGCATCAAGGGCGTGTACTTCTCGATCATCACGCAGGCGCTGACCTATGCGGCGATGCTGCTGTTCTTCCGCAACGAGACAGGCTTTGGCGGCAACAACGGCTTCACCGACTTCAAGCGCATCCTGAACCTGCCGATCGCCACGCCTTCGATGCGCATGACGCTGTTCGTGCTGACAGGCTGCACGTTGATCGGCTTCTTTGTGTTCGCGCGCTGGCTGGTCACGAGCAAGTTCGGTCGTGTGCTGCAAGCCATCCGCGATGCGGAAACACGCGTCATGTTCACCGGCTACGACCCGCTCAAGTACAAGCTCACGATCTGGGTCATCTCGGCCGTGATGTGCGGCATCGCCGGCGCGCTGTATGTCCCTCAGGTGGGCATCATCAACCCGAGCGAGATGTCGCCGGCGGCCAGCATCGAGATCGCGATCTGGGCCGCGGTGGGCGGGCGTGGCACGCTGATCGGACCGATCATCGGTGCGTTTTTCGTCAACGGCGCCAAGAGCTGGTTCACACAAGCGTTTCCCGACTTCTGGCTGTATTTCCTCGGCGCGCTGTTCATCGCGGTCACGCTGTTCCTGCCGCAGGGGATCGTGGGCTTGTTGCGCCGCAAGAAGGAGGACCGCGCGTGACCCCTGACCTCATGAAAGCCGGCGCGCAAACGCGCGTCGAACGCGAGCGTCGCGCCGTGGCCGAAGTCACGTCGGGCGGGCGTCAGGCCTCATACGGTCGGCGCCACGAGCCGGGCTCGCTCGACCTCAGCCACGGCGTGATCCTGTACCTCGACGACATCACCGTGAGCTTCGACGGGTTCAAGGCGCTCAATGCGCTGAACCTGACCATCGGCACCGGCGAGCTGCGCTGCATCATCGGACCCAACGGCGCGGGCAAGACCACGCTGATGGACGTGATCACCGGCAAGACGCGGCCGGATCTGGGGCGCGCGTCGTTCGGCTCGACGATCGACCTGCTCAGCCTGCGCGAAAACGAGATCGCTTCCATCGGCATCGGGCGCAAATTCCAAAAGCCCACCGTGTTCGAGCACCTGAGCGTGTTCGAGAACCTGGAACTCGCGCTCAAGGCCGACCGCGGCGTGCGCGCCTCGATGTTCTTCAGGCTCGGCGGCGAACAGCTCGACCGCATCGGCGCCATGCTGCAGCTCATCCACCTCAAGGACAGCGCGCAGCGCAATGCCGGGCTGTTGTCGCACGGGCAAAAGCAGTGGCTCGAGATCGGCATGCTGCTCATGCAAGACCCCAAGCTGCTGCTGCTCGACGAGCCCGTCGCCGGCATGACCGACGAGGAAACCGAGCGCACTGCCGAACTGTTTTTATCGCTCGAAGGCACCCACTCGCTGGTGGTGGTCGAGCACGACATGAAGTTCATTGGCGAGCTGACCCAGGGCGGGCGCAACGGCAAGAAGGTCACCGTGCTGCACGAAGGCAGCGTGCTGGCCGAAGGCTCGCTGGCCGAAGTGCAGGCCAACGACAAGGTGGTCGAGGTTTACCTGGGCCGATGACATGGTGCCCCCACGTTCACTTCGTTCGCTGCCCCCCGAGGGGCTGCATGGCTCCCTTGGGGCGGCCCGGCGGGAGCCTTGAATGCTGAAAGTCGAAGGCGTCAACCAGTACTACGGCGGCTCGCACATCCTGCGCGATGTGTCGTTCGAGGCCGAGGCCGGGCAGGTCACCGTGGTGCTCGGGCGCAATGGCGTGGGCAAGACCACCTTGCTCAAAAGCCTGATGGGTGTGGTGCCGGTCAAGACCGGGCGCATCACGCTCGACGGCAATGACATCACCCGGGACACGCCCTACACGCGGGTGCGCAAGGGCGTGGGTTACGTGCCGCAGGGCCGCGAGATCTTTGGCCGCTTGACGGTGGAAGAAAACCTGCGCATGGGCCTGGCCTACAAGAGCGGCAGCACGCCGATCCCGCCCGAGCTGTTCGAGCTGTTTCCGGTGCTCGGGCAAATGATCAACCGCCGCGGCGGCGACCTGTCGGGCGGCCAGCAGCAGCAACTCGCCATCGCGCGCGCGCTGGCGGCCGGCCCCAAGCTGCTGATCCTGGACGAGCCGACCGAAGGCATCCAGCCCAGCGTGATCAAGGACATCGGCCGCGTCATCCGCATGCTGGCCGACCGCGGCATGGGCGCTGACGCCCACGGCCAGCCGATGGCGGTGGTGCTGGTCGAGCAGTTCTACGACTTCGCCGCCGAGCTGGCCGATCACTATCTGGTGATGGAGCGCGGCGAGGTGATCCAGCGCGGTCGCGGCGCCGACATGGCCGCCGAGGGCGTGCGCGAGCGCATGTCGATCTAGTTCAGGTGCGCCATACGCGCGGTGCCGGCGCGTCGAGCGACCAGGCGTCGCGGCGCCAGCGCGCCCACACCTGAGTCAGCAACTGCATCGCCGGCTCGACCCGCGGTGCCAGCACGCGCAGCACCACCAGCGGCGCGCTCGGTGAGGTGCAGCCGGCCAGCGGCGCCAGAGCGTGGCCGGCGCACAGTTCGCGCGCACCGTCGATCAGCGCGTCACGCCGGTCGCCGGCCAACGCCGTGCCCGCGGCAAACCACATCGTGGCCATCACGCGGTGGCCGGCCAGACCGAGTGGCGAGTCGAGGAGCTGGCGGTCGTCGCCGCGCAATCGGGCGCGCTCGAGCCACACGCCGGGCAGTTCGATTCGCTGCACGAAATGCCCGGACTCGAAGTCTTCGCCGCTGGCCGGCAAGCCCAGCGCCAGCACGTCCCAGCCCATCATTTCGGCGCCGGGTTCCAGATCGAAGCGCAGGTGGTTTTCGGCCAGCGCAGCGCTGTGGCAGATGGTCTCGAGCGGCAGCCACTCGAGCCGCGCCCCGGCCGCCACGCGGGCGTGCGCCGATTGCCGCGCTGTCTCGCCTGC
>CANBSV010000029.1 GCA_947372225.1 Burkholderiales bacterium | reverse complement strand
CAAGGTTTCGTCAACTGGCTGGGTCAGCGCAATACCGTGCCGCTGATTCGCGCCTTAACCGCTCAAGCCGACGAGTGGCGGACCGTGGAACTTGCGCGTGCCCGCAAACTGCTCGCCAAAGGCGAGGACATCGAGTCCGTGCTCGAGTCCATGTCCCGGGGACTGACCCAAAAAATGATGCACGGTGCCATGGTCGAGTTGAACACCGCGGAGGCCAGTCAGCGCGCTGACCTCGCACACACGGTATCGCGTCTTTTCCTTCGCAATACGGTCTTCGGCAGTCAGCCCACAGAAAAAACCGACAAAAGCGCCAACGACTCGGAGGTTTGAGCCGAAGGCGTGGTTTTTGGTGCCCAGGCTCAGCACCTGGTGCTAGCCTCATCGGTTTGCACGATGAGTCCTCGCCTGAGGCTTGAGCGGTCCCGATGAAAGAATCCCTAAGGCAGCAATTTGAGCGTTTGGCGCTTCGTCTCGACGAGATTGAAGCGATGCTGTCAGACCCAGTGATCGCTGGCGAAATGAACCGGTTTCGTGCTCTCACTCGCGAGCACGCCGAGGTCTCGACACTGGTCGAGCTCTTCCGCCGGTTCAAGTGCCGCGAGTCCGATGCGCAAGCTGCGCGGTCCCTTCTCGACCAATCGGGAAGCGACCCGGAGATGGCCGGTCTCGCCCGAGACGAGATGGATGAGGCGGTGGCCGATTTGGATCGATTGCGCCAAATGCTGCAAACATCCCTCTTGCCCAAGGATCCAGACGATGCGCGCAATGCTTTCGTAGAGATTCGAGCAGGCACGGGTGGGGATGAATCGGCGCTGTTCGCTGCGGACATCGCCCGGATGTATCTCCGACATGCCGAGAGACACGGCTGGCGAACCGAGTTGATTTCAGAAAGTGTGTCGGATGTCGGTGGCTACAAGGAAGTGGTGTTGCGCATCGAGGGCCTTAACGTCTACGGCGCGCTGAAGTTCGAATCGGGCGGCCACCGGGTGCAGCGTGTTCCAGTGACGGAAGCCCAGGGGCGCATCCACACCAGTGCCTGTACCGTCGCAGTACTGCCAGAGCCGGACGAGGCTGAAGAGGTGCAACTCAACCCGGCAGACCTGCGCATCGACACCTTCCGCGCCAGCGGTGCCGGTGGGCAGCACGTCAACAAGACCGACAGCGCCATCCGGGTCACGCACCTGCCCACCGGTCTGGTGGCCGAGTGCCAGGATGACCGATCGCAGCACCGCAACAAGGCCAAGGCACTGTCCGTGCTGGCCGCTCGTTTGCGTGACAAGGACCGTACCGAGCGTGCGGCGAAAGACGCCGCCACGCGCAAGGGGTTGATCGGCAGCGGAGACCGCAGCGATCGCATTCGGACCTACAACTTTCCACAGGGCCGCCTGACGGATCACCGCATCAACCTGACGCTCTACAAGCTCCAGTCCGTTCTCGACGGGGACATCGACGAGGTGGTCTCAGCGCTGCAGGCGGCCAGCGCTGCAGAGCAGTTAGCCGCACTTGAAAGCGGGGAGACGTGACGCCATCAAGCGCCGAAGGGCCGCAGTCAATTGCTCAGGCCTTGGCCTCCGCCAGATCGGTCGGTGTCGACCGGTTGGACGCGCAGTTGATGCTGTGTGCTTTGCTGGAGCGCCCGCGCAGTTGGTTGATCGCCCACGACGATGAACCACTTGAACCCAACCGCCAAGCCGCTTTCGCGCATTGGGTGCTACGCAGGCGAGACGGCGAACCACTGGCCTATCTGCTGGGACAGAAAGAGTTTCACGGGCTGTGTCTTCAGGTCGACTCATCGGTGCTGATTCCGCGTCCCGAAACGGAATTTCTGGTCGACTGGGGACAGCGCGTGCTTGAAGACTGGCGCAGCGGGACGTTCGGGTGCCGGGTGGTCGATCTGGGAACCGGTAGCGGCGCTATCGCGCTGTCGATCAAGCACAGATGTGAGTTTGCAGAGGTCACCGCTGTCGATGTGAGTACGGCGGCTCTGGCGACAGCCGGCCGAAACTCTCAATTGCTGAATCTGCCAATCACTCTTGTTCCGGGAAGTTGGTGGGACGCCGTGCCGGGTCAGTGCTTTGATGTCGCGCTGGCCAACCCTCCCTATATCGCGCCCGGCGACAAGCACCTCGAAGCCCTGCGATATGAGCCTCGAAGTGCCTTGGTCGCTCCGGACAACGGACTCGCCGACCTGGAGTGCATCATCGCTGGCGCGCCCGACCATCTGACTGCAGGCGGGTGGCTTCTACTTGAACATGGCCACGATCAAGCCGCTTGGGTACGCCAGCGACTCCTCAGCGCAGGCTTGGAGCAGGTGCAAACCATCAGGGATCTGGCAGGCCTTGAACGCTGCACAGGTGGAAGGGTCTTGCCCTGCTAACCGTCGGCGTTTCGTGTAGTCTCCCCCGCTGTCCAAAGATCCTCAAACGCCATTCGGAGCACCCATGAGCGACACCATCAAACGTATCGATGACATCGTCAAAGGAAATCACATCGTTTTGTTCATGAAAGGGACAGCCCAGTTTCCGATGTGCGGTTTTTCGGGTCGAGCCATCCAGATCCTGAAGTCCTGCGGGGCCACCGGCGTCAAGACTTTTAACGTTCTGGAAGACGAAGAGATCCGCCAAGGCATCAAGGAATACGCCAACTGGCCAACGATTCCTCAGTTGTACGTCAAGGGTGAATTCATCGGCGGCTCCGACATCCTTGCCGAGATGCACGAGGCTGGCGAATTGCAGGACTTGTTGAGGGCCTGAACTCTCTGCTCCCCTCACCGCCCATGAAACGTACGCCGGGCTCGGCGCCCAAAGGCCGAGTCGTGATCGGGATATCCGGAGCATCCGGAGCTATTTACGGGGTGCGCCTGCTTCAGCGCTGCAGGGAAGTCGGCTACGAAACACACTTGGTGGCGAGCCCTGCGGGCGTATTAAATGCTCACCATGAACTGGGACTGGATCGCACGGCGCTTGGGAGGCTGGCTGATCATTGCCACAACCCCGCAGACGTCGGTGCCACCATCGCCAGCGGTTCGTTCGCCACGCATGCGATGGTGATTGCACCGTGTTCAATGAAAACGCTTGCTGCTGTCGCACTCGGCTTGTCGGACAACCTGCTGACCCGCGCCGCCGACGTTGCTCTGAAGGAGCGCCGCAAGCTCGTATTGATGGTGCGAGAGACCCCGTTCAATCTGGCGCACCTGCGCAACATGACGTCCGTCACCGAAATGGGCGGCATCATCTTTCCGCCCCTGCCCGCCTTCTATCTCGGTCGGCTCACGATCGATGAGATGGTCAACGACAGTGTCGAGCGTGTGCTGTCCTTGATGGACATCGAATCAGCAGCGCCTCAGGCGTGGACCGGACTTTGATCCGGGCCGAGTTCAGACGACCCGGATATCCCACTGCTGTCTGGCAGCAAACACGAGGTTCGGATACTCGGCGCGCCCGCGACTGCCGTTGTAACGGCCGAGCGCCAGGAATTGGTCACCGCCCTCACGGTCCAGGTAATGCCGCAGGATCACGCATCCGAAGCGCAGGTTCGTCTGCATATGGAAGAGCCGCCCGATGTCGCCATCGCCAATCAGGCGGGACCAAAACGGCATGACCTGCATGTAACCACGGGCACCGGCCGGGCTGATGGCGTACTTCCGAAAGCCACTTTCAATCTGAATCAGGCCAAGGATCAGCGACGGATCCAAGCCCTTGCGCTTGCTTTCGTACCAGACGGTCTCAAGAAACTCGACTCGGCCGTCGTAGTCGGCCTTGCGGACTTTGAGACGCTCGCTCGCTGCGCTCAGCCAGCGAAGATACACAAGCCTCGACTCCGTCGTGTCGAACTCGGGCCTGGGAGGAGAGGCCTCTGCAATGGCCGCCGACAGCGCGGAACGTACCGCATCGGCCAGCGGTTCCTCAACCTGGTCACCGGCGCGCACACTTGACACAGGAGCCAGCGTTACCAGCCCAGAAGCCAACAGGGTTCGCCGGCTGACCGTCATATCGCCATCGTCGCCTTCAGCCAACCTACAACGCCCGCCAACGGTATGGCTGACGCTGCCGAGTCGCGCCGCCCCTGATATTCCACGACACCATCCTTGAGTCCGCGGTCCCCGATCACCACCCGGTGGGGAACTCCAATGAGTTCCCAGTCGGCAAACATCGCACCTGGGCGTTCGCCGCGATCGTCAAGTACGGCATCGATCCCAGCCGCCACCAGGGAAGAGTGCAACTCATCGGCAGCAGTCTTGACCGCCTCAGAGCGGTCATAACCGATGGGGCAGATCACCACGGCAAACGGTGCGATTGACGTGGGCCAGATCATTCCACGGTCGTCATGCGACTGTTCTACTGCCGCGCCAAGGATTCGCGTGATTCCAATGCCGTAGCAGCCCATTTCCATCAACCGCGGCTTGCCGCCCTCGTCCAAATAGGTGGCACCCATCGCCTCGCTGTACTTGGTACCAAGATAGAAAACGTGCCCCACTTCAATGCCACGCTGTATGGAAAGAGGTCCGCTTCCGTCCGGCGACGGGTCGCCCTCGACAACATTGCGAATGTCGGCCACCAGATGTGGCTCAGGCAGGTCGCGCGTCCAATTCACTCCAACGTGGTGAAAACCGTCGTCGTTCGCTCCGCAGATGAAATCGTTCATCTTTGCCACGGTTCGATCGGCAATGACGGTGATCGAAGCCGGCACCCCCACCGGACCCAGAGATCCTGGCTTGCAACCAAAACTGTCGAGAATTTCTGCAGCGCTGGCGAATCGATAGCCCTGCTTGAGGCCTGGCAGCTTGCCAACTTTCACCTCGTTGAGTGAGTGGTCGCCCCGGACCAACAGCAAGAACAAAGAGGGCTGAGCAAAAGACGATCCCTCAGGCGCATCGGTCGCGAGCACCAATGACTTGACCGTGGACTCCAAGGGCACGCTCAGAAAAGCCGCGACCTCTTCGCAGGTAGAGCACCCCGGGGTTATCGTCTTTGCCATGGCCCGCGTGGCGGAACCGCGCACATCTATCAGCGACAAGGCTTCGGCCAATTCCATATTGGCCGCATAACTAGACTGCGGCGAATAGACCACCGCATCCTCGCCCGTCTCGGCAATCACCTGAAACTCATGCGAGCGGTCGCCTCCGATAGCACCTGTGTCCGCAGCGACCGCACGAAAAGTCAAACCAAGCCGCTCAAAAATCCGGATGTAAGCGCCATACATGGCGTCATAACTCGTGGCGGCCGAAGCCGCGTCGCGGTCAAACGAGTATGCGTCTTTCATCGTGAACTCGCGGCCGCGCATCACACCAAAACGCGGCCGACGCTCGTCGCGAAATTTGGTCTGGATGTGGAAGAAGTTCTTCGGCAGCGAGCGGTAACTGCGCAGTTCCTGACGGGCAATGTCGGTAATGACTTCCTCGCTCGTTGGTTGAATGATGAAGTTCCTGTCGTGCCGGTCCTTGACACGCAACAACTCCGGGCCCATCTTGTCAAAACGGCCGGTTTCTTGCCAAAGCTCGGCTGGCTGAACCAAAGGCATCAACAACTCGACGGCACCTGCGCGCACCATTTCCTCACGCACGATGGCCTCAACCTTGCGAATGACACGAAGGCCCATAGGCATGTAGGAGTAGATCCCTGCGCTCAGGCGCTTGATGAAGCCTGCGCGCAGCATCAGCTGGTGGCTCACCACTTCGGCTTCCGCCGGCGCTTCCTTCAGGGTCGAAATAAAAAACTGGGACAACTTCATGACGACATGAGCCCAAACGGGCACCAAATAAACGGATTTATGGGCAGTATGCTGGCGGCATTGGATGACCGACGCGGCTGGGGCTCGGCCCACCCATACCAAATGCAATAATGAAAATAATCAGGGATTCTGGAGAAGATTATGCTCGACCGTGAGGGGTTCCGGCCCAACGTCGGGATCGTACTGCTCAATCACCGGAACGAGGTGTTTTGGGGCAAGCGCCTTAGAACGCACTCTTGGCAATTCCCTCAAGGTGGGATCAAGTACGGAGAAACGCCAGAGCAGGCGATGTATCGGGAACTGCATGAAGAGGTGGGTTTATTTCCCGACCATGTCCGCATCATTGCCCGCACCCGTGACTGGCTGCGCTACGAGGTTCCAGACAGATTCATTCGACGCGAGTCACGTGGCCATTACAGAGGTCAAAAGCAGATCTGGTTTCTGCTCCAACTGACCGGAAGAGATAGCGACATGAATCTTCGTGCTACCAACCACCCGGAATTTGATGCATGGCGGTGGCACGAATATTGGATCCCCTTGGAAGTGGTCATAGACTTCAAACGAGATGTGTACCAGACAGCGCTTACTGAGTTATCAAAATTCTTACCGAAATCGGGCCAAATCAGGCAACCAAAGATGCCCAATTCTGGCTCATTGAATAATTCAGAGACGAAATCTTTGAACAACACCAACCATTCCAAAAAATACCACCCATTAGTCGCTGGAGATCAATTAAATACAGCGGAAGTAGCGAACCAAAAAAAACTCGCTGGCGATGATATTTTATAATAAAACCATATTATCCCTGTGAATCATTTCTGGCTCACAGATAAATCCCAAAATAGACTCGAACTCGCTTGATGATTTTCTCGCTATGAGCCTTGCCTCACCACTTGAGTAGTTGGTCAGCCCGCGAGCCACTTCACTTCCATCAAGACCGTAGACCGAGATGATGTCTCCGCGATGGAATTCGCCTCTCACCTCAACGATGCCGACCGGTAGAAGGCTCTTGCCACCATCACGGATTTTGAGAAAAGCGCCTGGATCGACAGTTACGGCCCCACGCAACTGCAACTGATCGATCATCCATTGCTTTCGGGCGGCGAGCTTTGGGGTTTGAACCCTGAGTTCCGTACCCAGATCCTCACCAGCACACAGCCGCAGCAAAACATCTGGCTCGCGCCCCCAAGCTATCACTGTGCTAGCCCCGCTTCGCGCGGCTCGCTTCGCTGCCAGTATCTTGGTTATCATTCCGCCCCGGCCAATACTACTACCAGCGCCACCAGCCATCCGCTCCAGCTCAGGATCCCCAGCCAAAGCGGTCTGGATCAGATGGGCATCAGGGTTCTTTCTCGGATCCCCCGAATACAGGCCGGACTGATCTGTTAATATAATAAGAGCGTCCGCCTCAATTAAATTGGCAACCAGAGATCCAAGCGTGTCATTATCTCCAAACTTTATCTCCTCATTGACCACCGTGTCATTTTCATTAATGATTGGAATAACATTTAATTCCAATAATGTAAGGAGAGTCGACCGGGCATTCAGGTACCTTTCCCGATCAGCGAGATCAGCATGAGTGAGCAGCACTTGTGCACTTTTCACATCGTGCTGTCGGAGCATCGACTCGTACATCTGCGCCAGGCCCATTTGACCCACCGCAGCTGCGGCCTGCAACTCATGCAACTGCCGGGGCCGCGCTGGCCAACCAAGACGCTTCATACCCTCTGCAATGGCGCCGCTCGACACCATCACGAGTTCACGACCTTGAGCAGTCAGAATAGCTAACTGCCGGCACCAGTTCTCAATGGCGCCACCGTCGAGACCCCGACCATCGTTCGTCACCAGGCTCGAGCCCACCTTCACGACAATGCGACTAGCGCTTTCCAGGATCTGACTCATCCCAAATCGGCGCCGTTAAGGTCGTCAATAAATCGTGGGTCCGCCTCGATGGGTGGTGCATTCTTGGACCCTGCGACATGGTCATAGATTGCACGGTTGAGGTTCTCACAACCCTCACGTGTGAGCGCCGAGATCTGGAAAAGCGGGCCCTTCCATTTGAAGCGCTTTACAAAGTCAGCCACGCGGTCGGCACGCTCTTCCGGAGGCACCATGTCCAGTTTGTTCAGCACTACCCAGCGTGGCTTTTCGTAGAGTGACTCGTCGTACTTCTTCAGCTCACGAACGATAGCTTTTGCCTGCGCGACTGCGTCAACAGCCGAGTCAAACGGGGCGATGTCAACCATATGCAACAGGAGGTGAGTCCGCTGAAGATGTCGCAAGAACAAATGTCCCAAACCAGCACCCTCGGACGCACCCTCAATCAGACCCGGAATATCAGCGACGACAAAACTTTTTTCTGGCGCGACCCGAACCACCCCGAGATTTGGATGAAGTGTGGTGAATGGGTAATCGGCAATCTTGGGTTTTGCGTTCGAAATGGAGGCAATCAGAGTTGACTTTCCAGCATTGGGCATGCCCAGCAATCCAACATCAGCCAAAATCCTCAATTCAAGCCGGACGTGAAATTTCTCTCCTGGCCAGCCAGGTGTTTTTTGTCTTGGTGCACGATTTGTACTGGTCTTAAAATGTAAATTCCCAAAACCGCCATCTCCACCCTTCGCCAGCAAAACCTTTTCATCGGGAACAAGTAGTTCCGCAATAACCTGATTGTTTTCAGTATTGGTAATAATTGTCCCCATCGGCATGCGAAGAATAATATCCTCGGCAGCCGCACCAAACTGATCTGACCCACGGCCATTTTCTCCACGTCGAGCCTCATGTCGCCGAGCATACCTATAGTCTATGAGCGTGTTCAGGTTCGGGTCGCCGACTGCGAACACACTGCCGCCTCGACCCCCATCGCCGCCGTTGGGTCCTCCGAAGGGAATGAACTTCTCCCGACGAAAGCTCATACAACCATTCCCTCCGTCGCCGGCAGAAATATCGATAGTGGCCTCGTCGACAAATTTCATGGGTTGGTTGCTTCTACTGATCAGCTGAATAACATGAACTCTTCTCAACGCTCGATGAGTGCATTGATCGATTCATTCTAGAAAAACAAAAGCCCCGGCGAACCGGGGCTCCAGAACACTCACGTGTTTAAATTCAGTGGGTCTTGATGCTCACGGTGCGGCGATTCTGCGGGCCTTTCACAGAAAAAACCACCTCACCGTCAGCCAACGCAAAGAGGGTGTGATCCCGCCCTACCCCGACATTCACACCGGGATGAAACTGCGTTCCCCGTTGACGAACAATGATGGACCCCGAGGAAATCAACTCACCTCCGTAGGCCTTCACCCCCAACATTTTTGGCTGGGAATCTCGTCCGTTGCGCGTTGAGCCGCCGCCTTTTTTCTGTGCCATGATTTACTCTGTAGGATTGAGTTACTGGATTCAGCCGTTGACGGCGCCGATCTCAATTTCCGTAAAAGACTGCCGGTGACCTTGGCGCTTTTGGTAGTGCTTACGGCGCCGCATCTTAAAGATGCGCACCTTAGGGAGCCTGCCCTGCGCAGTCACAGTGGCCGTCACGGTGACGCCAGCGATCAACGGCGAACCCACCCTCATGTCAGCGCCCTCGCCCACCGCCAAGACTTGATCAATCGTGATCTCTTGGCCGACATCCGCGACAATTTTCTCGACTTTTACCTTCTCGCCGGTGGCGACCCGGTATTGCTTCCCACCGGTTTTAATGACCGCATACATATCAGCACCTTCCAATTTGGTTCCCGGCCCCCGACTGGCGATCATGTGATCCCAGACCGCGCACAGAACCCAGAACTTTAGCACAATGACGCGCAAATCCACCGTCAAACTGTCGGCGATCGCCGGTTTCTATAATTTCACTTTTCAGTCTGTAAGGATCGCGTGAGCGAAACATCTCAAGTCAGCGGCGCGAAGCAGCCCGCTACCCTCGGCGCGATGGATGCAGAAATGCGCGAGGTTGACTCAGTCATTCGGCGGCGGCTCACCTCTGAGGTGGCGCTAGTCGATCAGATCGCCCGATACATCACCAGCGCGGGTGGCAAGCGAATTAGGCCCTTGTTGGTGTTGCTGTTCGCGAACGCGCTCGGATTCGAGGGTCGAGAGCGCTATGAATTAGCGGCATGTGTGGAGTTCATCCACACGGCGACCCTCCTTCACGACGACGTGGTCGACGAGTCGGGTCTGCGACGAGGGCGCCAAACTTCAAATGCGGTTTTTGGCAACGCGGCTAGCGTTTTGGTGGGAGATTTCATCTACTCCCGCGCATTCCAGATGATGGTCTCCATCAACCGGATGCGAGTACTTCAGGTCTTGTCGGATGCAACAAATGTCATCGCGGAAGGCGAGGTCTTGCAACTCATGAACATGCGCGACCCGGATCTGCAAGTCGCAGACTATCTGAAGGTGATTCGCTACAAAACCGCCAAACTTTTCGAAGCGAGTGCCCGGTTGGGGGCAGTTCTGGCCGATTCCCCCCCGGAGATCGAAGAGGCATGCGCGGACTATGGCCGTTCGCTGGGTACCGCTTACCAGTTAATTGACGATCTGCTCGACTACGAAGGTTCGACCTCGGAGCTTGGAAAGAACGTGGGAGACGACCTGCGTGAGGGCAAGCCGACACTACCCTTGCTAATCGCCATGGCGCGTGGCACCCAGGAAGAGCGAGAACTGATTCGCAATGCGATTCAACATGGCGAAGTGGAGCGTTTGTCAGACGTCATTTCCATCGTCCGTCGAACAGGAGCACTTGACGCCACCCGCGACGCAGCACGCGAAGAGAGTGCGTGCGCCCAACGCAGTTTGGCGGTTCTGAAGGATTCGGCGCACAAGGATGCTCTGCTAGAGTTGTGTCAACGTTCTCTTGATCGATCCGCTTGAGTTAGTCGCCTCGGATGCAAGCTCTGCGGACCAATGTCGGGGTGTAGCTTAGCCTGGTAGAGCGCTACGTTCGGGACGTAGAGGCCGGAGGTTCGAATCCTCTCACCCCGACCAGCATAAGGTTTGTGTCGAGGGCATCAACTGCATTAGCTAAGGCCCGACGTTGACGAATCAGACAGCCTGCTGAGAAGAAGGCGCTCGGGCAAAGCGCTGCGATAGGATGCGTCGGATAGTTAACGCAAAGCCTTTTCGGACAGAGCCAGTGGACGCGCTTTGAATCAGGGATATTGATGGCCGACACGCTCGCTGAAACTCCCCACTCCGCTCTATCAGGCGTCGCGCGGGTACTCGTACACGCGGGCAAGCTCACGGAAAAGGCCGCCGAGAGTCTGGTGAAGTCGGCCGGCGAAAAGAAGACCAGTTTTGTATCGGCCCTCATAAAGGCAGGGTCGGTCTCCCCCGCCGACTTGGCGCATACGCTGTCGACGGCGCTGGCGCTTCCGCTGCTTGACCTGAACGCCATCGAACCGCAGAAGTTACCGCGCAGCATCATCGATGCGAAGCTGGCTTCGCAGTATCAGGTCGTCGTGCTGGGCAAACGCGGGGGGCGGCTGTTCATCGGCGGCGCGGACCCCACGGATCAGGAGGCCGTAGAGCGCATCAAGTTCGCTACCCAACTGACACCTGAATGGGTGATCGTTGAGCACGACAAACTTTCTAGGATCCTCGAAGGGAGCGGGACGAGCGCGAGTGAGGCGTTCGAAGCGATGTCTTCCGGGGATTTCGAGTTTGACGTCACGGAGGAAGTGGGTGCACCGGAGTCGGCTGAGCCGGCGGCGGAGGTCGAAGACGCGCCCGTCGTGCGTTTTCTGCAAAAGATGCTGATTGATGCCATCAATGCGCGCGCCTCGGACCTTCACTTCGAGCCATACGAGTACCACTACCGGGTTCGCTTTCGCATCGATGGAGAACTGCGTGAGATTACGCAGCCTCCTATCGCCATCAAGGACAAGCTCTCCTCCCGGATCAAGGTCATCTCTCGGCTGGATATTTCCGAAAAACGAGTGCCTCAAGACGGCCGAATGAAATTGAAATTCGGCAGCAAGTCAATCGACTTTCGGGTGAGTACGCTGCCCACATTGTTCGGCGAAAAGATCGTGATTCGCATCTTGGACGCCTCAAGCGCCAAACTGGGAATCGAGGCTCTAGGCTACGAAAAAATTGAGCGTGACCGCCTGCTCCATTGCATTCAACGTCCCTACGGCATGGTGCTGGTGACCGGACCTACCGGTTCGGGAAAGACGGTCTCCCTCTACACCTGTCTCAACATCCTCAATCAACCCGGCGTCAACATCTCCACCGTAGAAGATCCAGCAGAAATTAACCTGCCTGGCATCAACCAAGTCAACGTCAACGACAAGGCGGGCATGACTTTCGCGGTCGCGCTGAAGTCGTTCCTTCGACAAGATCCGGACATCATCATGGTGGGCGAGATCCGCGATCTTGAGACAGCCGATATCGCCATCAAGGCTGCACAGACAGGCCACATGGTGATGTCAACGCTTCACACCAATGATGCCCCGACGACGCTGACGCGCATGCTAAACATGGGTGTGGCTCCCTTCAACATCGCCTCCAGCGTGCTGCTGATCACTGCTCAACGTCTGGCTCGCAAGCTGTGTGAGTCGTGCAAGGCACCAGCCGACTACCCCCGGGAAGCCATGCGCAAGGCCGGCTTTGATGAAAGCGACCTCAACGGTTCTTGGAAGCCTTTTCGAGCAGTGGGTTGCTCGGCTTGCTCCAACGGGTACAGGGGACGCGTGGGCATCTACCAGGTGATGCCCGTGACCGACGAGATTCAGCGAATCATCCTTGCCGAAGGCACTGCCATGGACATTGCCGAACAGGCACAACGCGAGGGCGTTCGCAATCTTCGGCAGTCTGGCTTGATCAAGGTTCGCGCCGGGGTCACGACGCTCGAAGAGGTAATCGCTGTCACCAACGATTGATTCGAACTGAATAAAGCCACAATCCGGCCGATAACCCGATTGGTGGATCGTTTCCCGGAGGCGCCATGGCGACTGCAGCGGCCGCGAAGAGCGGCAAAGATGTCGTTTTCGAGTACGAAGGCAAAGATAAAAACGGCAAGCTCGTCAGGGGAGAGATGCGTGCCGGTGGCGAAGCCATGGTCAGCGCCAGCCTGCGTCGACAGGGCATCTTGGTCACCAAGATCAAGAAGCGCCGCACCAGTGGCGGGAGCGCCATCAAGCAAAAGGACATCGCGGTATTCACTCGACAGCTGTCGACGATGATGCGCGCGGGCGTTCCGCTGATCCAATCCTTCGACATCGTCGCTCGCGGCAGCCCCAATCCGAGGCTGACCAAACTGCTGACAGATATCCGTTCGGACGTTGAGACGGGCTCGAGCTTGTCATCCGCATTTAGAAAGCACCCCATCTACTTCGATGCGCTGTACTGCAACTTGGTCGAGGCCGGGGAAGCTGGGGGCATTCTTGAGGCACTGCTCGATAGGTTGGCCGTCTATCAAGAAAAGACGATGGCCATCAAGAACAAGATCAAATCAGCACTCATCTACCCGATCGCAGTTCTGGTCGTGGCCTTCGTTGTGGTCGCGGTCATCATGATTTTCGTCATTCCGGCCTTCAAGGAAGTTTTCACATCCTTTGGAGCGGACTTGCCTACACCCACGCTCATCGTGATTGCAATGTCGGAGTTTTTCGTGAGTTACTGGTGGGCCATCTTCGGCTTTCTGGGCGGGGGGGTCTATTTCTTCATGGAGTCGTGGAAGCGCTCCGAGAAGATGCAAAAAACCATGGACCGGCTCCTGCTGCGAGTGCCGGTGTTTGGCGACTTGGTCAACAAGTCCGCCATTGCCCGCTGGACACGTACGCTGTCCACAATGTTCGCGGCGGGCGTGCCGCTCGTAGAGGCGCTTGATTCCGTCGGCGGCGCTTCGGGTAACGCTGTTTTCGCCGAGGCGACCGAGGCGATCCAGAAAGACGTCTCAACCGGTTCGTCGCTCACCACGTCTATGCAGACGACTGGAGTCTTCCCGAACATGGTCTTGCAGATGTGCTCCATCGGTGAGGAATCGGGTTCGCTCGACCAAATGCTCGGTAAGGCCGCCGAGTTCTACGAGGATGAGGTCGATGAGGCGGTCAAGGGCCTTTCCAGCCTGATGGAGCCCTTCATCATCGTGATTTTGGGTACCGTGATTGGCGGCATCGTCGTGTCCATGTACCTGCCCATCTTCAAAATCGGTCAAGTCGTCTGAGCCAGACAGCATGGATCTGTCGTTCGCAGGGATTTTTTTGACCCCATGGGCGCTTGCCTTGTTTGGTTTGTGCATCGGTAGTTTCTTGAACGTGGTGATCCATCGGCTTCCGCTGATGCTCGACAGAACGTGGAAATCGGACAGCGCCGAGATGCTGGGCGTCAAGGTGGATTTGCCCGCGCAAATCAGCTTGTCCGCCCCCCGCTCGCGTTGCCCTCAGTGCGGCCACTCAATTGCGTGGCACGAAAACATCCCGGTTCTGAGTTACCTGTGGCTGCGCGGGAAGTGCTCTTCCTGCAAGACTCGGATTCCCGTTCGTTATCCGTTTTTCGAAGTTGTCACCGCCTTGTTGTTCGCGGCATTGGCCTGGCGCTTCGATTCCCGGCCAGAGGTGCTCGCCTGGTGCGCTTTCGCTGCAGTACTGGTGGCTCTTGCTGGTATCGACTGGGACACCACGCTTCTGCCGGATGGCTTAACGCTGCCCTTGCTGTGGGGTGGGCTTCTGGCAGCGGCGCTCGGCCTGACCACCACGCTGTCCGCGGCGGTTTGGGGATCCATGGTTGGCTACTTGTCGCTGTGGTCGGTTTACTGGTTGTTCAAGCTGGTCACCGGCAAAGAGGGCATGGGGTACGGCGATTTCAAGTTGCTTGCGGCGCTTGGCGCATGGCTGGGCGTGTCAATGGTTCTTCCGGTGGTGTTGGGCGCCTCGATCCTCGGTGCAGTGGTAGGCATCGGGATGAAACTCAACAGCAGCCTGCGCGAAGGGCGATACGTGCCGTTCGGTCCATTCCTGGCCGGCTCTGGCTTGGCCGTGCTGCTGCTCGGTCCGTCGCAGGTGCTGGGCTGGATGGGTTGGGCCTGACATGGACCCGGTTGAGTTGACGGCTGCCTAGAACGGCGTTCCAACATGACTCTCTTGCCACCGCCGCCGCTGCGCGTCGGCTTGACTGGCGGAATCGGAAGCGGGAAGAGCACGGTCGCTCGTCTTTTGGCGAGCCAGGGCGCGTTCATTGTTGATACCGACGCCATAGCCCGCCGGCTGACCCAACCGGGGGGCAGCGCCATGCACGCCCTGCACGCCGCGTTTGGGGATTCGGTGATCCGACCGGACGGTGGGCTTGATCGGCAGCAGATGCGTCATCTGGTTTTTGCAGACGTACGCCATCGGCATCAGCTTGAGGCCATCTTGCATCCAATGATTGCGCAAGAGGCTCAGCGCGATGCAATGGCTGGGCGCGAATCTCCGGTCACCGTATGCGATGTCCCCTTGCTGGTCGAGTCGGGTTACTGGCTTGATCTCGTGCACCGCGTCCTCGTGGTCGATTGCAGCGAATCCACCCAAATCGCACGCGTGATGCATCGCTCGGGGTGGACCGCCGACGAAGTCCAGGCGGTGATAGATGCCCAAGCCACCCGCAAGCAGCGTCTTTCAAAAGCCCACGACGTGCTCCTGAATGACGGCATTGATGAAGCCGAACTCGCTCAGAGAGTGACCGCACTGTGGCGGTCTTGGATGGCGTTGGTATCGCCCACCGTGTGAAACAATCTTGTCTCTCGGGTGTGTCCGCACCGCTTCAGACAGTCCCCTCAGTCGAAGGCAGGCTCCGCTTTGGTTCTCTACGAACATCCCTTCAACGAAAGCATCCGCACGATGCTTCGGCTCGAACACCTCTTCGACCGATTGGGACAGTTGGCACCGCGCGACGCCGCCGTGGACCATCACCATGCCATCGCGACGATCTTCGAGATCATGGAGGTCGGTTCGCGTGCAGACCTCAAATCAGATCTGCTGAAGGATCTGGAACGCCAGAAAGCGCGTCTCAACAGTTATCGCGGCAACCCATCGATCTCCGAAGATGCTCTCGACAGCGTGGTCGAAAAGATCGATCACGCATACGATGGACTGAACCAGTCTTCTGGAAAAGTGGGGCAGTCGCTCACCTCCAATGAGTGGCTGATGAGTATTCGCAGTCGTATCAGCATCCCCGGGGGCACCTGCGAATTCGACTTACCGTCTTATTACGCGTGGCAGCAATTCGATCCGGTTCGTCGTCGGGCCGATCTGTCCCGCTGGATTGAGTTGCTGCTGCCGCTGGCAGAAGCGCTCAATGTGCTGTTGGGCCTGCTGCGGGATTCAGGCGTGGCGCAGCGCGTTTCGGCTCCGGGTGGTCAATTCCAACAAAGCCTGCCGCCCGGCCGAACCTACCACCTGATGAGGGTTCGGGTCAGCGCCGCAGAAGGGCTCGTTCCCGAAATCACCGGTCATCGGCTGATGGTGTCAGTCAGGCTCATGAATCAGGATGCCGAAGGCCGCCTGCGTCCGCACACCGCCGACAGCAGCTTCGAGCTGACCTTGTGCGCGTGAGCGAGTCAAGGATCACCCCTCGAGTCGTCCGGTGCCCCGCATGCGGGGGCGACAGCCTCTACTCCCAAGACAACGCCGCTCGCCCCTTTTGCAGCAATCGTTGCAAGAACAACGACTTCACTCAATGGGCCAAAGAAGGTTATCGCGTTGAATCCCCCCTGGGGCGGGACGAGCCAAGCGTCGGCGAAATCTAGGCTTGAAATCAGGGTACGCACCCCTATAATTTGATTGCTAGCACTCGACACAGTTGAGTGCTAACTAACTCAGTGACAGGCGCTTGCTGCCCGCCCGCCGATGGCGGTTTGGTTCACAGCCGAATGCCTGAATCCATTGAACCTCATTCCGACACCTCTAGGAGATGCTATGAAACTTCGTCCTTTGCACGATCGCGTGATCGTCAAGCGCCTCGAACAGGAAACCAAAACCGCCTCGGGCATCGTCATTCCAGACAACGCCGCAGAAAAGCCTGATCAGGGCGAAGTGCTGGCCGTCGGCCCAGGAAAGCGCAACGAAAAGGGCGATTTCATCGTTCTCAATGTCAAGGTGGGTGATCGCGTCCTCTTCGGCAAGTACAGCGGCCAGACTGTCAAGGTCGATGGCGATGAACTGCTTGTGATGCGCGAAGAAGACCTCTTCGCCGTGGTCGAGAAGTAATTTCTTCTCCCGCCAAACATCCATTCCAACGATTCAGGAGAAAAACTCATGGCAGCACAAGACGTAATTTTTGGCGGTGACGCCCGCGCCCGCATGGTCGAAGGCGTGAACATTCTGGCCAATGCGGTCAAGGTCACGCTCGGCCCCAAGGGCCGTAACGTGGTGCTCGAACGCTCATTTGGTGCTCCCACGGTGACGAAGGACGGTGTCTCAGTCGCCAAGGAAATCGAGCTCAAGGACAAGCTTCAAAACATGGGCGCTCAAATGGTCAAGGAAGTCGCTTCCAAGACCAGTGACATCGCCGGTGACGGCACCACCACCGCGACCGTGCTGGCTCAAGCCATCGTGCGCGAAGGCATGAAGTACGTGGCTGCGGGCATGAACCCGATGGACCTCAAGCGCGGCATCGACAAGGCCGTGTCGGCACTGGTCGAAGAGCTCAAGAAGCAGTCCAAGCCCACGACCACCTCAAAGGAAATCGCTCAGGTCGGCACCATTTCGGCCAACAGCGACGAAGAAGTCGGCCGCATCATTGCCGAAGCGATGGACAAGGTTGGCAAGGAAGGCGTGATCACTGTCGAAGACGGCAAGTCGCTCAACAGCGAACTCGAAGTTGTCGAAGGCATGCAGTTTGATCGCGGCTACCTGAGCCCGTACTTCATCAACAACCCCGAAAAGCAATCCGCGATTCTGGAAAATCCGTTTGTTCTGCTCTTCGACAAGAAGATCAGCAACATCCGTGACCTGCTGCCCACGCTCGAAGCTGTCGCCAAGACCGGTCGTCCGCTGTTGATCATTGCTGAAGAAGTCGAAGGCGAAGCTCTGGCAACGCTGGTGGTCAACACCATCCGCGGCATCCTGAAGGTCGTGGCCGTCAAGGCGCCTGGCTTCGGCGATCGCCGCAAGGCCATGCTCGAAGACATCGCCATCCTGACCGGCGGCAAGGTCATTGCTGAAGAAGTCGGCCTGACGCTCGAGAAGGTCACGCTGGCCGATCTGGGCCAAGCCAAGCGCGTCGAAGTGGGCAAGGAAAACACCACCATCATCGACGGCTCGGGTGCGGCTGCCGACATCGAAGCCCGCGTCAAGCAAGTGCGCGTGCAGATCGAAGAAGCCAGCAGCGACTACGACCGTGAGAAGTTGCAAGAGCGCGTGGCCAAGTTGGCCGGCGGCGTGGCACTGATCAAGGTCGGTGCAGCCACCGAAGTCGAGATGAAGGAAAAGAAGGCCCGCGTCGAAGATGCGCTGCACGCCACGCGTGCAGCCGTTGAAGAAGGCATCGTGGCTGGTGGTGGCGTGGCGCTGTTGCGCGCCAAGCAGACCGCCGGCGCCATCAAGGGCGATAACGCTGACCAGGAAGCCGGCATCAAGCTGATCCTGCGCGCCATCGAAGAGCCGATCCGCATCATCACGCAAAACGCCGGCGACGAGCCTAGCGTGGTCGTGAACGCAGTGCTGGCCGGCAAGGGCACCTACGGCTACAACGCAGCCAACGGTACCTATGGCGACATGATCGAAATGGGCATCCTGGATCCCACCAAGGTGACCCGCACGGCGCTGCAAAACGCCGCGTCGGTGGCATCGCTGATGCTGACGACCGAGTGCATGGTCGCCGAAGCGCCGAAGGAAGAATCCGGTGCCGGCGGTATGCCTGGTGGCATGGGTGGCATGGGTGGCATGGGCGGCATGGACATGTGATCTGCCTGACCGGTTCGGGCTCTTTTTGAGTCCGGGCCTGTCGAGATGGCAAACAGGGCTGCAACAGCAGCCCTGTTTGTTTTTGTGCCTGGGCCTTTTGTGCCTGTGCCCATAGACTCACGAACAAGCTGCGATTTCCACGGGCGATACCCAACCCAACAAAAGGCCTTGTCAGGATGTCAGTCACTCCACTGATGCTGAGCTTCGTCGAGGACGAGTTGTCCCGTATGCCACAGCTCATTGATCGCGCGGTGGCGGCGACCTTGTCGCAGTTGCAGCAGGCGCCGAGGGCCGAGCCGTCTAACCGCAGCGAACGGCAACTGCAGGCCGATGTCTACGAAGTGCTGCAACGCAGCTCACCCCTGTTCACCCAGGTGTTTTGCGATGCGCTTCGTACGAACGTCATGGCCGATGCTCGCGGAATGCCACATCAGGCGAGCGGCGACGCCGCGCAAGCTGAATCGGGCTTTCAGTTGCTCGACGAAGACCGCATCGAGACCGACATCGAGATCTCGCGGGCCGCGCAGGCAATCGACCTCGCAGCCGAATGGGAGCTGCGAGATCTCCAGACCTTCACGTCCACTCTGATCGGTCAGGATCACGTCAGCGCCAAGTCCAATCCGTTGCGTCCCCCGGCCTACGCTCAGGCGTTGTGGGATGCCACCTGCGCCGTCACACCCGTCGCCGCGCAGGGTCGGTTGCTGTTTCGGACTGCGACCGACTGCCTGGCCAAGCAACTCAAGTTGGCCTGGGCTGGCGCATGCTCCCGGCTCGAGTCCCAAGGCGTCGAACCCAGCGTCTACCGAACTCTTGTGCACGCCCCCAGCGCGATCGTCTTACCGGGCCCACTCTGGAAAGCAGAACCCCGGGGACTGGGGCAACTGCTCAGCCGCATGCCTGCCGGCAAATCGGGCCGGATGCCCGTTGACGCACGGCAAACAAGCGGTACACCCGCCGCTGCATCAGCGTCAGAGCCCCGGTTCTCGCAGGCCTTCGAAGACGTTCTGGCGCGCCTCGAGACGTTGCTCAGTGGTCACGCCGAGCGACCACTGCCGGCTGAAGGGTCCAGTAGGACGGATCCACGACAACTGACTGAGTTTGCGCAATCCTTGCTTGCACAGACCCACGATGGCATCGACCGACAGATCGTTGACCTGCTGTCGCGCATTTTTGATTCGGTGCTGAGCGACGAACAGTTGTCAGCCCCCGTGCGCGCGGTGCTAGCGAGGCTGCAGGTTTCGGCCCTGCGCGTCGCGCTCACCGACCCGGAGATGCTCAACAACGACAACCACCCGGTTTGGCTTTTGATGAACCGCATCGCGCAGGCTGCGCAGGTGTGGCCGCTGGAGGCCGACCCGCGAGCCGCGAGCCTTTTGACCTTCAGCGACTCGCTGGCTGCAGAAATCGCTGCCACCGAGCAGCCCACGGGCGGGCTCTACCGAATCGGATTGGCTCGGCTTGAAGAACATCTGGCCGCCCAGTTGCAAGCTCAGCGAGAAGCGGCGCAAGGTGTCATCGAAGGTCTGGCGCTGAGCGACCGACGCGAGGTGCTTCGGATGGAGCTGTCAGCACAGTTTTCCGAACAGTTCAGATCCACGCGTGCAGCCCCCCGGGTGCTTGTTTTCATGACCGAAGAGTGGCCACGTGTGGTCGCCGAGTCCATCCTGCGCTTTGGCGTCGACAGCGAGCACACCTTGGCCTACATGCAAACAGCGGACGATCTGCACGTCAGCCTGAACCTGAAGGTCAATGCCCAAAACAGGCTGCAGCTGTTCAGCTTGCTGCCTGGCCTGCTCAAGCGCTTGCGCGCGGGCATGGCTCTGATCGCTTTTCCCGAGGACGAGCAGCAAGCGGTGCTCGACGACCTGATGGCAACCCACACCGGCCTGCTGGGATTTGCCGCACGGTACCGCCCCCCAGCCGCCACGACTGACGACACAACACCGACCACGTCAGATGATGACTCACGGACGCACCGGCAACCAACAGACGACGGCTTCCCGGACTCGTTGATCGACGTGAAATGGATGGACACCGTGCCTGCGGAGCTGTTACCCACGGGCGACTCGGCGCACACGATGCCAGCTGAGCTGGCCGAGGCGATCATTGCCGCGGCCCCGTGCCAATGGTTCCTGCGAGGCCGCTGGCAAACGGTGCAGCTGCTGTGGCGCAGCGAATCCGGACAGTTTCTCCTTTTCGCCGGTGAGACACCGGGTTGTCCCCACTCGATCACGGGCGATGCCCTTGGGCGCCTGGGGCGCGAGGGGCTGCTCAAGTCACTGCCCAGCGCTGGGCTGCTCCAACGCGCCGTTGAACGAGTGGGGCGACACCTCGGGGACTTCGCTTGACTGCATTCGGCCATCGGGCCGATGGCTTGCGCAGTGTTTCCGACCCTGACCGCAAGGTGACCACGTGTCGGCGGGCAGCGCGGCTGCTGGGGCTCGTGGCGGCGTCGGTTCTGAGCCTGGTGGCTGCGGCTGGCGAATTGCCGGCCCCGGGGGTCGATGCCGCAGCCCATGCCCTCAAGCAACCCTCGATCGAGCGCCCACGCATCGGCCTCGTGCTGTCAGGCGGCGGAGCACGTGGCCTGGCGCATGTGGGGGTGCTCAAGATGCTCGAGCGAGAACACATCCCGATCGATGTGATCGCCGGGACGTCGATGGGCGCCATCGTGGGCGGTCTGTACGCCAGCGGCATGAGTGCGTCTCAGATCGAAGCCCAACTGATGATGATCAAGTGGGACGAGGTCTTCTCCAGCCGCGTCGAGCGCCCGTTGCTCAGCCAGCGCCGCAAGGAAGAAGACTTCCAGTTCTCACCGGTGCTCGAATTCGGCATGCGTGATGGTGAGTTGCGCGCACCGCTGGGAGCGTTGCCTGGTCGCGGGCTTGAAACTCTGCTGCGGCGCTACACGATGCCAGTGCGCAACGTGCACGACTTCGCACGGCTGCCCATACCGTTTCGCGCGGTGGCCACCAACATGGAGACCGGCGCGCCGGTGATCCTGACTCAAGGTGACCTTGCTCTGGCGCTGCGCTCCAGCATGAGCATCCCTGGGGTGTTTGCGCCCACCGCGCTTGACAGCCTGATCCTGGGCGATGGCGCGCTGGTGGACAACCTGCCCATCGACGTCGCTCGCGACATGGGGGCTGACGTGGTGATCGCCGTCAACATCGGCTCGCCGCTGGCCGGGCGGGACACGCTGGGCTCGGTGGGCGGCCTGACCGGGCAGATGATCAGCATCCTGACCGAGCAGAACGTGCAACGCAGCCTGGCCTTGCTCAAGCCGGCAGATGTGCTCATCACGCCCGACCTGGGCGCGCTGGCCGCAAGCGACTTCGACAAGACCCGCCAGCTGATCGAGCGCGGTCAGGCCGGTGTCGAACCCCAACTCGCTCGGCTGGCTGCGCTGGCTGTGGATGCACCCGCCTACCGGCAATGGCGGGCGCTTCACGGTGTGCCGGCGGTCGAAGAGGTGCGCCTCGGGTTCATCCGCTTCGAAGGCAACAAACTCACCGTCCCGCAGCGTCTGGCCGACGGGCTCGAATCAACCCCCGGCGAAGCCTTCGACGAAGGCAAGGCCGAGCGCGACGCGCTGCAACTGGCCGCCAGTGGCGACTACACCCGGTCGGACTTTCGTCTGGTGCGCACACCCGAGGGTGACGGGCTGCTGTTCGACCTCGAAGAAAAACCTTGGGGGCCGAACTACTTCCGCGTCGGGCTCGATCTTTTCACGGACTTCCGTGGCGACAGCGCCTTCAACATCAAGGCCATCCACAACCGTCGCTGGTTGACGTCCACCGGCACCGAGTGGCGCAGCTTTGCGCAGATCGGGCAGACCCCACGTCTGTTCACCGAGCTGCTCCACCCCTTGAATCTGTTCGAAGGTCTGGGCAGCGACCTGTTCGTCGCCACTTATGCCGAAGCGCAGCGCCGGGAATTGACCGTCTATGACGCCGACTCCGGCCATGAGCGCGGCCGGTTCACCCGCAGCCAGGGACGACTCGGCCTCGACCTCGGACAACCCTGGGGCAAGTTCGGTGAGTTGCGGCTCGGCCTGAGCTATGTGGCTTTTCACCTGCGCCCGGATCTGATCTCGATCGATGCTCAGACGAGCGAACAAGCCGCACGAGGGCACGAAACCGGCTTGCGCCTGGCAGCCATCCTCGATCAACTGGACTACGTCAATTTCCCCACTCGCGGCTACCGCCTCGAAGCCAGCGCCATCACGGGAACGAGGCGGCTTTCGCAGCCCAGACAGACCGAGGACTTCACCCGCATCGAGCTCGATGGCACGGCCGCGATCAGCTTTGGGCGCACAACGCTCAACGCCTATGTCCTCGCCCAAAGCGCTGGCGGCAACGACCTGTCCAAGCTCGACCGCTACAGCTACACGTTGGGTGGTTTCCACCGGCTTTCGGGCTATCGGCAAGACCAGCTTGCGGGCAGTCAAGCCCTGCTGGGCCGGCTCATGGCTTATCACCGTCTGGACACGATGTCGCTGCTGTCCAGGGGGTACTTTGTGGGTGGCTCGCTGGAAGCGGGCAACGCCTGGCAGCGCGAGCGTGATGTGTCGTTGTCGAATCTGCGCTTCGGATCCAGCCTGTTCGTCGGCGCGGACACCGCACTCGGGCCGCTGTACCTGGGGCTGACCTACGCACCGCGCGGCGAAACGGCTCTTTACCTATACCTCGGTCGGCCCTGACGGCGATGCGGCCAACCCGGCCGCTTGAACCCAGCTGTGCAACAGCATCGCGGCGTCGCCCACGCCGCTTTTCTTGAGGGCCGAAAACAGCGACACGTTGACGTCCGCCTCCTCGGTGCTCAGATCGCCAAGCGCCTGCTGCGCCGCCAACAAGGCGATGGCGCCATCGCTGCGGTTGAGCTTGTCAGACTTGGTCAGCAGCACCAGCAGCTTGACCGATCCGTTGCCCACGCGCGGTGCCACGAAGCTCAGCAATCGGCGGTCGAGATCGGTGAAGCCCAGCCGCGAATCCACCATCAGCACCAGGCCCGCGAGACTGCGACGCACGTCGAGGTAATCTGCCATCACCTGCTGCCAACGCAGCTTGGCACCTCGCGCCACGGCAGCGTACCCATAGCCGGGCAGGTCGGCAAACAGCGCGTCTGCCTGCGTCTTGGGTCCCAACTCGAACAGGTTGATGTTCTGCGTGCGGCCCGGTGTCTTGGAGGCAAAGGCCAAACGCTTTTGTTGCGTCAGCGTGTTGATGGCGGTCGACTTGCCTGCGTTTGATCGACCCACAAAGGCGATCTCGGGCAATTCGGTCTGCGGCAACTCGGACAGCTTGCTGGCCGTGGTCAAAAAGCGCGCTGTGTGGGTCCAGGCCAGCGCCAATTTTTCCTGTGCCGCACAGGTCGTGACCGGCGCACTGATGGGAGAACTCGCGGTCATGGATGCGATCGAAAACTGCGATTGTAGAATCGCGGCCATTCCCAAACCTGCCTGGCACCTGTCATGAAGTTCGCGTCCGCTTTGCTGTCCTGTTGGTTTCTCGCTTCGGTCGCCGTCAGCGCGTCGGCCAACGAATCCCCCGCCGCTGAAAAGCCCGATCTGGCCAAGGGCCAAGCCAGTGCCGCGATGTGCGCTGGCTGCCACAGCCAGGATGGTTCTCGCGGCAGTCCTGCCCAGCCCATCTTGCAAGGCCAGCATCCAGAGTATCTCGTCAAGCAGTTGACCGAGTTCAAGAGCGGCAAGCGCGTCAACGCCATCATGAGCGGAATGGCTGCCACGTTGAGCGAAGCCGACATGAAGAACATCGCGGCGTTCTACGGCTCGTTGAAGGCCAAGCCTGGCTTCGCCAAGAGCTCCGACACCGTGGCCCTGGGCGAGAAGATCTACCGTGGCGGCATCGCCGATCGCAGCGTTCCAGCCTGTGCCGGCTGCCACAGCCCGAACGGCGCTGGCATTCCATCTCAGTACCCGCGTCTTGCAGGTCAGCACGCCGATTACACGCTGGCGCAGTTGACCGCATTCCGCAGCGGTGTTCGCAAGAACAGCGCTCAGATGACCGGTGTGGCCGCCAAGATGAACGACCTCGAGATCAAGGCCGTCGCCGACTACATCGCCGGTCTGCACTGACACAGAACCTCTGTCGAAAAAGCCGGTCGCTGACCGGCTTTTTTGTGGCCGCCACTTTGGCAGCGCGGGGGCTTACAGTGGGCTCAAATCCAGTGTCGACACACCATGCCCTACATTCGCCGCAACGCCCAAGCACAGATCGAAAGCCTGCACCACTGTGCCGAGCACAGTGAACAGGAATTCCTGGCAGGCAGCCACCCCGACGTCCAGGCATTCGTGGGTGCCGCAAAGGCTATGGATGACGACTTCTCGAGCCTCGACGCCGACTTCGTGCGGGTGATCGAAGACGTGATCGACACCTTGCTCGCTAAGAACATCCTCAACATCACCGACCTGCCCGCCGAAGCGCAGGCCAAGCTGCTGACCAGAAGGCGCTTTCGCCACAGCGCGTCGCGCAATGCGTTGAACCTGTTCGCGCCATCCGGCTCAGACGATGTGATCTGAGCACATCGAAAGCACGCCATGCACTTCCTCAAAGACCACGGCTTCATCCACCCCGCCGGCAGTGACATCACGCCGCGCCAGATCTACGAGCAGCGCCGAACGTTGATCAAGGCGATGGCTGCGGGGGCCGGTGGGGTGGCGCTCGCGGCATGGGCAGGCCGCGAGGCACTGGCGCAGACCACAGGCCCCGGCCGGCTCGATGCGCTCGCAGGCGTGCGCAGCACGGTGCCCGGCGGCCTGACGATGGACAAGGTCACGTCGTACGGCGACGTCACCTCGTACAACAACTTCTACGAATTCGGAACCGACAAGTCCGACCCGGCAGCCAACGCCGGCACGCTCAAGACCCGCCCCTGGACCGTGAGCATCGAAGGCGCGGTCAAAAAGCCCCGCGTCTACGGCATCGACGAACTGCTCAAGCTCAGCGCGATGGAAGAGCGGGTCTACCGCCTGCGCTGCGTCGAAGGCTGGTCGATGGTGATTCCGTGGGTGGGCTATTCGCTGTCAGAGCTGATCAAGCGCGTCGAGCCGACAGGCAACGCCAAGTACGTCGAGTTCATATCCCAAGCCGACCCCAAGACCATGCCAGGCGTCAGTCGTCGTGTGCTGCAGTGGCCGTACGCCGAAGGTCTGCGGCTCGATGAAGCCATGCACCCGCTCGCGCTGCTGGCCTTCGGCCTGTATGGCGAGGTACTGCCGAACCAGAACGGCGCGCCGGTTCGCCTGGTAGTGCCCTGGAAGTACGGTTTCAAAAGCGCCAAGTCCATCGTCGCCATCCGCTTCGTCGAGGCCGAGCCGCGCACCAGTTGGAACCAGGCTGCGAGCTACGAGTACGGCTTTTATTCGAACGTCAACCCCAACGTCGACCATCCGCGCTG
>CANBSV010000028.1 GCA_947372225.1 Burkholderiales bacterium | reverse complement strand
CTGCTGGGCTACTTGCCCAAGCTCAGCGAAAAGCTGCTGGGTGAGCCGCTCAAGCTGCCCTCGGTGGCCACCTGGTGGCTGGGCGAGCCCGCTGCGCTCGACGACGCCTGGGGCCGTCTCGACAAGCTCATCATCAAGCCGCTCGAGCGCTCGGCGCGTGAACCGGCCCTGTTCGGTGCCGACCTCGACGAGGCCCAACGCGCCGCGCTGCGCGAGCGCGTGGCGCCGCGCGCTCAGCGTTACGTCGCGCAGGAGTGGGTGCACCTGTCGCAGGCTCCCGTGCTCGAGCGCTCGGCGGCCCCCGGCCGCCCCACCGAACAGCTGGCCTCGCGCAGCGTCGGTTTGCGCGTGTTCGCGGTCGCCACGCCCCACGGCTATCACGTGATGCCAGGCGGTCTGACCCGTGTGGCCGGGGATGAAAGCTCGCGCGCCATCGCCATGCAGCGCGGAGGCCGATCGAAAGACGCCTGGGTGCTTTCGCCAGCGCCGGTCAACGCGTCGTTTTCGTTGCTCAGCCGCACGGTGAGGCCCGAGGACCTGGTGACATCGCGCGCCAACGTGCCGTCGCGCGCCGCCGAAAACCTGTTCTGGTTCGGACGCTACGGCGAACGTTGCGAGACCACGGCGCGGCTGTTGCGCGTGGCCATCGGCGTGGTGCTCGACGAGTCGAAGGCGCCGTTGCACGGACTGTCGCCGGCGTTGGTGGTGGCACAGCGTTTCGGCCTCATCGACAACACCGAGCACCCGGGCGCTGATCTGCTGCGTGCGTCCACCCACCCCGACGAGGGCCTCAGCGACCGGCTGCGGCAGCTGTCGCGTGTGGCCTTCAATTTGCGCGACCGCATGTCGGCCGACCACTGGCGCTCGTTGAACCAGCTGATCGCCGATCCGGTGTTCCGGCGCGGGCTGTCTTCGCCTGCACTCGGGCTGCCGATGGCGATGGGCTGGCTCGACCGCGCGGTGACCTCGATGGCCACGTTGTCGGGTTTCGTGCTCGACGGCATGACGCGTGGCGTGGGTTGGCGTTTCCTGTCGATGGGCCGGCGCATCGAGCGGCTGGCCACGCTGTGCACCGTGTTGCAGGTGGCGATCACCGAAGGGCGCACGCACGATCTGGACTGGCTGCTCGAGTACGCCGACTCCACCGTGACCTACCGGTCGCGCTACCTGGTCGCACCCGAGTGGCTGCCGGTGCTTGATTTGCTGCTGCGCGACGAGGTCAATCCCCGATCGGTGGCCTTTCAGCTCAAGGGGCTGGCCGAATTCGTGGCCAAGCTCGAACACAGTCACGGTCGCTTCGCCAGCGATGTGCTCGCCCCCGCGCAAGCGGCGTTGCGGGGCCTGTCGCCGGCCGATCTGCATCCGGAGAGCGAGGCGCTGGCGCGCTTGCTGGCGCAGTTGCAGCGTGCGGCGTACGGCGTGTCTGACGAGCTCACGCTGAAGTTCTTTTCCCATGCCGCCTCGCGCAGCGTGCTGTCGCTGGTCGCATGAACCTGATCTCGCCCATGAACCTGTCGGACGCCGACCGCTACGTCGTCGAGCACGAGACGTTCTATTCGTACGTGGTCCCTGTGTCGCAGTCGTGGCAACTCGGCCGCCTCACGCCGCGCGTGCTGCCGTGGCAGCGGGTGGTGTCGCACAGCCTGAGCATCGACCCGCTGCCCAACGAGCGTCACGAGGCCACCGACAGCTTCGGCAACGTGGTGTCGCATTTCGGCTTGCATGGCGCACACCATCAACTGCGCGTGCGCATGCACTGCCAGGTCGAGGTGGCCGAGCGGCCACCACTGGACACCGCTCACCCGATGACCGTGGCCGAGGTGCGTGATGCGGTGCGTCGCCAACTGCCTGGCGCCCATGACCTGGATGCTGCGCGCATGGCCGAGTCCACACTGCTGGTGCCGTGGTCCGAGGCAGCGCGCGACTACGCCGAAGCCTCATTGCAGGCCGATCGGCCTTGGGTCGAGGCGCTGCTGGACCTGACCCACCGCATCCATGAAGGCTTCGAGTTCGACGCCGGTGCCACCACGGTGAGCACCTCGGTTGATGAAGTGCTGCAGCACCGCCGCGGCGTGTGCCAGGACTTCGCGCACCTGATGCTGGCGTGTCTGCGCTCGCATGGTCTGGCGGCACGTTACATGTCGGGCTACCTGCTCACCGACCCGCCGCCCGGCATGCCACGGCTGATGGGCGTGGATGCGTCGCATGCCTGGGTCGGTGCCTTTTTGCCCGGCCACGGCTGGGTCGAGTTCGACCCGACCAATGACCAGCTCGCCGACCGCCGCTACATCACGCTCGCGTGGGGTGCCGACTTCGCCGATGTGGTGCCGCTGCGCGGGGTGATCCTGGGCGGCGGATCCATGCAGTCCATGGACGTGTCGGTGAGCGTGATTCCGCAGGACTGAGCGCACGTCGACCGGCTCATCCCCCTTCAGAGGGGGTGCTTCAAGGGGTGCCTTTCAAGGCCTGAACCGACCCTTGCGCGGGATGCGCAAGCCGCCTCGATTCGGAAAACTGGCAGCACCGATCGGCTCATCGATCGCTCACCAGGAGATCCCATGTCCACCCCTTACGCCCGACCCGTCGCTGCACCGGCCACCGAAAAGCAGCACCCAGCTCCCGACGACCCCATGCCTCGAGCGCTTGTCGGCCCCGGCTGGTACGAATCGACCTGGGACCTCATCAGCGGTCTTGAAGTGACCGAGGTGCTGAACGCCGATCAGGACGACAGGCGTCGTGCTGCTTCGGTCGAATGGCTCAGCGCGCCCGCCTGACCGCCGCGCCCAGTTCGATCACCGCCATGGCGTAGTAGCTCGACCAGTTGTAGCGGGTGATCGCGTAGAAGTTGGTGGTGCCCGCCACGTGGCTGGGCGCGGCATCGCCGTTTTGCAGCTCGACCAGCGCCAGCGGGGTGCTGCCGGCCGGCCCGCCGATGCGCGCGAGGTCGACCTCGGAGCCGAACACCGCACCATGCTCGATGAACTGCTGCGCGGTGAAGCTGGGCAGGATGTCCGGGGCGAGCAGCGTGGCGCGCTCGCTGGTGTCGGCGGGCGCGACCACCTCGAGGTGCGTGGGCAGGCCACGTTGCCAGCCGAACTCGGCCAGGTAGTGCGCCACGCTGCCGATGGCGTCAGCGCCGTTGCCGTGCAGGTCGATGTGGCTGTCACCGTCGAAGTCGACTGCGTACTTGATGACGCTGCTGGGCATGAACTGCGGCAGCCCCAGCGCGCCGGCGTAGCTGCCCTTGAGCGCCACCGGGTCCTGGCCCTCGCGGTGGCTGAGCACCAGCCACTGCTCGAGCTCTTCCTTGAAGAAGGCGCTGCGGTCCTTGCGGCCCGTCGGGAAGTCAAACGACAGCGTGGCCAGCGCGTCGATGACGCGGTAGCCGCCCAGGTGCTGGCCGTAGAGGGTTTCCACGCCGACGATGCCGACGACGATCTCGGCCGGTACGCCGTAGACCTGTTCGGCTTGCGTCAACCAGCGCTCGTTGGCTTGCCAGAAGGACACACCGGCGGCAATGCGCCGGGGTTCGATGAAGCGCTCGCGGTAGGCAGCCCAGTTCTTGGCCGTGCCGGCCGGCGGCGGCATGATGAGCTTGGCCACGCTGGGCACATAGCGCGACTGCGCCAGCGCCGCTTGCACCCACCCCATGTCAAGCCCCTGGCGCGCGGCCACCTCGGCGCCGAAGCGCATCACGTCGTCGCGGTGGCCGTAGATCACCACATCGGGTTCGCGGTCCGAGCGCACCCGGGCCTTCTTGCGGGCGGGCGCGGCGCGGTGCTTCTTGATGGACTGGGTCGGTGTGGCCGCCTTGGCGGGCTTGGCGGGAGCCGCCGCCTCATCGGCGGCATGAGCCGCCGTCGCACCGGCCAGACAAACGGCCAGCGCAGCACATGACAACCATGCGGGTATCGGAGTGCGTGCAGTGTGTGTAGCGATGGCGACGGCGTGAGCGGGTGTGCGGTATGGGTTCATCCGCAAAATTATCGAGGGCGCTGCGGCGCCGATGCCCGCGCCAATCGGCGGGCGAGGGCGCTGAACTCGCGCGTGAGCCGGTGGTCGGGGCGGGGTACCGCAGCGCGCCCGTAGCGCTGCGCGTCGATGTGTTCCAGCCCGCGAGCGAGCGGCTCAGCAGTTTCACCGAGTTGCTCGCGCACGCGCTGCGCCAGCGTGCGCGGCGCTTCGTGGTCGGAGCTGGTCACACCAACTCGACGCAGCGCGGCGCGCAGCTGGTTCATCTGCCGCACCCACGGATCGATGCGGCGCAACTCCCACCAGGTCCAGCCGGCACCGGCCAGCGCCAGGACGCTCAACACGACGGCCGACAGCAGCGCCAGATCTTCCCAGTCGGGCTGGTTGAACCCCAGGCGCGACAGCCAATCAAGTTGCGCGCCGCGCGAGTAGTCGAGCACCCACTGGTTCCAGCGGTTGTTCATGGCCTCCCAGCCTTCGCGCAGGTGCGCGAGCAGTTGCGGATGGACAGCGCCCATGGCTTCGTCCACCAGCGTGGGCGGTGCCACCAGGCGCAAGCGACCCAGCACCCGCTCGGGGGCCACGGCATTGGTCGGGTCGGCGCGCATCCAGCCTGTGCCAGGCTGCCAGTATTCGGCCCAGGCGTGGGCGTTGCTTTGGCGCACGATGTGGTAGCCGTCCACCGGTTGCTCATCGAAGCCCTGGTAACCGGTGACCACGCGCGCGGGCACGTCCAGCGCGCGCATGACCACCACGAACGCGGTCGCAAAGTGTTCACAAAAACCCAGCTTGCGGTCGAGCCAGAACTCGTCGACGGCGCTGCGTGGGTCGTCGTCACCGTAGGTGCCGGGCGACAGCGTGTAGCTGAACCCGCCGGTGCGGATGTGCGTCATCAGCGCGTTGGCCAGTGTGGTGGCATCGGCCTCGGCGTAGCGCGGCTGGCGACGCAGCGCGGCGGCCCATTCCAGCGTGCGCGGGTTGTGTCCGGGAGGCAAATCGATGTAGTCCTGCAGCCCGAGCGTGGGCGCGATCGGACCGTGGCGAAACACGGTGCTGGCCGTGCTGTGAAAGCGCACCCTGGTGTCGATCGGCCGGTCGGCACGCCATTGCAGATCGTCCGTGAGCGCCACGCGCACGCCGGCGATCACAGGCGCCTCGGTGCTGGCTTCGAGCAGCGGGATGACGGCCAGGTTCAGCGGCTCGAGCGTGACCTCATAGCCGATGGCATGCCCGGTCACTGCCAGTTCGGCGCGTGGCGTGAGCGAGGGCGGAAAGCTCGGCGCTTGCGGCGTCCATTCGCGCCCGTCGAAGCGCCCGAGCACCGGCCCGCGAAAGTAGGCCTCTTGTTGCGCGGGCGGCGCTCCCTCGAAGCGGATGCGCATGGCCACGCTCTCGTTTTGCGCGAGCAACGCCACCGAGCCCATGACCATGTTGTTCGACAGGCCTGTGCCTGCGCGGTGGTCCTGCGGCACGCCCCACAGCGGGCCGATGCGCGGAAACAGCATGAACATGATGGCCATGAGTGGCGCGCCCAGCAGCGCGGTCTTGCCGGCCAGTCGCGCGGCCATGCGCAGCGACGGCTTTCCCACGGGCATGTTGGCCAGCACCAGTGCGCTCAGCAGTCCCCACACCGACACCAGCATCGCCAGCGCCACCAGCAGGCTTTGCGAATACAGGAACTGCGTGAGGATCAGGAAAAAGCCGAGGAAGAACACCACGAACGCATCGCGCCGCGCGCGCAACTCCAGCGTCTTGATGGCCATCAGCGACACCACCATGGCCACGCCCGGCTCCTTGCCCAGCAGCGTCTGAAACGACCACAGCGTCAGTCCCACGGCAAGGACCAGCACCCCCAGCATCGTCCAGCGCCCGGGCAATGCCGCCGCGGTGAGCGCCAGCCGTGCGCGCGCCAGCAGCACCGTCGCGATGAGCACGGCGCACCACGCTGGCAGGTGAAACAGATGCGGCAGCACTGTCCATCCGATCAGGCAGAGCAAGAACAGCGTGTCGCGCGCTTCCCGGGGCAAGTGGCCCCAGGCAGGCCGGCTCCAGTGACTGGCGATGCGCGCGGGTGGCGAGGCGATGTCGTTCACGGGTGCCACAGCGCCAGGGCTTCCAGGCCTTGCTGTCGATGCGTGTCTCCCTGACCCATGGGCAACTCGGACGCCGGCAGGCTCAAGCCCCACGCGGCGCCACGGTGCTCTGCCTCGACGATCCACGTCGCCAGACGGGACAGGCGCGCTTCCGCGCCGGCGCCGCCGCAGGTGTGCCAGTCGAGCCACAGTTGTTGCTGGCTGTGCGACGGGTGGTCGCGGCTGACCAGCTCACCGCCGCTGGCCAGGGCCTTGGCGGCTTGCTTCCAGGCGATGCCTTTGAGCGGATCGCCACGGCGATAGGCGCGCACGCCCTCAAATTCGTCGCCGTTTGAAGTCCCTGCGCCAGCCGGTCCGCCGCTCACAGCGCGGGCCGCCGGCAGGGCACTGGCCGGGCGCTCGGCCCGCGGGTACACCAGCACCGACATTGCCGGGTGCCACACCGCCCAGGCCCGAAACAGCCCGAGCGGAAAGCGTGTCTCCACGATCAGCGTTGGCAGCGCATGGCGACCGCGGTGGGGTGGGACGAAGCCCAAGCCCAGCACGGCCTGGCCGCCGCCTGGCACGTCGACGTGACTCAGCGTCGATGCGTGCGCCGAGCGCTGCCGCAGCCCCACGCCAAGGCGCGTGCCCCGGGCGCTCGACAACACCGCTTCGAGTTCGGCCGTGTCGCCGGCAAACACCGGGCTGGCAGGGCGCAGGTGCAGCGTCAGTCCGCGCAGCGTGCCATGCGTCATGTGCATGGAAACCACGCCACTGCCCGCAAGCAGGAAGGTCAGCATGTAGCCCAGGTTGAGCTGGTAGTTGATCGATGCGACCAGCAGCACCAGCAGCGTGAAGCAAAACATCATCCCCGCCTTCGTGGGCAGGATGTACACGTTGCGGTGGGTGAGCTGCAGGCTGTCGGTGCGTGGCGAGCGCTGCTCGAACCATCGGTCGAGCCGACGCTTCCAGCCTCGGGCGCTGCCGGCCGTGGCCATCACGGCAGCGGCGTGGCCTCGATCATCGCGCGCACCTGATCGGCACGACCGCGTCCGGCTCCGGGCAGCGGCAGCAGCCGGTGGGCGGTGGTCTGCACCAGGACGGCCTGGATGTCGTCGGGCGCCACGTGGTCACGACGCTCAAGCAGCGCGTGTGCCTTGGCGGCACGCAGCACCGCGATGCCTGCGCGCGGGCTGAGTCCTTCGGCGAACCACGCGCCCGAGCGGGTGGCCGCGATCAGCAACTGCAGGTAATCGAGCAGCGCGCTCGAGGCGTGAACCGCCAGCACCGCACGCTGCGCCTCGATCAGTTCGTCGGGCGTCATCACCGCGCGCAGCTGCTGCACCGCATCGCGCCGGTCGAGCCCGGTGAGCAACTCGCGCTCGCTGGCGCGGTCGGGGTAGCCCAGCGTGATGCACATCAGGAAGCGGTCGAGTTGCGACTCGGGCAGGGCGTAGGTGCCGAGCTGATCGCTCGGGTTTTGCGTGGCGATCACGAAAAACGGGCGGGGCAGCTCGCGTGTTTGCCCGTCGGCCGTGACCTGCTGTTCTTCCATGGCCTCGAGCAGCGCGCTTTGAGTGCGCGGCCCGGCGCGGTTGATTTCGTCGGCCAGCAGCACCTGAGCGAACACCGGCCCGGGGTGGAACACGAAAGACTCGCTCACCCGCTCGTAAACGCTCACGCCGATCAGGTCGGTGGGCATCAGGTCGGCGGTGAACTGCACGCGCGAAAACCGCAGGCCCAGCGACACCGACAGCGCGTGCGCCAAGGTGGTCTTGCCCACGCCTGGAACGTCTTCGATCAGCAGGTGTCCGCCGGCCAGCAAGCAGGCCAGGCAGTCACGGATTTGAGGGCGTTTGCCGACGATGATCGTGCTAATCTGGTCCGTCAGCCGCGTGAGTTTTTCGGACAGTTCGGTGTTCATGGCGGCGACCTTAACCCAGACACCCGCGCGGCGAATTTCCGAACATCCATCATGTCCACCGGCCTTTTCATGCACGCCGATTGCCGGGAGCACCGCATGGGCGCCGGGCATCCCGAGTGCCCCGAGCGGCTCGACGCGATCACCGATCACCTCATCGCCACCGGACTGGACATCGCGCTGCAGCGACGCGAGGCCCCGCTGGTGGACCTCGCCGATGTCGAACTGGCGCACGACCCTGCCTATGTGGCCGAGCTGCAGCGGCGTCTGTCGCCTCTGGCTGCCAGCGGCAACAGCATCGAGATCGATGCCGACACCATGGCCGGCCCCGGCACCTGGACAGCCATGTGTCGCGCTGCCGGCGCGGCGGTGGCCGCCACCGATGCGGTGATCGACGGCGAGCTGTCGAACGCGTTTTGTGCGGTGCGCCCGCCGGGTCACCATGCCACTCGCGCGCAGGCGATGGGCTTTTGCTTTTTCAACAACGTGGCCATTGCCGCGCGCCACGCGCTGGTGGTGCGCGGGTTGCGACGCGTGGCGGTGGTCGATTTCGATGTGCACCATGGCAACGGCACCGAAGACATCCTCGCCGGCGATGAGCGGGTGCTCATGGTCAGCTTCTTTCAGCACCCTCAGTACCCGTACAGCGGGACCACGCCGATGGGCACCAACATGCTCAACCTGGCGGTGCCTGCGGGCACGACGGGCACCGGCTTGAGGCCTCTGATCGAGGCGCACTGGCTGCCGCGGCTGGAGGCATTCGCCCCGCAGATGATCTTCATCTCGGCCGGCTTCGACGCACACCGCGAAGACCCCATCGGCCAGCTCGGTCTGGTTGCGGCCGACTACGCCTGGATCACCCGACGGCTCATGGCCGTGGCCGAGCGCCACGCCGCAGGGCGCATCGTGTCGTGTCTGGAAGGCGGCTATGACCTGAGCGCACTGGGGCGCAGCGTGGCCGCCCACCTGCGGGTGCTGGCCGGTGTCGATGGACCCGAGGCACTCAAGGAGACCGCATGATCCGCCCGATCAACGCCGACGAACTGCAAGGCTTGCTGGTGGGGCTGCAGCAGCCCAGTGCCCTGCTGGAACTGGGCGTGACGCTGCTGTGTCTGGGCGTGGCCTGGTTGGGCGTGCGTGCGCTGCGAGGCGATCAGGCAGACGATGGGTCGATCTGGTTCGGGCGCCGCGTGTTTGACGGGGTGCTGTTCCCGCTGCTTGCGTTGCCACTGGTGATCGTGGCCAAGCTGCTGCTGATGGGTACGGTCACGCCCGTGGTGCTGCGCCTGGCGATCCCGATGCTGATCGCGCTGGTGCTGACCCGAACCACGGTGCTGGTCCTCCGGTCATCGTTTCCTCAGGCTCTCTGGATGCGTCCCATCGAGCGCACCTTTGCCTGGTCGGTGTGGCTGGCGGCGGTTCTGTGGGTGACCGGCGCGCTGCCCCTGATGCTCGAGGCGATGGAAGACATCAGCTGGGCCATGGGCAGCCACGAGATCACGCTGCGACGCTTTCTGCAAGGACTGCTCACGGCCGGCGTGGTGATGGTGCTGGCCTTGTGGGCGTCATCGGGCGTCGAGAAGAAGCTGTTGCGCCGCACCGGCGGGGATCTGTCCATCGAGAAGCTGGTGGCCAACCTCGTGCGCTCGCTGTTGTTGTTCATCGGGTTGTTGCTGGCGTTGAGCGCCGTGGGCATCGACCTGACGGCGCTGGGTGTGCTCGGCGGTGCCATCGGCGTGGGCCTGGGTTTCGGTTTGCAAAAGATCGCCGCCAACTACATCAGCGGCTTCGTGATCCTGGCCGAGCGTTCGCTGCGCATCGGCGACACGGTGAAGATCGACAACTTCGAGGGCCGTATCACCGACATCCGCACCCGCTACACGCTGATCCGCGCACGCGACGGCCGCGAAGCCATCGTGCCCAACGAGATGTTGATCACGCAGCGCGTCGAGAACTCATCACTGGTCGATTCACGCCTGAGCATCAGCGTGCAGGCGGCTCACGGGACCGACCTCGGGTCGCTGATTCCGAAGATCGTCCAAGCGGTGGGTCAGGTCACACGGGTGGTAGCCACCCCGGCGCCGGCGGTGCGATTGATGGGCTTCTCTCCCGACGGGCTGAATCTGGCCATCGATTTCTGGTTGCTCGATCCGGACACCGGCATCGACGCCGCGCGTTCCGAGGTTCACTTTGCGGTGCTGAAGGTGCTCAACGACAACGGTGTCGAAATCCCTTATCCGCAGCGCGTGGTGCACATGGTGCCCGCAGCCCCGGCGTGGCCAGACCCTTTGCCGCCGCCTTGAGCTGCGGCAAGCGCGCCCAACCGATCACTGCAGCGCGGCCAGTTCCTCGTCGGTGAAGCCGGCCGCCCGGCGCGCGTCCAGGTTGAAAGGTGCCCGCAACCGAGGTGCCTGGTAGCGCCGGGTCAGCCATTCGTAGTGAGCCAGGGCATCGAGCCCGTCGCGTTCGCACAGCCAGCGGTACCAGCGGTTGCCGATGGCCACGTGGCCAATCTCGTCGCGCAGGATCACGCTCAGGATCTCGACCGCGCGGGCGTCACCGGCGCGGCCAAACTTGTCCTGCAGCGGCGGTGTGGCGTCCAGGCCGCGCGCTTCGAGTGTGCGCGGTACCAGCGCCATGCGCGCCACCACATCGTCAGAGGTGCGCTGCGTCATCAGCCACAGGCCTGCGTGAGCGTCGAAGTCGCCATAGTCGTGGCCCAGCGTGAGCAGGTGATCGCGCAGCAAGGTGAAATGCAGTGCCTCCTCGGCTGCCACGCTCAGCCAGTCGAGGTAGAACGCCTCGGGCATCGCATCGAAGCGCCACACCGCATCAAGCGCCAGGTTGATGGCGTTGAACTCGATGTGCGCGATCGCATGCAGCAGCGCGGCGCGCCCTTCGGGGGTGAACGGGGTGCGCGAAGGCACGTCCTTGGGCGGCACGAGTTCGGGTCGCTCAGGCCGGCCGGGTGCCAGCGAGGCGCTCAGCGCGTCGACCACCAGCACCGGGTGCAGCGGGTGCGCGCCTTTCGCGTCCCAAAGCGCTCGAGTGAGTTGCGCCTTGAGCGTCGCATCGCTCAGTTGCCAAAGCTCCAGGGCACGCTGCCGCAGCGATACCTTCGAATCGGCAGCAGACAAGGCAGCAGGGGCAAGGGGCATCTCTAGAATTATCGACTTCACCTCAGGAGCACCCGCGTGGCCGTTTACCGACTCGGTGAAACCCTTCCCTCGATCGCCAGTACCGCCTGGGTTGCCGACAGCGCTCAGGTCATCGGTGACGTGCGCCTCGACGATCAGGCCAGCGTGTGGTTCGGCGCCGTGCTGCGCGGCGACAACACACGGCTGCACATCGGCTGCCGCAGCAATGTGCAAGATGGCGCGATCGTCCATTCGGATGCGGGCTATCCGGTGCATCTGGGTGATGACGTGACCGTGGGCCACCAGGCCATGCTGCACGGCTGCAGCGTGGGAGATGGATCGCTCATCGGCATTCAGGCGGTGGTGCTCAACGGGGCGCGCATCGGCAAGCGCTGCCTGGTGGCCGCCGGTGCGGTGGTCACCGAGGGCAAGGAATTCCCGGACGGCTCGCTCATCATGGGCGCGCCTGCCAAGGTGGTGCGCGAACTGTCACCCGAGCAGCTCGCGGGTCTGCTGCGCAGCGCGGCGGGCTACGTCGCGAAGGCCGAGTTGTTCAAGAGCAGCCTCGTGCGCATCGACTGATCCCGCGATGAGCGAACTGAACAAATTCATCTTCGAGGGCCTGCCCGTGCGCGGCATGCTGGTGCGCCTGACCGACAGCTGGCGCGAGGTGCTGCAGCGGCGAGCCGGTGCCAACGATGTGTTTGCAGCGCCGGTGCGCGTGCTCATGGGAGAAATGGCCGCGGCCGCTTCGCTGATGCAAGCCAGCATCAAGTTCGATGGCGCGCTGGTGCTGCAGGTCTACGGCGACGGACCGGTCAAGCTGGCCGTGGCCGAGGTGCAGTCGGATCTGGCGTTTCGCGTCACGGCCAAGGTGGTGGGCGAGGTGTCGCCTGACGCGAAGCTCGAAGCGCTGGTCAATGTGCACGGCCGGGGGCGTTGCTCGATCACGCTCGACCCGAAGGATCGCTTTCCCGGCCAGCAGCCATACCAGGGCGTGGTCTCGCTGCACGGTGACCGGCGCGAGCCATTGCAAGAGATCAGCCAGGTGCTCGAGCACTACATGCTGCAGTCCGAACAGCTCGATACGCGGCTGATTCTGGCGGCCAACGACGAGGTGGCCGCCGGCCTGCTGATCCAGCGCCTGCCGGTCGAAGGCGTGGGCAATCTGGGCCAGCGCAACGAAGACGAGATCGGGCTGAACGAGGCCTACAACCGCATCGCCATGCTGGCCAGCACGCTCACCCGAGACGAACTGCTCACGCTGGATGCCAACACGATCCTGCGCCGGCTGTTCTGGGAGGAGCCCTTGGTGAGCTTTCCGGCGCTGGCCCGTGGCGACGGCCCGCGCTTTGCCTGCAGTTGCTCGCGCGAGCGCGTGGGCAGCATGCTGATCGGGTTGGGCCGCGACGAGGTCGACACCATCGTTGCCGAACAGGACAGGGTCGAAGTGGGCTGCGACTTCTGTGGGGTGAAGTACCACTTCGACGCGGTCGACGTGGGCGAGGTGTTCACACCCTCGGTGCACCAGGCTCCGGGATCGAGCGCGCTCAACTGAGCGAGCTCGCCCCAGCCGGCGTCACCTACTTGGCGGCCGCCGTGCTCAGTTGCACCAGGATCTCGTCGCGCTTGACCATGCCCAGGTCGTAGCGCGCCTTTTCCTCGACCATCTCGAGGCCCTCGGCGAGGTCGCTGACCTCGGCGGCGAGTTGCTCATTGCGGCGGCGTGCTTCTTCGTTGACGGCCTTTTGCCGCTCCAGCTTCGACTGCAACTCCATCATGTGCGCCACACCCGAGCTGCCGAACCACAGCTCGGCGTGCACCAGCACGATCAGCACCGCCAGAGCGAAGGTGATGAATCGCATCGGTCAGGCGGGGTGGCAGCTCAAAAGGGTGCTGTGGAGCGCCCGACGTCAGCGCAGGTTGTAGAACGCTGCGCGACCGGGGTAGCTGGCCACATCGCCCAGGTCTTCTTCGATGCGCAAAAGCTGGTTGTACTTGGCCATGCGGTCGCTGCGGCTCATCGAACCGGTCTTGATCTGCAAGGCGTTGGTGCCCACGGCGATGTCGGCGATGGTGGAGTCTTCGGTTTCGCCCGAACGGTGGCTGATCACCGCGGTGTAGTTGGCGCGCTTGGCCATCTCGATGGCCGCGAAGGTTTCGGTCAGCGTGCCGATCTGGTTGATCTTGATGAGGATCGAGTTGGCGATGCGACGCTCGATGCCTTCCTTGAGGATGGCGGTGTTGGTCACGAACAGGTCGTCGCCCACCAGCTGGACCTTGCTGCCCAGGCGTTCGGTGAGGTGCTTCCAGCCGTCCCAGTCGCCTTCGTGCATGCCGTCCTCGATGCTGATGATCGGGTACTTGTCGACCCAGGTGGCGAGCATGTCGGTCCAGGCGGGCGCCGACAGCTTCAGGCCGCCTTCGCCTTCAAGCACGTAGTGGCCGTCCTTGTAGAACTCGCTGGCTGCGCAGTCCAGGCCGATCGCGATCTGATCGCCGGCGGTGTAGCCGGCCTTGTCGATCGCGTCCAGGATCATCTGAATGGCCGCTTCGTGGCTGGCCACGCTGGGGGCAAAGCCGCCTTCGTCACCCACTGCGGTGCTGATGCCCTTGTCGTGCAGGATCTTCTTGAGCGCATGAAAGGTTTCGGCACCCCAGCGCACTGCTTCACGGAAGCTGGGCGCGCCCACCGGAATGATCATCAGCTCTTGCAGGTCGAGCGAGTTGTTGGCGTGTGCGCCGCCGTTGATGACGTTCATCATCGGCACAGGCAATTGCATGGCGCCCGAGCCGCCGAAGTAGCGATACAGCGGCAGGCCGCTTTCCTCGGCCGCAGCACGGGCCACGGCCATGCTCACGGCCAGCGTTGCGTTGGCGCCCAGGCGGCACTTGTTGTCGGTGCCATCCAGGTCGATCAGCGTGCGGTCCAGAAACGCTTGCTCGCTGGCGTCGAGCCCGAGCACGGCTTCGCTGATTTCCGTGTTGACGTTTTCCACCGCGCGCAACACGCCCTTGCCGAGGTAACGCAGCGGGTCGCCATCGCGCAGCTCGATGGCCTCACGCGAGCCGGTCGATGCACCCGAAGGCACGGCCGCACGGCCCATCACGCCCGACTCGAGCAGCACGTCGCATTCGACGGTGGGGTTGCCTCGGCTGTCCAGAATCTCGCGGCCGACGATGTCAACAATCGCACTCATGGGTTGTCCTCAATCTGAAAGATGTGTTTGAAAGGGGCTGGTTGGTCACGGCCGCCGCAGCGGGTGTTCAGCAACCGAAATCGTTTTCGAGCAGGGGTTGTTGCTTGACCACGCGGTCGAGCGCCTGCAGCTGTTCGAGCAGGGCGCGCATGTGCTTGAGCGGCACCGCGTTGGGGCCGTCGCACAGCGCGTTCTTCGGGTCCGGGTGTGTTTCCATGAACACGCCGGCGATGCCCACGGCAATCGCAGCGCGCGCCAGCACGGGCACGAATTCGCGCGCACCGCCCGAACTGCTGCCTTGACCCCCGGGCAACTGCACGCTGTGGGTCGCATCGAACACCACCGGAGCGTTGGTCTCGCGCATGATGGCCAGCGAACGCATGTCCGACACCAGGTTGTTGTAGCCGAAGCTCACCCCGCGTTCGCAGGCCATGAAGTTGTCTTCGACCAGACCGGCTGCGCGCGCCGCAGAGCGGGCTTTGGCAATGACGTTCTTCATGTCGTGGGGCGCCATGAACTGCCCCTTCTTGATGTTCACCGGCTTGCCGCTGCGAGCGACCGCCTGGATGAAATCGGTCTGGCGGCTGAGCAGGGCTGGCGTTTGCAGCACATCGACCACCGCCGAGGCGGCGGCCACCTCGGCTTCGTTGTGCACGTCCGTGATGATGTGCACTTGGAGTTCGCGCTTGACCTTGGCCAGGATCTCCAGGCCCCGTTCAGCACCCAGGCCTCGAAAGCCGCTGTCGCTGGTGCGGTTGGCCTTGTCGTAGCTGCTCTTGAAGATGAACGGGATGCCCAGCGCCGCGGTCATTTCCTTGAGTGCGCCCGCCACGTCCATTTGCAATTGTTCGGACTCGACCACGCACGGGCCGGCGATCAGGAAAAACGGCTGGGTCAAGCCCACCTCGTGTCCGCACAGCTTCATGCCTTCAGCCCCTGAGTGCGCGCGTCGTGATGGGCCAGCGCGGCGGTGATGAACGAGTTGAACAGCGGGTGGCCGCTCCACGGCATGGACTTGAACTCGGGGTGGAACTGCACGCCCATGAACCAGGGGTGCACGCTGCGCGGCAGCTCGACGATTTCGGTCAGACGGTCGCGCTGGGTCAGCGCAGAGATGATCAGACCGGCGGCTTCCAACTGATCAAGGTAGTTGACATTGGCTTCGTAACGGTGACGGTGGCGCTCGGTGACCACGTCGCCGTAGATCTCGTGCGCCAGCGTGCCGGGCTTGACGTCGGAGCTTTGCGCGCCCAGGCGCATCGTTCCGCCCAGGTCGGAGCTGGTGCTGCGCTTTTGAATCGAGCCGTCGGCGTCTTGCCATTCCTCGATCAGCGCGATCACCGGGTGCAGCGTGTGCGGGTCGAACTCGGTGCTGTTGGCGCCCTTCAGTCCGGCCATGTGGCGCGCGTATTCGATGGTGGCCACCTGCATGCCCAGACAAATCCCCAGGTAGGGCACCTTGTGCTCGCGGGCGAACTTGGCCGTCAGGACCTTGCCCTCGACGCCGCGCTTGCCGAAGCCGCCGGGCACCAGCACCGCGTCGAACGTGGCGAGCTGCTCCAAGTTGTCGTCGTTGAGTGATTCGGAGTCGAAATACTCGATGTGAACCTTGGCGTGGCTTTGCATGCCGGCGTGGCGCAGCGCCTCGTTGAGCGACTTGTACGAATCCGACAGGTCCGTGTACTTGCCGCACATGGCGATGGTCAGCTCGCGCTGCGGGTGTGCGACTTCGTAGACCAGGTCGTCCCAGCGCTTGAGGTTGGCCGGCGGGGTGTTGATGCGCAGCTTGTCGCAGATCAGTCCATCCAGGCCTTGCTCGTGCAGGATGCGCGGCACCTTGTAAATGGTGTCGACGTCCCACATCGAGATCACGCCCCAGGTGGGTACGTTGGTGAACAGCGAAATCTTTTCGCGCTCTTCCTCGGGGATGCGTCGATCGGCGCGGCACAGCAGCACGTCGGCCTGGATGCCGATCTCGCGCAGTTTCTGGGCGGTGTGCTGGGTGGGTTTGGTCTTGAGCTCGCCGGCCGCGGCAATCCACGGCACGTAGGTCAGGTGAACAAAAGCGGAGTTGTTCGGACCCATGCGCAGGCTCATCTGCCGCACGGCCTCCAGGAAGGGCAGCGATTCGATGTCACCCACCGTGCCGCCAATCTCGACGATGGCCACGTCGAACTCCGGCTCGCCTTCACTGGTCGCGCCGGCACCGCGCTTGACGAAATCCTGGATCTCGTTGGTGACGTGCGGGATCACCTGCACGGTCTTGCCGAGGTAGTCGCCGCGGCGCTCTTTTTCGAGCACGCTCTTGTAGATCTGGCCGGTGGTGAAGTTGTTGGCCTTCTTCATCCGCGTGGTGATGAAGCGCTCGTAGTGGCCCAGATCGAGGTCGGTCTCGGCGCCGTCTTCGGTGACATAGACCTCGCCGTGCTGGAAAGGCGACATCGTGCCGGGGTCGACGTTGAGATAGGGGTCAAGCTTGATGAGGGTGACGCGCAGGCCGCGCGACTCGAGGATTGCGGCCAGAGATGCCGCCGCAATGCCCTTGCCCAGCGAGGACACCACACCGCCGGTGACGAAGACGTACTTGGTCATTGCTTGCAGCACCCGAAGGGCTGTGGTGGGAAACCCGAATTATAGGAGGCGGGTCGTTCGAGGCAGCCCGCTGAAGAGGGATCTCAACGGCTCAGACGACCTTCTCGCCGGGGTGCGTGATCTTGCGCATCGGCTCGTAGCGGGGCGACTTCACGCACAGCGCCGAAGCTCCCGGGTCGGACGCTCCGGACCATTGCGGATCCTCGATCGATTCGAAGACCTGACGCAGCTTGTCGCCCCAGGTGCCGCGGATCATCTTGAAGTACGGGTTGTGCTCGTCGATGCACACCATCTGATCGCTGCACAACGCATTGTTTTCGTAAACCAGCAAGTCGAGCGGCAGTCCGACCGTGAGGTTCGACTTGAGTGTCGAGTCCATCGACACCAGTGCGCACTTCGAGGCTTCGTCGAGCGGTGTTTGCGGCGTGATCATGCGGTCGAGCACCGGCTTGCCGTACTTCGACTCACCGACCTGGAAGTAGCAGGTCTCGCGCGTGGCTTCGATGAAGTTGCCGGCCGAATAGACCAGGAACATGCGCATGCCTTCGCCGGCAATCTGACCGCCGAAGATCATGCTGGCGTTGAAGTCGATGCCAGCCTCCTTGAGCGAGGCGCCATCCTGGTCGTAGACGCGGCGCACCGCGCTGCCCAGCACACGCACGGCGTCAAACATGCTGGTGGCGTTCCAGATGGTGATGGGCGTGCCGGTGCCGTTGTCGATCTGCTCGACTTGCAGGATCTCGCGCACGGACTGGCTGATCGACAGGTTGCCCGCCGACAGCAGCACCATGAAGCGGTCGCCCGGCTTCTCGTACGCCATCATCTTTCGAAAGGTGCTGATCTGGTCGAGCCCGGCGTTCGTGCGTGAGTCGGACAGGAAAACCAGCCCCGCGTCGAGTTTGATGCCTACGCAATAGGTCATGGTGAGGTGTCGCTTTCTGGTGGGTGCTGCAAGGCCTTGAGGCGGTACAGCGCGTCTAGGGCCTGCTTCGGTGTCAGGCTGTCGGGGTCGATTTTGGCCAATGCGCTGTCGAGAGCTGACGGCTCGTGAGTTTCGGGCACCACAGCCGGCGCAAACAGGTCTATTTGGGACTGCCCTGATTTTTGCTGCGATTCAAGCGCTTCGAGTGCGGCTCGGGCCTGACGCAGCAACACAACGGGCATGCCGGCCAACCGGGCCACCTGCACGCCGTAGCTGCGACTGGCCGGCCCGGGCTCGATCTGGTGCAAGAACACGATGTCGTCGCCGTCGGCGGTGCGCGTCTCGACCGCCGCCACGTGCACGTTGATGGCGCGATCGTGCTTGAGCGCCAGCGCGGTCAGCTCGAAGTAGTGCGTGGCGAACAGCGTGAACGCGTTGTTGCGGTCGTGCAGGTGGCTTGCGATCGCGCCGGCCAGCGCCAGCCCGTCGAAGGTCGAGGTGCCGCGGCCGATTTCGTCCATGAGCACCAGCGACTGCGCTGTCGCACCGTGCAGGATCGCTGCGGCTTCGGTCATCTCGACCATGAAGGTCGACTGTGCGTTGGCCAGGTCGTCGGCTGCGCCAATGCGGGTGTGGATGGCATCGAGCGGCCCGAGCCGGCAGGCCGTGGCCGGCACGTGTGAGCCCATCGATGCCAGCAGCGCGATCAACGCGACTTGCCGCATGTAGGTGCTCTTGCCGCCCATGTTGGGTCCGGTGATCACCAGCATCTTGCGGCCGGCATCGAGCCGGCAGTCGTTGGCCATGAAGGGACCGCCGCCGGTTTCGGCCAGCCGCGCTTCGACCACCGGGTGACGCCCGCCCACGATGTCGATGCACGGTTCGCGCACGAACTGCGGCCGGCACCAGCCCAGCGTCGTCGAGCGCTCGGCCAGCGCGGCCAGCGCATCGAGCCCGGCCAGCGCCCGCGCCAGATCCGACAGCACTGCCAACTGAGGCTGCAGCGCGTCGAGCACCTGTTCGTAGAGCGCTTTCTCGCGCGCCAGCGAGCGCTCCTGCGCCGAAAGCGCCTTGTCTTCGAAGGCCTTCAGCTCGGGGGTGATGTATCGCTCGGCGTTCTTCAGCGTCTGGCGTCGCTGGTAATCGGCGGGCACCTTGTCGAGCTGGCCTTGCGTGACCTCGATGTAGAAACCGTGCACCCGGTTGAACTGCACGCGCAGGTTGGTGATGCCAGTGCGCACGCGTTCGCGCGATTCCAGGTCCAGGAGGAAGTCGTCGCAATGGGTCGCGATGGCACGCAGCTCGTCGAGCTCGGTATCGAATCCTGCTGCTATCACACCGCCATCACGCAGCATCACGGTGGGTTCTTCGGCGATCGCGCTCGAAAGAAGCGATTCGATGGCCGCGTCGGGGTTCAATGCGGTGCTCAGGCGTGCGATCAGATCGCACCCGCCGGCGGGCAGCGCGGCACGCAGCGCCGGCAGCGCGCGCAAGGTCGCGCGCAAGCCGGTGAGTTCACGCGGGCGCACCTGACGCAAGGCCACTCGTGCGGTGATTCGCTCCACGTCGCACACGCCGCGCAACGCCTGGCGCAGTGGCTCGGCGCCGTGATGGATGAGCGCGTCGATCGCGTCGTGACGTTCGCTGGCCAGCGTGCGCTCGCGCGGCGGGCGCGTCGTCCACAGGCGCAGCGCACGGCTGCCCATGCCGGTGCGGCAGGTGTCGAGCAGCGACAGCAATGTGGGCGCGTCTTCGCCACGCAGCGTTTGCGTGAGCTCGAGGTTGCGGTGCGTGGTGGGCGGCAGGTCGATCAGCTCGCTGGCGCGCTCGACGTGCAGGTGCCGCACGTGCGCGAGCGCCTGGCCCTGCGTGTGTTCGGCGTAGCTCAGCAGCGCGGCGGCCGCCGCGTGCGCGGTGCTCAGCTCGGCCGCATTGAATCCCGCCAGGCTGGCCACTCGCAGCTGCTCGCACAGCTTGCGCGCGCCGAGAGCCGCATCGAACTGCCACTCGGGGCGGTTCGTGACGGCGCAGCGCGTGGCCGCCAGGGCGGCAGGCACGCGGTCGCGATCGACCAGCACCTCGGCGGCATTCAAGCGCGCCAGCCAGCCGGCCAGTTCCTGATCCGAGCATTCGCTCAAGCCGAGCTCACCGCTGCTCAGGCCCAGCCAGGCCAGCCCGTGCACTGTCTGGCCGCGCAGGGTGTGACTGGCCAGCGCGAGCAGCAGCGCGTCGGCCTTGTCGGACATCAGCTCGGTGTCGGTCAGGGTGCCGGGCGTGACCACCCGCACCACCTTGCGCTCCACCGGTCCCTTGGCCGTCGCCACGTCGCCCACCTGTTCGCAGATGGCCACGGCTTCGCCGAGCCTGATCAGCCGGGCCAGGTAGCCCTCGACCGAGACCACCGGCACACCGGCCATCACCACCGGTTCGCCGCCGCTGCTGCCGCGCGTGGTGAGCGTGATGTCGAGCAGCCTGTTCGCGCGCCGGGCGTCGTCGAAGAACAGCTCGTAGAAGTCGCCCATCCGGTAGAACAACAAGGTGTCCGGATGGTCGGCCTTGATGCGCATCCATTGCGCGATCATGGGCGTGTGAGCCGCAGCACTGGCAAGGGACGGGCTGGACGGCGAAGGCGCTGCGGACATCAGGGTCAGATGGTGTGAGGCGAGCCAACATTGTGGAGGCGGGCTTCGACCTGCAGGTCAGCCGTTGATGTGCATCAACGTGGTTGATGTTGTCGCCGCGCAGACTCGGTTGCACGCCGCGCGGCGTGTGGCCGACCCGAACACAACCGGAACCGAACATGAAAATCGACCGCCACCTCGTCCAAGGCTCGGTGCTTTGCCTGGCTGCGATCGCCTCAAGCCAGGCGTTCGCCGTCATCGCCGCAGAAGAGCACGCCGCCCACCACGCGGCCGTCGCAGCGTCGCAGCCGCCTGCCGATGCCGCCAAGTTCAGCGATCAGATGGCCCGCATGCACGAGATGCACCAGAAGATGCAGGCCGCCAAGACGCCCGAAGAGCGCGCCGCGCTCATGGGCGACCACATGAAGGCCATGCAAGACGGCATGTCCATGATGGGCCACATGCCGGGCTGCATGGCGATGCAAGGCGGGGCCATGGGCGAGCCGTCTAAACGACCGAGGGACCACACTGGAAGTCCCATGTCTCACGGTGACATGAGCGCCGAACACGAGGCCATGCACCACCGCATGGACATGATGGAAATGATGATGCAGATGATGCTGGACCGGCAGGTACCCGCTCCCGCCGTGACCAAGTAGACCGCCGCGTCTGCCGCACCGCGTCTGAGCCGTGCAGTGACGGCTCAGCGCATCGATTGAACGAAGTTGTTGATCAGGCGCAGTGCGCGCCGTCCGTCTCTGGTGGCCGCTTCATCGGGCGCCTGAGCGATGAAATCCGCGATGTCCTGCTTCAGCTCGGCGCTCAGGCTGCTGGCCGGCCGAAATGCCATCGACCAGTCGGGAAACAACCGCTCCGCCGATTCGTCGTCCAGCATGATCAGCATTCGGTGGTGCCGCGGATCCTTTTCGACGCGTGCGCACACGGCGGACACGGCATCGGAGTCGCCTTCGAGCAACTGAATGAAGTTGCCTCCCGAGTACAGCAACAGCCCGGTCACTCCATCGCGGGCATTGTTCTCGCGCGACACGCGCAACACCTCCAGCAGTTCGGTGTCTGACATGAGTCGGGTGGCGGTGCTGAGATAGACGATTCGGCGCATGCTGAAACGGTGTTCAAGCGTCCCCTGACGCTGTCCCACCAGAATACCCCACGGCACTTGGCGTCGCTGGTACGCAAAATGCTCCCGATGCACGCCAATGCACAATCGTCGGCCATCGCCGGGGTCGTTTCACAGGGGGAAGAATGCCGAGCTTCAAGAACTGGTCAATCCGCGTGCTGGTTTGCCTGATGGCCATCACCCCCGCCATGGGCCACGCCCTCGAGCGCGAAGACGATGTGGTCATCGCGCGCAGCCTGACCGCCATGCTTCGTGCCGCTCGCACGGTGATCTCGCGAAATCAGGCACTGATCAACGACCCGGCCATTGGCGACAAGGGCCTGACCGGCAAGAAGGTGCTGGCCGATGCGCTGACGATCTACAAGGAAGCCACCCAGGTGGATCCGAAGAGCATCCCCGCCGGATCGCGCCATGCGCGGCTGTTGCGTGCTCAGCAAGACGCCATCGTCGAAGTCATCGACGCCAATCAGGCGACCCTCAACCAGACCGGTGTGGCCTTCAAGGGATTCATCCCTTCGACCGTCGCCCGGCTCATCAACGAAGCGTTCGCCAAGCGCGCGTCCGAAGACGCCGTCGTGAAGGTCACCGCGCCCGAGCCGCTGATCCGCAACCGCAAGTCTCGTCCTGACGAGTGGGAGGCCAAGACCATCCGTGACAAGCTGCTGGCCGCCGATTGGCCCAAGGGTCAGATGGTGTCCGACACGGTCTCGAATCAGGGCCGCGAGGCATTCCGCTTTGCGTCGCCCGAGTACTACGCGGCGTCGTGCCTGAGCTGCCATGGCGGGCCCAAGGGCCAGATCGACGTCACCGGCTACCCCAAGGAGGGTGCCAGCGAGGGTGACCTCGGTGGCGTGATCAGCGTGACGCTGTTCCGCTGATGCCGGCAGCCCCCGCGGTCTTTCGGCTCGAGTCCCGCATGCTCGAGTCCTTGAGCATCAAGGCGCGGGTGCTGCTCCTGTCGGGCATGCTCATATTCGGGCTCATCGCCACCACGGCCTACCTGACTGCCACCATGTCGGGCAACGCCCGGCTCACCACGCGCAACGCCGAGCTCGCCCGCCAGATCGATCTGGTCAGCGACATCCGCAACACGTTCGGCGATTACCGCTACTGGGTCACCGATCTGGCAGTGAGCCTGTTGCGCCAGTCCGAGCTCAATTCAAACGCGACCCACGACCGCCTGACCCGACAGCTCGACGAGTTGGCCGCCAGCAAGCCCGAATTGGTCGCCAAGCTCAAGGACGAGGTGGCCGCCTTTGCCGCATCGGGCGCTCAGGCAGTGGACGCCTACACCGACGACAAACGCGTCATCGGCAACACCTTTTTTGCCGAGGCCCGCCAGCACGGCACCGTGATCGATGCCCAGCTCGGTGCGCTGGTCGATCAGCTGAGCGCCGAGGCGTCTTCGGCGCGCACCGAGATGGTGGCAACGACCGATCAGACCACCCAGGTGGCGCTGATCACCGTGGGGCTGGCGGTCACCTTGGGCGTGCTTGTGACCTGGGTGGTGCTGCGCTCGATCCTGGTGCCGCTCAAGCGCGTCGTGTTGGCCATGAACGGCATCACCGCCGGTGACCTTGCCACACCCATTCCGCCGGCCGGGCACGATGAGATCGGCACGATGGCCGCGACCTTGCAGATGTTCAGGCAAAGCATCGTCGAGCGGGAGCGGCTGTCTCAAGAAGGCGAAGTGCAGCGTGAGCTGCTCAAGCGGCGTCAGATCGAACTCGAGGCCGCCATGGCCCAGGCCGAAGCCGCCAATCTGGCCAAGTCGTCCTTCTTGGCCAACATGAGCCACGAGCTGCGCACGCCGCTCAACGCCATCATCGGCTACAGCGAGATCCTTCAGGAAATGGCCGAAGACGATGCGCTCGAGGACTACACGCGCGACCTGGCCAAGATCCAGTCCGCCGGTCGGCACCTGCTCAACCTGATCAGCGACATCCTCGACCTGTCGAAGATCGAGGCCGGCAAGATGGACCTCTACCTCGAGGACGTCGATCTGCCCAGCCTGCTTGGCGAGATCCAGTCGATCGTCAAGCCGCTGGTGGCCAAGAACGACAACACGCTGCAGCTGGTTTGTCCTGCGGACATCGGCTCGCTGTACTCGGATCGCACCAAGCTCAAGCAAAACCTGCTCAACCTGTTGAGCAACGCCACCAAGTTCACGTCGGGCGGCACGGTCACCCTCACGCTCGAGCGCGATGCGTCGCTGGCCGATGCGCCGGTGAGCTTCAAGGTCCAGGACACGGGCATCGGCATGACGCCCGAGCAACTCGACAAGCTGTTCGCGCCATTCGCCCAGGCCGATGCGTCCACCACCAAGCGCTACGGCGGTACCGGGCTCGGGCTGGCGATCACCCGCCACTTCTGCGAGCTCCTGGGCGGCGCCATCCGGGTGGAAAGCATCGCTGGCGCTGGCTCGACCTTCACCATGGTCCTGCCCAGCCGTCGCCCAGGCGCGGTGCCGGTGGCATCGGTCGCTGCGCCCGCCGACACCCCGGAATCGACCAACGCGCCGCTGGTGATGGTGGTCGACGACGATCCGGCCTCGCGCGAGCTGATGGCCATCGTCCTGCGCAAGGAAGGCTGGCGCGTGGTCGAGGCCGACGGCGGCGAGGCGGCGCTCGAGATGGCCCGCACGTTGCGGCCTGCGGCCATCACGCTCGACATCATGATGCCTCGCATGGACGGCTGGTCGGTGCTCACGGCGCTCAAGTCCGATCCCGATCTCGCGGACATCCCGGTGATCGTGGTGACGGTGTCGGCCGATCGTGGTTTTGCACTATCGCTGGGGGCGAGCGACTTCATGACCAAGCCGGTGGACCGCTCGCGGCTGGGCATGATGCTCAACCACTTGCTCGACGACGCGGCCACCATCCTGATCGTCGATGACGATGCGCAGTGTCGGGAACTGGCCGCGCGCCAGATGGGCCAACTCAACATCGAGGCGTTCGAGGCCCACGACGGCCGTCACGCGATCGAGTGGCTTTCGAGCCACGAGCCGCCTTCGCTGATCCTGCTCGATCTAATGATGCCCGAGATGGATGGCTTCATGCTGCTCGAGCAACTGCGCCAGCACCCCGTGTGGCAGGGCATTCCGGTGGTGGTGGTGACAGCCAAGGACTTGTCGGCGCAGGAGCGCGAGTGGCTGAACGATCACGCCCGTGCGGTGATCGCCAAAGGCCTGGGCAACGCACGCGATCTGGTTTTCGAAGTTCGGCAGGCACTGCGCGAGCGTCCACCGGCCAGGACGGACTTCGTCATCTGACGCCAGCCGGGTGCGTCACTTTTCAGGGGCATGGGACACGTGAAACTGCTGCTGGTCGAAGACAACGAAATGAACCGCGACATGCTGTCTCGCCGCTTGCTGCGGCGCGGCTTCGAGATCGTGATGGCGGTCGACGGCGGCGAAGGCGTCGAGATGGCCACCTCGGCGCAGCCTGACCTGATCCTCATGGACATGAGCCTGCCGGTGATCGACGGCTGGGAGGCCACGCGGCGCATCAAGGCCGCCGAGGCCACCCGCCACATTCCGGTGATCGGGCTGACCGCGCACGCGATGGCGGGCGACCGCGAAAAGGCGCTGGCCGCCGGTTGCGACGACTACGACACCAAGCCGATCGAGCTCGATCGCCTCATCGGCAAGATCGAAGCGCTGATGCCTGGCAAGACCGGTTGAGCGGCGTGTTCGCGCCATGAACGACCTCCCGGCCGGCCTGAGTGCAGCGCAATCGCTCGAGGCAGCCCATCAGGCCGCTCAGATGTGCCGTGCGTTGCACGCACCCAGCGCGGCCATGGGCCAATTGATCGATGCGCTGGTCGTGAGATCGGCGGCCTCGGGCCTGGTCGGCGCCGCCGCAGACCTCGAGCGCATTCGTACCGCCAGTGCCCGGCTCAAGGCGCTCGTCGAGCAATTCGCCGAATCGGCACGGCTGGCGCAAGAACAGCCCGAGCAGTGGCGCTCGGCCCTCGCTCACCTGCGGCACGACTTGCGCACCCCGCTCAACGCCGTCAAGGGTTACGGCGACATGCTGCTCGACGACTGGCGCGACGAGGGCCAGGACGCGGCGGCAAGTGATCTTCAAGGGGTGTTGGCCGTTGCCGATGAGTTGCTCGCCCTGATCGACGCCGCGCCGTTGGGCGCTTGACGCCCGACCGGCCCGCCTCTGAAACCTTCCGATCCGCGAGCCCGCCCATGAACCCGCAAACCGCCTGCGTCCTTGTCGTCGATGACATCGCCGAAAACCGCGACATCCTCGAGCGCCGGCTGATCCGCCTGGGCATCGGCACCATCGAGCAGGCCACCAACGGTCGCGAGGCGCTCGCTGCCATCGAACGGCGCAGCTTTGATCTGGTGCTGCTCGACATCATGATGCCGGAGATGGACGGCTTCGAGGTGCTGCAGCACCTCAAGGCGCAGGGCCGGTTGACCGACCTGCCGGTCATCGTGATCTCGGC
>CANBSV010000027.1 GCA_947372225.1 Burkholderiales bacterium | reverse complement strand
ACCGACCACGCTGTCCGACGCCCAGGCTGCCGCGCTGCCGCTGACCGCGATCACCGCCTGGGAGTTGCTGTTCGAGCGCTTCGGTGTCACGCCGCAAACCCGCGGCACCTTGCTGATCATCGGCGCAGCGGGCGGTGTGGGCTCGATCCTGATCCAGCTGGCGCGCCAGCTCACCGGGCTGAGTGTGGTGGCCACCGCATCACGCCCGGCCACGCAGGCCTGGGTGAGCGAGCTCGGCGCGCATCACGTGATCGACCACCGCCAGCCACTGGCCGCGCAGCTCAAGCGGCTGGTCGATGCCGCACAGATCGCGCCGATCACCCACGTGGCCAGCCTCACGCACACCGAGCAGCACTGGGATCAGCTCATCGAGTTGCTGGCGCCACAGGGCAAGCTGGCGCTGATCGATGACCCGGCATCGCCGCTCGATGTGTTGCAGCTCAAGCGCAAGAGCCTGTCGCTGCACTGGGAGTTGATGTTCACGCGCTCGCTGTTCCACACCGCCGACATGCAAGCGCAGCACGAGCTGCTGAACCGAGTGGCCGATCTGGTCGATGCCCGGCGCGTGCGCAGCACCCTGACCGAGCACTTCGGCACCATCAACGCGGCCCATCTCAAGCGCGCGCACGCCCAGATCGAAAGCGGCACGACGCGCGGCAAGATCGTGCTTGAAGGCTTCTGATCCAGCCGCATATCGCCATTCACGACCGAACTTTCTCCAGGCCACCACCATGAACACCTTGTTTGACCCCGTCAACATCGGCCGCATCGCTGCCGCCAACCGCATCGTCATGGCACCGCTCACGCGCAACCGCGCTGGCGCGAACGAGGCACCCACTGAAATGATGGCCCGGTACTACGCGCAGCGCGCCAGTGCCGGGTTGATCGTGGCCGAAGCCACCCAGATCAGTGCCGAAGGCCAGGGCTACATCGCCACGCCTGGCATCCACACGCCCGAGCAGGTGGCCGGCTGGAGCCGTGTCACCGACGCGGTGCACGCGGCCGGCGGCAAGATCGCGCTGCAGTTGTGGCACGTGGGGCGCATCTCGCATGTGTCGCTGCTGGGGGGTAACGCGCCCGTGTCCTCCACCGCACGTGCAGCCGTGGCCAAGACATTCACCCACGAAGGCTTTGTCGATGTGTCCGCGCCGCGCGCGCTGCGCACCGACGAGATGCCGCGTCTGGTGGCCGACTACCGCCAAGCCGCTCGAAATGCCATCGAGGCGGGCTTCGACGGCATCGAGGTGCACGGCGCCAACGGCTACCTGCTCGACCAGTTCCTGCGTGACAGCATCAACGACCGCACCGACGCCTACGGCGGCTCCATCGCCAACCGCTGCCGCGTGGTCGTCGAGATCATGCAGGCGGTGGCCCACGAGATCGGCGCCGATCGCTGCGGCATCCGCTTGAGCCCGGTCACGCCGTTCAACGACGCCGGCCTCGACAGTGACACGCAAGGCCTGTTCAACCACCTGATGAGCCAGCTCGCGCCTCTTGAGTTGGCCTTCATGCACCTGATCGAGGGCTCGACCGGCGGGCCGCGCGACTTCGCACCCTTCGACTACGACGCACTGCACGCCATCTACAAGCAGGCCCATCCACAAGGCACCTGGCTGCTCAACAACGGCTACGACCGCGCCATGGCCATCGAGGCGGTGGGCAGCGGCCGCGCCGATGCGATCGCGTTTGGCAAGCCGTTCATCAGCAACCCTGACCTCGTGCGCCGCCTGCGCGACGACGCGCCTCTCGCCGTGCCGGACGCCGCCACCATGTTCGGCGGTGACGCGAAGGGGTACATCGACTACCCGCCGCTCGACGCTGCGGCGTCCTGATCGCGACCCTCAGCGATGCGCGGCCCGGCGCGAGCCAAAAAGTTCGGCAATGCCCACGTCGCGCGGGCCGTGGATGAGGTCGAACGCCTCGCCGGCGGCCAGCGTGCCGGGCACGCGCACCGCCAGGTAGAAGCCGCACCAGCCACTCGAGACCATCAGCTTGCTGGCCTAGTTGAAGCCCATCACGGCGTTGAACTTGAAGCACGGAAAGCGCGGCTCGCTCACCGCCAGCTCGCAGTTCGCAAAGCGCAGCACATCGCCCACGCAGACCTGGGCTTCGAGCAGACCGTTCAGGGTGAGGTTCTCGCCCATGAAACCGTGCGGCAGGGGCTCGCCCCAAGCAGCCACACCCGCTTGCGCGCGCACCGTTTGCCAAAACGGGTAGTGCTCCACCGGGTAAGCGTAGACCGCCTTGCTCAGCCCGCCGTGCACCGACAGGTCGGCCTGTTCGTCCCCGGCCAAACCCATCGCGTGTGCCTCGACGGGACCGGCCACGCCGCGCTTGCCGATGCCGGTCAGCACTTCTCGCCCGTCGATGTCCAGCGCACGCGCGCTGCTGGTGTTGACGCTGATCACGTGCATGGCAAGCCTGACCTGTTTGAATTCGCAACGCCCGATTCTGCGACCGAGGCAGGCATGATCCAGATACTGAAACCACAAGCGCGACATCACGAGAGGCCCACATGACCGCCAATGCCCCTGTTCGCTACACACGCACCGCCATGGCCTTGCACTGGCTTTTGGCGCTGGCCATCTTCGGCGCCTTTGCGCTCGGGCTTTACGTGGCCGATCTGGCGCCGTCGCCTGAGGCTGTGCGGCTTATCACCTGGCACAAGTGGGGTGGCCTCACCATCCTTGCGCTGTCGGGCTTGCGGTTGCTGTGGCGGCTGACGCACCGCCCGCCCGCCGAGGTGCCGATGCCGGTGTGGCAACTGCGCGCAGCGCAGCTCATGCATCTGGCGCTGTACGCGCTGTTCTTTGCTGTGCCGTTGGTCGGCTGGGCCTACAGCTCTGCCGCCGGTCATCCGATCGTGTGGTTCGGGGTGTTGCCGTTGCCGGACTTCGTGCCGGTTGACAAGGCGCTGGCCGACGACCTCAAGGAACTGCACGAGACCGTCGCCTGGGCGCTGGTGGTGATCGCAGGGCTGCACATCGCCGCGGCGCTCAAGCACCAGTTCATCGACCGCGACGGTCTGATCGATCGCATGAGGCCGGGTCGCGGCTGAGCCCATGAAGCGGTCGGCTCGTGTTTTCGGGTCGCTCGCGGTGGCGCTGGGCGCGCTGCTGGCTCCAACGCTCGCTCGGGCTCAGCAAAAGCTGCTGCCGGCCCAAAGCGAGATCAGTTTTGTCAGCCGCCAGATGGGCTCGCCGGTCGAGGGACGCTTTCGCAGCTTCGATGCGCAAGTGGCGCTGGACCCCAAGCAGCTCGCCGCCGCCAGGATCGTGTTCGTCGTCGACCTGGCCAGTGCGACGCTGGGCAGCACGGACACCGAAGCCGAGCTGCGTCAACCCGACTGGTTCGACGTCAAGAAATTTCCGCAGGCCACCTTCACCTCCAGCGCCATCACGCCCGCCGGGCCGGGGCGCATCGAGGTCGTGGGCACGTTCAGCCTCAAAGGCCGCAGCCGGCCCATGAGCGTGAACGTCGCCCTGGCACAGTCCGGCGGCACCACCACCGCCACCGGTGCCTTCACGGTCCGGCGACTGGACTTCAAGGTGGGCGACGGTGATTGGACCGACACCGACCTCATCGCCAACGACGTGCAGGTCAAGTTCATGCTCGCGCTGAGCGGCGTGGCCGCGCTGTGAGGCGCACCAGTCGATTCTTCAACCCCCACCCCTCCAGGAGAGTGCCCATGAACACCCTGACCCCGCTTGCCGCGGCCGCGATGCTGCTTGCCGCCGCCTCGCTCGCCCGGGCCGAAAGCGTGACCTACGCCGTCGAGCCCATGCACACCTACGTCACCTTCGAGGCCCGTCACTTCGGCACCTCGACCAACCGCGGCCGCTTCGACAAGAAGGAGGGCACCATCACGCTCGACCGCGCGGCCAAGTCCGGTCACGCCGAGATCACCATCGACACCGCGTCCATCAGCAGCGGCCTGGCGCTGTTCGACGGTCACCTGCGCAGCGACAACTTCCTCAAGGTGAAGGAATTCCCCACCGCCAAGTTCGTGGGCGACAAATTCAGCTTCGACGGCGACAAGGTCAGCGCCGTGTCGGGCACGCTCACTTTGCTGGGCAAGACCCAGCCGATCACGCTGAACGCCACGAACTTCAACTGCTACGACAGCCCCATGTTCAAGCGCGAGGTGTGCGGCGGCGACTTTGAAGGCAACCTGCAGCGCAGCGCCTACGGCATGACCTACGGCCTGCCCGGCATTCCCGACACCATCCGGCTGGTCATCCAGATCGAGGCGGTGCGGCAGTAAGGCCAGGTGGAGTCCCACCCGATCCGAATCCGAGCTCCCGCCGGCCGCCGCGCCCAGGTCTCCTTGAAGGTGCGTCAGACGCCGGACCCCAAACGCGCGCCGGGCGCCGGCGCTGCCTAGAATTTCGAGTCCGGGCGCCTGCGGGCATCGATCGGCCACAGCGCGCGCCAGCCCATCAACGACCCACACACGAGCCCACCATGAACCCATTCGAATTCGACGCCGACGCTGAACCCAGCTCCGAGCCCCGGGTCCTGCTGCCTGAGTTTTTGCTCAACGAAAGAGAGCTGGCCTTCATCACCGCCAAGTTCCCGGAGGCGATCGCCCAGCTGCGCGAAAAAGGGACCCACCTGATCAACGACCCCGAAGATCCGGTGCAGGCCCCGCTCGACAGCTTCATGGTCTTCTTTTTCATCGAGAAGGTGCACCACCTCAACCTCGAAGCCTTCGACATGCCCGACGCCGCCGAAGTCTTCGCCGAGGCGTTTGCGCGGTTGGGCTGATCGCTTCGTTTTGATGGCCATGGGCCACGGCAACCGCCCGTGGCTGCCTCAGCCGGCCACCGTCTGCCGCACCGCGTGCTCCCAGTGCGCCATGCGCTCGGCAGCCTGATCGCGGGGCATTTGCGGACAAAAAGTGCGCTCGGCCCGCCACTGGGTGGCCAGGGCGGCCACGCTGTCGTACAGGCCGCAGCTCAGACCGGCCAGGTGCGCCGCACCCAGCGCCGTGGTTTCGATGACCTGCGGGCGCACCACCGGGATGCCCAGCAGATCGGCCTGGAACTGCATCAGCAGATCGTTGACGCAAGCGCCGCCGTCCACGCGCAGCTCGGCCAGGGGCTGGCCGCCGGCGGCCAAAGCGTCTCGGCTCATGGCTTGCAGCAGTGCCGCGCATTGAAAGGCGATGCTCTCCAGCGCCGCGCGGGCGATGTGCGCCACGCTGCTGCCGCGTGACAGGCCGACGATGGCGCCGCGCGCATCGGGCTGCCAGTAAGGTGCACCCAGACCAGTGAAGGCCGGCACGAACGTCACGCCGCCGCTGTCGCTCACGCTGTCGGCCAGCGATTGAACGTCGCTGCTGCGCTCGATGGCACGCAGTCCGTCGCGCAGCCACTGCACCACCGCGCCACCGATGAACACGCTGCCCTCCAGCGCAAATTCGGGCGTGGCAGACACCTGTGCCGCGCTGGTGGTGATCAGGCCGTTGGCGCTTTGCTGAAACTGCCCTCCGGTGTGCATCAGCATGAAGCAGCCGGTGCCGTAGGTGTTCTTGGCCAGTCCCGGCGTGAAGCAGCCCTGGCCGAACAGCGCGGCCTGCTGGTCGCCTGCGATGCCGCCGATGGCGATCGGCGCGCCAAACAGCGCGCGCGCCGTGTGGCCGTAGACGTGGCTGGACGGGTGCACCACGGGCAGCAACTCCGGAGGAATGTCGAGCGCGGCGAGCAGCCCGGGATCCCACCGGTTGGTGTGCACATCGAGCATCAGCGTGCGCGAGGCGTTGCTCACGTCGGTGGCGTGCACCGCGCCGCCGGTCAGTTGCCACAGCAGCCAGCAGTCGACCGTGCCGAAGGCCAGCTCGCCACGCGTGGCGGCGGCGCGCGCGCCGGCCACGTGGTCGAGGATCCACTTGAGCTTGGTGCCCGAGAAGTACGGGTCGAGCCGCAGCCCGGTGCGCTGGCGCACGGTGCCCTCGAACCCGGCGTTGCGCAAGGCGTCGCACGCGGGCGTGGTGCGCCGGTCCTGCCAGACGATGGCGTTGTGCAGCGGCACGCCGGTGCGCCGGTTCCACACCACTGTGGTCTCGCGTTGGTTGGTGATGCCGATCGAGGCGATGTCGCACGCGGCCAGACCGGCGCTGTCCAGCGCTTCGCGCGCGGTGGCCAGCTGAGTGGCCCACAGCTCGAGCGGGTCGTGCTCGACCCAGCCGGGCTGCGGGTAGATCTGCGCGAATTCGCGCTGCGCCATCGCCACCACGCGCCCACGGGCATCGAACACGATGCTGCGCGAGCTGGAGGTGCCCTGATCGAGCGCGAGGAGGTGGGTGGCTGACGTCATCTCGGGTGCCTCGGTCGGTGGCCGCACAGGCCTCGCGCGGTGGGTGCGGCGCGCGGGGCATCATCGGCGCATTGTTGTCCCGGTGGCCGCCGTTGCGGCGCCACGCTGTTGCCCAATCCCTCTCGAGATTGCCTGCCGTGACCGACTGCCGCGAAGCCCCAGCCGCCAACCCCGACCTTCCCGCCGAATGCGATGTGCTGGTGGTCGGCGGCGGCATCAACGGTGTGGGCATCGCGCGCGATCTGGCCGGGCGCGGCGTGCGCGTGGTGCTGTGCGAGCAGGACGATCTGGCCTCGCACACCTCGTCGGCGTCGACCAAGCTGATCCACGGCGGGCTGCGCTACCTCGAGCACGGCGAGTTCGCGCTGGTGCGCAAGGCGTTGGCCGAGCGCGAGCGGCTTTTGCGCAGCGCGCCGCACATCCTGTGGCCGCTGCGTTTCGTGATGCCGCACGACCCTGACAGCGCGGCATCGCGCCCGGCGTGGCTGATCCGTGTCGGGCTGTTCTTGTACGACCACCTGGCGCGGCGCGAGTGGCTGGGCGCTTCGCGCGGCATCGACTTGCGCCGCCATCCGGCCGGCTTGGCTCTCAAGCCGGCCTTTCGCCAGGGCTTTGAATACGCCGACGGTTGGGCCGATGACGCCCGGCTGGTGGTGCTCGCTGCGGTGGACGCGGCCGAGCGCGGCGCCACCGTGCTCACGCGCTGGCGCTGCGTGGATGCGCAGCGCGGCGCCGATCGCTGGCAGGTGCAACTGCAAAGCGCGGCCGGTGCGACGCTGCGATTGAGCGCACGCGCGCTGGTCAACGCCACCGGCCCGTGGGCGGCGCAGTTTTTGGGCGAGCAGGCGCATGCGCCCCAGGTGCGCGCGCTGCGGCGGGTCAAGGGCAGCCACATCGTGGTGCCCAGATTGTTCGACCACGACTGCGCCTACCTGCTGCAAATGCCCGACAAACGCGTGGTGTTCGCCATTCCCTACGAGCGCGACTTCACGCTGATCGGCACCACCGAGGTCGAGCACCACGGTGCGCTTGGCGCGTTGCACATCGAGGCCGACGAGATCGCCTACCTGTGCGAGCAGGTCAGCCGCTACTTTCAAAAGGCGGTGGTGCCGGCCCACGTGGTCTGGAGCTATGCCGGCGTGCGCCCGCTGCTCGACGACGGCTCGGGCGATGCGGCCTCGGTCACGCGCGACTACGCGCTCGAGCTCGATGTGGCCGGCGCGCCGGTGCTGTCGGTGTGGGGCGGCAAGCTCACCACCTTTCGCAAGCTGGCCGAGGAGGCGGCCGACCTGCTGGCCGCGCCGCTGCACATCGAGCGTGGCGCGTGGACGGCCAGCGCCGTGCTGCCCGGCGGCGACTTCAGCGAGTTCATCGGCACGCCGGTGCAGCCCGACGCCGACTTCGCGCGCTTTGCCGCGGAGCTTGCGCGGCGCCATCCCGACTTGCCTGAAGCGCTGATGCAGCGCTGGGCACGCGCCTACGGCTCGCGCGCCGGGCGCGTGCTCGGGCCTGACGGCCTGGGCGCCGAGGTCGCCCCGGGCTTGTTTGAAGCCGAGCTGCGCCACCTGCACCGCTGCGAGTGGGCGCGCTCGGCCGACGACGTGCTGTGGCGGCGCAGCAAGCTCGGCTTGCACTTCACGCTCACCGAGCGTGAGGCAGTGGCGCGCTGGTGTGACGCTCAGTGGGGCGCTGCCGAAGGCGCTGTGGCTCCAGGCAGCGCCTGAGCATCACCCAGCCTCATCTCGCCGCCCAGCGCGTCGATCAGGTCGGGGATCAGCTTGACCAGTTCGCCCGTGGCGATGGCGGCATCGGCGTCGAAGCTGTCATCGCGGCTGTCTGCGCGGTGGTTCTCGAACACCAAGTCGAGGAAATCGATCTTCTTGATCTGGCCGGTTTCCGACAGCACGAACGACACGCGCGACTGCCAGGTGAGTGCCAGCCGCGTGGGCTGCTTGCCGCTGGCGATGTGCTGGCGCACCTCGTCGATGTCGAGCGGGTGGCGGGCGTAGCGCACCACCGATTTCATCTCGTCGGCCGACTTCAGCTCGCATTCACGGTCCACCGTGAACGCCGCCGGCGGCTCGCCGCTGAGCAGCCATTGCGACATCGCCACCGCGGCTGATTCGGTCGTTTGCAGCATCGTGAGCGTGAGGCCGGGCAGCGACTTGATCAGCTGCGTGACCACCTCGCCGGCGCGCGTGGTGCTGCTGGCGTCGACCATCAGCAGCCGCGAGCGCTCGTCGATCCACACCTTGAGCGTGGCGCGCTTGGTGAAGGCCATCGGCAACAGTTCGAGCGTGGCCTGCTCCTTGAGCTCCTTGGTTTCCTTCTTTCCGGGCTTGCGTCCGCTGCTGTGCTCGACGTGCTGAACCAGCTCGTCGGTGCGCCGCTTGACCACTGCCGAGGGCAGCGCCTTGCGTTCGATCATCAGTGCCATCAGCCACTGGCCGCCCACCGATTCGACCAGCGGCGCGTGCTCGGTGCCGCGCGGCGCGATCCAGCCGGCCGACTGCATCTGCGTGGCGCCGCACTCGGCAAAACGCGCGGCCGCCAGGCCGTCTTCGATCTGTTCCAGCGTGGTCGACCACTCGGGCCCCACGCGATACACCGTCAGGTTCTTGAACAAGCGAGGCTACTTTCGAGGTGAAGGGGGAGGCGGCGCGGCTCGAACGAGCGGCGCGGGAGGCGGGATTGTCCATGGCCGCAAGACACACCGAATGTCCTAGAGTCGGTCCGCTTTCGCGCGACCGGGCCGCGCACCGACGATCCCCACAAAACGCCCGCAAAACATCAGGAGACTCAGATGCACGAACAGTTCAAGCAGGCCGCCGACACGGTGCTCGCCAACACCGTGGGCTCGGCCGGTGGTGCGCCGGGCGTGGTTGCGATGGTGACCGACCGCCAGCGCAACCTCTACGAAGGCGCGGCCGGCAAGCGCGCGCTCGGCAGCGACGCGCCCATGACCACCGACTCGGTGATGGCGATCTTCTCGACCACCAAGGCGCTGACCGGCGTGACGCTGATGCAGCTCGTCGAAGAAGGTCTCGTGCGCCTCGCCGACCCGGTGAAGCAGTACGTCCCCGAGATCGCCGAAATCCAGGTGCTCGAGGGCTTCGATGCCGACGGCCAGCCGCGGCTGCGTGCACCCAAGCGCGACATCACCCTCGACGACCTGATGCTTCACACGGCCGGCTTCAGCTACGAATTTTTCAGCCCCGACGATTTGAAGTTCCGCAACGCCAAGGGCGTGCCGTCGGTCGTGTCGAGCACCTTCGCGTCGGTGCGCACGGTGCTGCTGTTTGATCCGGGCGAGCGCTGGGGTTACGGCGTGAACATCGACTGGGTCGGCAAGGTGGTCGAAGCGGTGCGCGGCAAGCGTCTGGGCGAGGTCATGCAAGAGCGGCTGCTCGCGCCGCTGGGCATGGGCGACACCGGTTTCGTGATGACGCCGTCCATGCGCTCGCGCCGCGTGACCATCCACGACCGCGCCGCCGACGGCAAGCTCACGCCGCTGCCCGATCTGGTGCTGCCGCAGCCGCCCGAGATGGACATGGGCGGTCACGGGCTGTATTCCACGGTGGCCGACTACATGAAGTTCATCCGCATGGTGCTCAACGACGGCGCCGGCGAACACGGCCGCGTGCTCAACCCCGAGACGGTGGCGCACATGTGCCGCAACGGCCTCGGCTCTCTGAAGTCTGGCGGCTGGGCGACGTCGATCCCGTCGCTGTCGAACGCCGGCGAGTTCTTCCCCGGCTTGCCCAAGTCGTGGGCCTACACATTCCAGGTCAACGAGGAGACCGCGCCCTCAGGTCGGCCGGCGGGCTCGCTGATGTGGGCGGGTCTGGCCAACCTGTTTTACTGGATCGACCGCCAAAACGGCATCGGCGGCTACTGGGGCTCGCAGATCCTGCCGTTCCTCGATGTGTCGTCGTACCCCGGGTTCGTGGATTTCGAGACCGCGGCCTACCGGCACCTGGTGCGCTGAGCCCGGTCGCGGTGCTGGCCGTGCGGTGATCTCAGGCGAGCAACCAGCGCATCAGCGGCGGTACCAGCCACGGCAGCAGCACCGACGCCAGCACCACCTGCATGAGCAGCGCCAGCACCGCGTAGGCGCCGCAGTCGGGATCGACCTGCAGCGCACGCGCCGAGCCCAGGCCGTGAGCCGCTGTGCCCATCGCAAAGCCGCGAATCGGCATGGCGGCCACGCCCAGCGCGTCGAACAGCGGCTTGGCCGTGAGCGCGCCGATGAGGCCGGTCAGCAAGGTGAACAGCGTGGTCAGGTTGGCGATGCCCCCGATCTGCTCAGAAATGCTGATGGCCGCGGCCGCCGTCACCGACTTGGGCGCCAGCGAGCGCAGCACCTCGGGCGGCAATCCGAGCGCCCAGCCGATCAGCACCGCGCTGAGCGCGCCGGCCAGCCCGCCGGCCAGTGCGGACGCCGTGATCGCCCAGGCGCGCTGACGCAGCTCATGCAGCCGCTCCCACAGCGGCCAGGCCAGCGCCACCACGGCCGGTCCGAGCAGAAAGTGAATGGGCTGCGCGCCTGCGAAATACAGCGGGTACGGCGTGCCGCTGAGCAGAAAAGCCCCGGCCAGCGCGGCCACCGACCACAACACCGGGTTGGCCATCGAGGCCCGGCCGCAGCGTTCGTAGACGCGGTTGGCCAGCAGGTAGGCGACCACGGTGATCGGTACCGCGAAAGCGGGGCTGGCCGCCAGCGCGGGCCAGTGCTCGATCGAAGATGCGAGCGTCATGGGTCAGTCACCTGCCAGGTGTGACGACGACAGCACCGAGGGCGCCGGGCGCACCAGCAACCGGCGCATCACCACGGCCGTGACCGCCATGCCGATCCAGGTGGACAGTGCCAGCACGATCAGGATGCGCCCGCCGTACTGCGACAGCAGGCCCACGTGCACCATGATGCCCACGCTGACCGGGATGAAAAACAGCGACAGGTGCGCGAGCAGCAGGTTGGCCGCCGATCGCACCGGCTCGCGCAGCGGCGCCCAGGTCAGCGACAGCAGCAGCAACAGCATGCCGACCACCGTGCCCGGCAGCCCGACCGGCGCGATGCCAGCCAGCCAGATGCCTGCGTACTGGCAGGCCAGCAGCCAGATGAAACCTGGGGCGGCCCGGACCCAGGTCCGCGAGCGGGAGATCGCCACGGGCGCGCCCGTGGTCATCGCGTAGGGGTGCTGTCCGACGCGCCAGCCGTGAACACCGTGAGCACGCCGGTGTATCCGTACAGGTGGCGGTGGGCGATCTCGCCGCTGGCGAAAAACCCCACGAGCGGCACGTCACCCAGCGCGTGCCGCACCAACGCCAACTCGGCCGATGGCGAGCCGAAGTGCGGACCTCCGCGACCGGCGCAACTCACGTAGATGGCGCCGGCGATCTGACGCGCGGGGTGCGGTGCGCTGTCGATGTCGTCGCCGCGCAACTCCATCGCGGTTTCAAGTGCCAGCGCTTCCGGCTCGAGCTCTTCGCGGATCTCGGTGCAAATGCGCACCAGATCGCGTCGTGCCGCCTCGGTGTTGCGCTGGCAAAACGCGAGCTGCATGCCGGGCTCGACCAACTCCGTCACCGCCACGCCGCGTCGGCTCGGGTCGATGCCGACCACATTGCGCACCCGCGTCTCGCTGCCGAAGCTGCCGCCGCGCTCAGGGGCTTCGCCTGCATCGCTCAGGCCCACCAGAACGCCGCGCAGCCGCTGCAGCGCTTCGCGCGGCTCGAGCGCATCGGCCGACATGTCGCGCAGCAGGCAGTCGAGCGCGCTCTCGCCATCGAGCGCGAGCACCAGGTTGCGTTCGGCGTCGGTGATGCGCCGCACCGGGCCCACCGGCTGGCAGCCCTGTGTCACCCGCGAAATCATCGGCACGCTGGCGTCGAAGGCCACCCCCGACAGCCCGCCTTCAAGCACGCCATTGGCGATGTGCAGGCTGCGGTTGCGGGAAGAAGCCAAGCCGCCAAACAGGTACAGCGGGCCCGAACGGGTCTGGCTGGCGAGCTCACCGATCAGATCGGCCGCATCGTGGGCTGCCGGGTCGGCGTGCACCTGCGCGGCCACCGCCGCAAACGCTGGCGGCGCTGACAGCGGTTGCACTCCCGAAAACACGCGAAAGTGCGCTAGCGGGATGTCGCCGAGCATCAGCGACAGAGCCGGCTCGTCAAAGTACTCGACGCCATTGGCGGCAATGCCCACACCGACCGAGCCCACCCAGGCCACGCCGGGCCATTGCGCCCGAAGCTCGTCGAGCAGGTGTTCAGCGTGCGCGGCGTAGTGGTCACTGAGGTAAAGCCAGCCCAGGGTCGGCGCATCGATGTGGTCATCGCGCCCGAGCTGGGCTTGCAACTGCGCGGTCGCCAGCGCCAGCGCCATGCGCCAGTCGGGGTGCGTGGCGTGCGCGTTCAGGAACAACTTCATGTCGGATCAGCGGCCGGGCGGTTTGCGTGGGGCTGCGGCCTTGGTGCTGCGTGGCATCGGCCTCTTGCGCACCGCCGGCGCCTTCGGGGCTGCCGGCTTCGGGGTCTTGGCACTGCCACCAGCCTTCGCCTGAGTGGCCGCACGGGCGGCGGCGGTGGCGGTCGGAATGTCCTTGACGGCGCTGGCGGCCAGCTCGCCGAATTGCTGGGTCAGCGCGTTCCACCACTGCATCGGATCCACCGCGGCAGGAGCGGCTTGAGCTGGCGCCGCTGCAGCGGGGGCCGGATCAGGTTCCGGCTCAGGCTCCGGCTCGGCCGGGGCAGGAGCCGCCGCCTCGGGTGAACGCGGCGTGAGCGCGTCGCGCAGATCGCCCATCTGCACGTTCATGGTGCGCAGGGTCGACAGCGTCATCTTCTGCACTTCGAGCGCTTGTATGGTGGCGCCGAGCATGCGGGCGTTTTGCTCCAGCCAGAACTGCACGGTGCGCAACTCCTGGATGCGCTTGTCGAGTTCTTGCGGGTCGAGCGTTGGAGCGACCCACTGGCCGATGCCCGGCATCGCGGCTCCGGCGTTTTGCACCAGACCCTGAAGGAAGTCGAAGCCAGGCGCGAACGGCTGAAAGGCAGAGGTGTGGGCCATGAGAAGTCTCCTGCAAATGAAGCCATTTGATTGTGCCCCTGTGGTTTGCAGGCCCGGTCGCATAATGATTTCCAACCGGGAGCCTGCCCTCGCCGAGAGCCTGCCGGCATTCGCCCATGCCTCAACCATCGCCCCCCGATTCACCGCGTGGCCGGCCTCCGGCCCGTGTGCTCTTGCTGTTGGGAGCCGTGGCGCTGACGTTGCACGGCTGCCTGCTCGAGGGCATGCCGCTTGACGCGCCGCAATGGCCAACGGCTCGTGCTCCGGCTGCTACCAGCGTTCAGGTGCGATCGGTGCCTGTGGCCGCCGATCCGCTGGCGCCGGCTGAGGAGCCCCGGGCGGACGCTGTGCCCGCGCGGACCACCCGGCTGGCAGCAGCGGCCATTGAGCCGCGCGCCGAGCCCGTGGCCAGCGAGCGTGTCGCCGTTGAGACGTCGCGGCCGGCGTCCCCGGTGGCCTCGGGTGTCGATGGCGAAGGCACGCAGCCCGCCGTGGCCAGTGACCTCAAGGGCACGGCGACGCCGCCACCCGAGCCGGCTGCACCCGCCTTGCGCCAGGTCGAGCGCACCGTGCCGGTCTACCGCACCCGCATGCCGCCGGGCACGGTGCTGGCCTATGACATCCGCCGCGGCATGTTCAGCGGCTCGGGCGAGTTGAGCTGGCGGCCGGCGCCGGGCCGTTACGAGATGCGTTTGCAACTGGGTGTGGCCGGTTTCAACGTGCTGACGCAGACCAGCCAGGGCGGGTTCGATGCGGCCGGCTTGGCACCCCTGCGCTTCACCGACCAGCGTGGTCACCGTGCGGCGCGCGCGGCCAACTTCCAGCGAGATGCTCACAAGATCACCTACTCGAGCACGCACGACGAGTACGCGCTGCCGGAAGGCTCACAAGACCGGCTGAGCTGGATGATCCAGTTGCCCTCGGTGGTCGCCGCCGAGCCCAAGCGGGCGCAGACCGGCGGCGAGGTGCTGATGGTGGTGTCGGGCGCGCGCGCCGACGTGGCCGTGTGGACTTTTGCCTTCGTGGGCGCCGAAACCATCGAGACCGGCAGCGGCCCGGTGCGCACGCTGCGCTTCACGCGGGCCCCGCAGGGCCCCAAGGATCTGCTCGCCGATGTCTGGCTGGACCCGGCCCGCCACCACCTTCCGGTGCGCGCGCAGTTGTCTCAGGGCGACGACGGCGACGTGCTCGAGATGCTGCTGCGCGAGCAACACAGCCCGGCTGCACCTTGAAACGCGGCACGGCAGACGCATCTTCGAGTCAGGGCGGGAATATTTCCTGCGTGATTTTTTGCGGCTCCGTCGCGGGCCCATTCAAGGAGTGACCGGATGCACATGCTCTACAACTCGGACAGTTACGTGGTGGTGCAGTTCGAAGCGCCGGCCGACGACACCCAGCCGGAGCCGGCCGAGGTGGCCCGTCATGGCGGTTATGAACTGGTCGACAAACTGGCCCGCCGGGAGATCTTCATCCAGGGCTCGATGGCCGAGCGCTTCAAGGAAGGCGTCGAGGCGCTGATCGAAACGCGGCCGGCCGGCCCTTCGGAAGAAGAGATGGACGCCTACATCGAACGCTACGCAGCCCTGATGCAGCAGCCGGTGGTGCTGCACTGAGTTCGGCGTTGGCGTAACTCGGGCGACTCAATTTCCGGTGCCAACGGCGGATAGAGTGTGCATGTCAGCAGTTGAGTCCACGCCTTTTCCCGGCCCAGATGCAAGTGGGCGGTTCCACCACGCGTCGAGGTGCGCGAGGTGATGCCGATGGCGCTCGTTGGCGTGCTGATGATGTTGCTCGCGGCCTACGTGGCGCTGGATTTGGCCAGGGGTCTTGCTGCTTGTCCGCAAGGCGAAAGGTGGTTTCGTTTGCTGGGCGGCGCGCTGGCTTTGGCCACCGGGCTGTGGGGCGCACAGATCCTAGGGTTGTCTTACCGCATCCTGCCTTACCCGCTTGCGTATCACCCGGCGCTGACTTTCGCTGCGTGGCTGGCCGCTGTGGTGTTCATGGCGCTGGGCCTTGCCTTGGCGGGCCGGCCCGGCCGACCGATCGACACGTTGATGGGCTGCGCCGTTGTCGCTGGGGGCATGGTGCTCACCGAGATGGGATTCCTGCTGTCGCTCAGCCCCAGCCCGGGCATTGCCTGGACATGGCTGTGGGTGGGTCTGGCGCTGCCGATCGCCTGGGGTGGCAGTTCGCTGGCGCTGTGGGTCTTCACGGGCGGCAAACGTCGCGACCACCAACACTGGCAGGCGCTTTCGGCGCTGCTGCTGGCCGTGTCGCTCGTGGCTTCACAGGCGTTGATCCTGAAGTCGGCAGGCCTCGAACATCAGACCGGTGTCCCACTGGACGGGCGCGTGGCCTCGGGCACCGTCGAGGCGCTGGCCAGCGTGGGCTCCGTGGTGCTGCTGGTGATGCTGTGGGTGGTGTCCTACATGGACACCCGGATGAAGGCTTCGCTCCAAACCGCACGCGCCGAGATGCAGTCGCAGTCGCTGCGTGACCCGCTCACCGAGTTGCCCAACCGGCAGATCTTCGAGGGAATGCTGGCGCAGGCCTTCAAGCGTGCCGATGCCACGAATGCCAAGTTGGGCCTGCTGCTGATCAACCTCGATGGTTTCAAGGGCATCAACGAAACGCTGGGGCATCGCACCGGTGACCGGTTGCTTCGGGAGGTTGCCTCGCGGCTGCGCAGCCTGGCGCAGCCCCACATGGTGGCGCGTCAGGGCGCGGACGAGTTCTTGATGCTGATACCGAACGATGCCGACGCCAAGGTCGCGGCGGAGTTGGCCGCGAGCGTTCTGGTCTCCCTGGGCAAACCATGCCTGCTCGACGGGCGCGAGGCGTCGGTGACCTGCTCGATCGGTATCGCGCTGTATCCCGACGATGGCGGCGCATCGGCACTGATTGCCCACGCCGACGCCGCGATGCGATTCGCCAAATCGTCCGGCGGCGCGGCTTACTGCTTCTTTGAGACCCGCATGGTGGACGGATTCCGCGACCAGGCCGAGGTTTTGCGTGACTTGCGCCGGGCGCTGGCCCAGGGCGAGCTCGAGCTTTTCTATCAACCGAAGATTCACGCGCCCACCGGCGAGATCACCGGCGCCGAGGCACTGATGCGCTGGCAGCACCCTCGCCGCGGGATGGTCAACCCGGTCGAGTTCATTGTGTTGGCCGAGCGCTTCGGTCTGATCTGCCAGCTGGGCAATTGGCTGATCGACGAGGTCTGCCGTCAGATCCGCGCCTGGCGCGACGCCGGGCTGCGCATGCGTGTGGCGATCAACCTGTCGGTGCACCAGTTGCGCCAGTCCGATCTGGTCGATCGCATCGCCAGGGCCCTGCACGACAACGACGTTAATCCCGGCTTGATCACCTGCGAGATCACCGAGACGGTGGCGATGGAAGACACCGACACAACGATCCGTGTGTTTCACCAGCTGGCCAAGCTCGGCGTGAGCATCTCGATTGACGACTTCGGCACCGGCCACTCGAGCCTGTCTTACCTGCGCAAGCTCCCCGCCAGCGAGCTGAAGATCGACCGCAGCTTCGTGCTCGACCTCGAAACGAGCGAAGACGCGCGCAAGGTCGCTGCGGCCGTGATCAACCTGGCCAAATCGCTGGACCTGAAGGTGGTCGCCGAAGGCGTGGAAACCGAAGGGCAGAACCGCATCCTGCGCGAGTTCGGCTGCGATCAGTTGCAGGGTTATCTGTTCGCCAAACCGATGTCGGCCAAGGCGCTGGCACTGTGGGCCATGGACGATGTGGGCCCGCGCACGATGAATTTCCGCGACTCGCTGTTCAAGGCGACCCAACCCGGCCAACCGTGACCTGACGCCGGGTCGCGGCCGGTTCCTAGAATCGGCCCATGAACATCCGGCCCTACACCCGCGGCGCGCGCCTGCCCGAGCTGCTTCGTCAGCGCATCGTCATCCTGGATGGCGCCATGGGCACCATGATCCAGCGGTACAAGCTCGGCGAGGCCGACTACCGCGGCGAACGCTTCAAGGACCATCCCAAGGACCTCAAGGGCAATAACGAGCTGCTGCAGTTCACGCGCCCCGATGTGATCCGGGAGATCCACGAGCAGTACCTCGCCGCAGGCGCCGACATCATCGAGACCAACACCTTCGGCGCGACCAGCGTGGCCCAGGACGATTACGGCCTGGCTTCGGTGGCGCGCGAAATGAACGTGGTTGCTGCGCGTCTGGCGCGCGAGGCCTGCGAGCGCTTCAGCAGCGCCGACAAGCCTCGCTTTGCCGCCGGCGCGCTGGGCCCCACGCCGCGCACCGCGAGCATCAGCCCCGACGTCAACGACCCGGCGGCGCGCAACGTGAGCTTCGACGAATTGAAGGCCGCTTACCTTGAGCAGGCGGCCGGGTTGCTCGAGGGCGGCTGCGACCTGTTCCTGGTGGAGACCATCTTCGACACGCTCAACGCCAAGGCGGCCATCTTTGCGCTGGACGAGCTCATGGAGTCGACCGGCGAGCGGCTGCCGGTGATCATCTCCGGCACCGTGACAGACGCTTCGGGCCGCATTCTTTCGGGGCAGACGGTGACGGCGTTCTGGCACAGCGTTCGTCACGCCCGGCCGCTGGCCGTGGGGCTGAACTGCGCGCTGGGCGCGACCTTGATGCGTCCGTACATCGAGGAGCTGTCCAAGGTGGCGGGTGACACGTTCATCAGCTGCTACCCGAACGCCGGTTTGCCCAATCCGATGAGCGATACCGGCTTTGACGAGACCCCTGACATCACCGGCAGCCTGGTGGAAGAGTTTGCCCGCAGCGGTTTCATCAACATCGCTGGCGGTTGCTGTGGCACCACGCCGGCTCACATCGAGCAGATTGCCAAACGGGTGGGGGCGTGGCGCCCTCGCACCCCGCACGACCGGCCGTTCAGCGACCTGGTGGAAGCGTCAGCCGGCTGACGCGGACATCGCGAGCAGATCGGCGATGCTCAGCCGCACCCTCACTTCGTGGGGCGCGGCGGTGCCAGTGACCTCGTTGGCTTTATGGCGCGTGTCGCGCAGCATCGGGTTGGACAGCGGCAGTCCCTTGCCGCCCACCACGCTGGCCACCAAAGGGGCATTGGAGCGCGAACCACGCTTGAGCACGATGGCGATTTCACCGGTCGCCAGCTTCACGAAACAGCCCGGCGGGTAGATGCCAACAGCCTTGATGATGGCCGTGCCGGCTTGGTCGGTCTGCTGGTTTTCATCAAGATAAGCCGCTCTGCCCGCAGCCGTGGCCGTCATCGCTTGTCGAGACTTGCGCGGGCTGAGCCGCGCAGCGAACATGTCGGCCCGACGAATGAGTCTGGCCAGTTGCGCTGATGGCTCCATTTCGGCAAGCGGTCCCGGCGGGCTGGTGTGGTGCAGCTCCACGGCCTTCAACCACAGCTCATCGGTCACGCCCAGATCGCCCAGGATGATCGCCCCCTTCTTGGCGTGCTGCTCGATCTGCTCGCGCTGGTAGGGCGATGTGCTCGACTCCTGGATCGCCAGCTGGTCTTGCAAGGTGGTCATCGCCAGGTTCATCGTGATGGCAGCCTTGCGCAACGGCGCGCGCCATTCAAGCGGCCAGGCCTCCAGCTGACGGGCGGCAAGCTCGACGATCACAGTCACCAGCAAGGCGTGGCGGGCGCTGTACTTGTGGGTTTCCGTCGAGGCGCTGTAGATGAGAGACAGAAGCGCCGAATCCGCGCCCGCAGCCAGCAGTGACAACAGATCCTTGTCGATGCTGTTGATGCGCTCGAGAAAATCGCTTGTGGCAGGCTCTCGCAGCGCCGCGGCCATCTTGACGGCCAGCCCATCCCACGTGGGAGGCGCCTCGGTGCGGCCGACACGCGACGGCGCGGCCAAGTTCCGCTCCACAGCGTCTGCATCGATTTCGTCCACGGCTTTGGCGATGACACCGAGCCGGGCGTTGTCACGAAACATCGAATCCATCTTGCCAGCGACAGCCTTCTTGAAGGCTTCGGAGTCGGCGTTGTCGATGAAGACCCCGCGCTCGCTCAGCTGCTGGCGCCGCTCTTCAGTACCTATGGTGCCGCCACGCGGCACGAGGACCATGCCCGCGGAATCTCGCAAGGCGAATGGAACCGGTTGGTCGATGCGAACCGAGTCGATGGAAATCGAAACAACAGCCATGGGTCTCGATGAAAGTTGAGGCGGTGTTTAGGGGGTGCGCATGGCTGTGATCGGATGCCGCCCCGAGTTTGAGCCCATGTTACAAGAACGACACGTTGCACAATCTGTGCCCATGAAAGAAGCACTGTTTGCCGCTGCGCCCATCGGGCCCATGAAACTGTCAGGGCTCGAGCCGGTGCTCATTGGCGAGGGCTCGCTGTTCGTCAACATCGGCGAGCGCACCAATGTCACGGGCTCGAAGGCCTTCGCCCGCATGATCCTGAACAACGAGTTCGAGCAGGCGCTGGCTGTGGCGCGCCAGCAGGTCGAAAACGGTGCGCAGATCATCGACATCAACATGGACGAGGCGATGCTCGACAGTCAGGCGGCGATGGTTCGCTTCCTGAACCTGATCGCCAGCGAGCCCGAGATCGCCCGCGTGCCGATCATGATCGACAGCTCCAAATGGAGCGTGATCGAAGCCGGCCTGAAATGCATCCAAGGCAAGGGCATCGTCAATTCGATCTCGCTGAAAGAAGGCGAGGCCATCTTCATGCACCAGGCCATGCTGGTGCGCCGCTATGGCGCGGCCGCCGTGGTGATGGCGTTTGACGAAAAAGGCCAGGCCGACACCTGTCAGCGCAAGATCGACATCTGCCAGCGGGCCTACCGCATCCTGGTCGACGAGGTTGGATTCCCGCCTGAGGACATCATCTTCGACCCCAACATCTTCGCGATTGCCACGGGCATCGAGGAACACGACAACTACGCCGTCGACTTCATCAACGCCACGCGCTGGATCAAGCAGAACCTGCCCGGTGCCAAGGTCAGTGGCGGCGTGAGCAACGTGAGCTTCAGCTTCCGTGGCAACGAGCCGGTGCGTGAAGCGATTCACACGGTGTTTCTGTATCACGCCATCCAGGCGGGCATGGACATGGGCATCGTCAATGCCGGCATGGTCGGCGTCTACGACGACCTCGAGCCGGTGCTGCGCGAGCGCGTCGAAGACGTGGTGCTCAACCGCCGCCCTGATGCCGGTGAGCGGCTGATCGAGGTGGCCGAGTCGGCCAAGGGCGCGGCCAAGGACGACTCCGCCCGGCTCGCCTGGCGTGGCACGCCCGAGCAGCCGCGCACGGTCGACGAACGGCTCATCCACGCGCTGGTGCATGGCATCAACGACTTCATCGCCATTGACACCGAAGAGGTCTACCAGCGCATCAAGGCCACAGGCGGCCGCCCGCTGCACGTGATCGAAGGTCCGCTGATGGACGGCATGAACGTGGTCGGCGACCTGTTCGGTCAAGGCAAGATGTTCTTGCCGCAGGTCGTCAAGAGCGCGCGCGTGATGAAGCAGGCGGTCGCTCACCTGCTGCCCTACATCGAGGCGGAAAAGGAAGCGCTGATCGAAGCTGGCGGCGAGGCGCGTGCCAAGGGAAAGATCGTGATTGCCACCGTCAAGGGCGACGTGCACGACATCGGCAAGAACATCGTGACCGTGGTGCTGCAGTGCAACAACTTCGAGGTCGTCAACATGGGCGTGATGGTGCCCTGCCACGACATCCTGGCGCGCGCCAAGGCTGAAGGCGCCGACATCATCGGGCTGTCGGGGTTGATCACGCCCAGCCTGGAGGAAATGCAGCACGTGGCGGCTGAAATGCAGCGCGACGAGTACTTCCGGGACAAGAAGATTCCGCTTTTGATCGGCGGTGCGACCTGTTCGCGGGTGCACACGGCGGTCAAGATCTCCCCGCACTACGAAGGTCCGGTGGTCTACGTGCCCGACGCCAGCCGCAGCGTGAGCGTGTGCAGCGACCTGCTCAGCGACGACAAGGCGGCGGCGTACATCGCCGAGCTCAAGGCCGATTACGACAAGGTGCGCGAGCAGCACGCCGACAAGAAGGCCACGCCGCTGGTCACGCTGGCCGCCGCGCGCGCCAACAAGACGCCGATCGATTGGGCGGGCTATGTGGCCCCGCAGCCCAAGTTCATCGGCCGGAGGGTGTTCCGCAACCAGGACCTGGCCGAGCTCGCCGCGTGCATCGACTGGGCGCCGTTCTTCCAGACCTGGGATCTGGCCGGCGCCTACCCGGCGATCCTCACCGACGAGATTGTGGGCGAGTCGGCGCGGCGTGTGCTGAGCGACGGCCAGCGCATGCTCAAGCGTCTGATCGACGGCCGCTGGCTCACCGCCAACGGCGTGATCGGGATGTATCCGGCCAACAGCGTGGGCGATGACGACATCGAGATCTACACCGACGAGTCGCGCACCGAGGTGCTGTTTACCTGGCGCGGCCTGCGCATGCAAACCGTGCGTCCGGTGGTCGATGGCGTGATGCGGCCCAACCGCTGCCTGGCCGACTACATCGCGCCCAAGGGATCGGGCGTGGCTGACCACATCGGTCTGTTTGCGGTGACTGCCGGCATCGGCACCGAGAAGAAGGAAAAGCAGTTTCTCGACGATCACGACGACTACAGCGCGATCATGCTCAAGTCACTGGCCGACCGGCTGGCCGAGGCCTTTGCCGAGCGCATGCACCAGCGCGTGCGCACGGACTTCTGGGGCTATGCCGCCGACGAGAACCTCAGCAGTGCCGAACTGATCGCCGAAAAGTACCGCGGCATCCGCCCGGCCCCCGGCTACCCGGCGTGTCCGGACCACACCGTCAAGGCGGCCATGTTCGAGGCCCTGAACTGCGCCGACATCGGCATGGGCCTGACCGAAAGCTGGGCCATGACCCCGGCGGCAAGCGTGAGCGGTTTCTACATCGCCCACCCCGAGGCCAGCTACTTCAATGTCGGAAAGATCGGCGACGACCAGCTGGCTGACTGGGCACGGCGCAACGCGCTGTCGCGCACCGAGGCGCAAAGGGCCCTGGCCCCGCTGCTCTGAGCGGGGCGCTCACTCAACCGCCAGCGCTCGCCGGTACTGAATCGCCTCGGCCACGTGCGCCACGCCCACCACTTCTGCGCCCGCCAGGTCGGCGATGGTGCGCGCCACGCGCAGCACGCGGTGCTGGCTGCGCGCCGACCAGCCCAGCCGGGCCGCGGCTGTTTGCAAGAAGTGCGAGGCCGCGTCATCGGGCCTCGCGTGGCGATCGATCGCCTTGCTGTCGAGCAGCGCGTTGCTGCAACCCTGCCGCGCGGTCTGGCGCTGTCGGGCCAGTGCGGCGCGTGACGCCACCGCTTCGCTGGGTTCGCCATCGGGGGCTGCGGCCAGCACCTGTGGCGCGACGGCGGGCACCTCGACCTGCAAATCGATGCGGTCGAGCAGCGGTCCGCTGAGCCGCCCTTGATAGCGTGCGATCACGTCGGGGCTGCAGCGGCAGGCGCGCAACGGCGAGCCGGCGTGGCCGCAGGGACACGGGTTCATCGCCGCGATCAGCGCAAAGCGCGCCGGAAAGTCTGCCTGCCGTGCAGCGCGCGAGATGGTGATGCGGCCGGTTTCAAGCGGCTCGCGCAGCGCTTCAAGTGCGGCGCGGGGAAATTCAGGCAGTTCGTCGAGAAACAGAACGCCGTGGTGGGCGAGCGAAATTTCGCCTGGCCGCGGAGGCGATCCTCCGCCCACCAGTGCCACCGGTGACGCGGTGTGGTGTGGCGAGCGCAGCACGCGCTCGCGCCAGCGTCGGGCGTCGAAGCTGCCGATCAGGCTCAGCACGGCGGCAGATTCCAGCGCCTGTTCGTCGGTGAGTGGCGGTAACAAGGCGGCAAAGCGCTGCGCCAGCATCGACTTGCCGGTGCCGGGCGGCCCCACGAGCAACACGCTGTGACCGCCGGCCGCCGCCACCTCAAGGGCGCGCTTGGCAGCGGACTGCCCCTTGACGTCGCGCAAATCGGGGCCGGTCGCGGCCGGTTCGGTGACCGGCGCTTCGGCCACCGGCAGCGGCTCTTGGGCTTCGCCGGGCACCAGCCACCCCACGACGTCGAGCAGGTGGCGCGCTGCGCGTGGGCAAAGGCTGTCGATCAGCGCCGCTTCGCGAGCACTGGCTTCGGGCAGCACCAGCATCCGGTTGGCCCCCGAACGGCGTGCCGCCAGCCCCATGGCCAGCGCGCCGCGCACGGCTCGCAGGTCGCCGCCCAGCGACAGCTCGCCGGCGAATTCGCATCCGTCCAGCCGTTGCGCATCGATTTGACCGCTGGCCGCCAGGATGCCCAACGCGATTGGCAAGTCGAAGCGGCCTGACTCCTTGGGCAGGTCAGCCGGGGCCAGGTTGACAGTGATGCGCTGGTTGTGCGGAAAGCTCAGCCCGCTGTTGAGCAGCGCGGCGCGCACCCGCTCGCGGGCTTCCTTCACCTCGGTGTCGGCCAGCCCGACCAGCGTGAAGCTGGGCAGGCCGTTGGTCAGGTGGACTTCGACGGTGACTTCAGGGGCGCTGAGCCCGTCAAGGGCGCGGCTGTGAACGAGGGCGAGTGGCATGACGCGAATGGTGGCGCGGGCCCCGCATCAAAGAAATCCCCCCAATGGTGGCCCCCCACGCACCATTGGGGTGCCAAATGGTTGGCCCGCCCCCCATTAGGGGGAACGTGTAAGGGTATGCTCTAGGTTGGGCCGGTGGGTGGCGTGCTGTGGGTGGCACGAGTTCTGCGTACCGGTCCGAGCTTTTTTCTCAAACCCTTTGGAGTGTTCATGATTAAAACCAAGTTGGCTCTGGCCGCTTTGCTCACAATCGCTTCGGCATCCGCTTTTTCGCAAGCCGCAGCTCCCGCCGCACCTGCACCGACGCCTGAGTGGACGATCACGGGCAACGCCGGCCTGTTCAGCGACTACCGCTTCCGCGGCATTTCCCAAACCGACAAGAAGCCGGCCTTCCAGGGCGGCTTTGACGTGGCCCACAGCTCGGGTCTGTACGTCGGCAACTGGAACTCCAACATCGACAGCGACCTGTATACCGGCGCCAACATCGAGATGGACTTCTACGGCGGCTTCAAGGGCACCGTGGCTGACACCGGCTTGGGCTATGACATCGGCGCCATCTATTACTACTACCCCGGCAGCTCCCGCAACAACGCCCCGGGCATCGACAACAAGGAAATCTACGTGGGCGCCAGCTATGGCCCCGTCAGCGCCAAGGTGTACGTGCCGATTGGTGACTTCTTCAGCGCCCAGCACAACAAGCTTGGGAACGGCAAGTCGGCCAGCGGCTCGTTCTATGTGGACCTCTCGGCCGCCTATGACCTGGCTAACGTTGGGGCGCCTGGCTTTGGCGTGGTCGCTCACTTCGGCTACCAGGATCTGCGCGGCGCTGCGAAGCTGGTCGACACCTCCGGCAAGACCCAGTCCGACTACGTGGACTGGAAACTGGGTGCGACGTACACCGTGGCGAGCGGCCCGTTCAACGGCTTTGTTATCGGTCTGAGCTACATCGATACCGACATCGACGTCGTCAACTCGGGTGGCAGCCCGAACCGGATCATCTCCGGCGCCACTGGCGTGTTGTCCGTGTCCAAGGCCTTCTAAGCTGTCGGCTGACTTGGCAGGAACCCAAAGCCGCCCCTCGGGGCGGCTTTTTTGTGCCCGAGGCTCTCGCGATCGTTGGCTGGACCGCACACCAGGTCAAGTCGGCACGGCTATTGCTAATCAAGGAGGCGTTCAGATTTCAACCCACCCCACGAGGAGAACCCATGAAGAAGATCAACTTTGCAGTCGCCGGTCTTTTGGCTGTTTCGGCAACGCATCTGTTTGCCCAGACGGCTGCGCCTGAGGCTCCCGCTGCTGCCGCTGCACCTGCCCCGGACTGGACCATCACCGGCAACATGGCGCTGTCTTCGGAATACCGCACCCGCGGCATTTCGCAGTCCGACAAGAAGCCTGCGTTGTCCGGCGGCTTCGATGTCGTTCACAGCTCGGGTTTCTACATCGGCAACTGGAACTCCAACATCGACAGCGACTACTACAGCGGCGCCAACCTCGAACTGGACTTCTGGACCGGCTTTCGCGGCACCTTGGGTGATACCGGTGTGGGCTACGACATCGGCGCTTTCTACTACTACTACCCAGGCAGCTCGCGCAACAACGCCCCGGGCATCGACAACAAGGAAATCTACGTCGGCACCAGCTACGGCCCCGTCAGCGCCCGCGTCTACATCCCTATCGGTGACTTCTTCAGCGCCCAACGCAACTTCGGTGGCAAGTCGGCCAGCGGCTCGTTCTATGTGGACCTGTCTGGCTCTTATGACCTGTCCAGCATGGGTGCCCCCGGCTTTGGCGTGATCGGTCACTTCGGCTATCAGGATCTGCGCGGCGCAGCAAAGCTGACCGACACCTCCGGCAAGCTTCAGTCCAGCTACGTGGATTGGAAGCTGGGCCTGACATACACCTTTTCCACTGGCTATGTGGTCGGCCTGACCTACATCGATACCGACATCGACATCGTCAACTCGGGTGGCAGCCCAACCCGGATCATCTCCGGCGCGACTGGCGTTCTTTCCGTATCCAAGACTTTCTGAGCGCGAGCGCTCTAACCCAAGGAGACCGTCATGAAGATGGTGACTGCAGTGGTCAAGCCGTTCAAGCTTGACGAAGTCAGAGAAGCTCTGAGCGCCATTGGCGTTCAGGGCGTGACAGTGACCGAGGTCAAGGGCTTCGGTCGCCAAAAGGGCCACACCGAGCTGTACCGCGGTGCTGAGTACGTGGTTGACTTTCTTCCCAAGGTCAAGATCGAAGCCGCCGTCGACGACGGCATCGTCGACCAGGTGATCGAGGCCATCGAAAACGCAGCCCGCACCGGCAAGATCGGTGACGGAAAGATCTTCGTGTCCGCTTTGGAGCAGGTGGTTCGCATCCGCACCGGCGAGACGGGCACGGAAGCGCTCTGACGCACCAACAAGAAAGGCCTATCAAATGAAAAAACTCATTGCCACTCTGGCCCTAGGACTCGCCGTCCTGGGCTTCTCAAGTGCGTCATTTGCCGAAGATGTCGCGGCATCAGC
>CANBSV010000026.1 GCA_947372225.1 Burkholderiales bacterium | reverse complement strand
GCACCGTGGCCGAGCAGCAGCGCCAGGGTGCCGGACAGATCGAAGGCAGGCGCCGCAATCGCCGCTGCACTTGCGGCTGCGCCCAGGCCCAGCCCGCGCTGCAGGGCGGTCACGAACTCGGCTGCGCCCGGGGGCAAGGTCAGCACGAGCACGTCGAGGTGGTGTCGCAGCACGATCGTCGCCTCGCTTTGGTCCAGATCGATCGTGCCCAGATCGCCTTCGACTTGGTGCGCCGACCACAGCGAGGCCACCGCATGGGCAGAGCGCATCACGCTGACCGACGGGTGGCACACCAGGCGCAGTTCGCCCACGAGATCGCCACTCGCCAGGGCTGCACACCAGGCCTCGCTCGAAACCGGCTCGACATCGGCCGCGTGGTATGCCCGAACGCGTGCCAGTTCGAGCCGAGCCATGTCGGCCAGGTAGGGCAGCGGCCGAGCCGGCTCGAATTGCTCGATGAACTCGGCAAACCCCTCCCCGTACTGGGCAAGGATGGGTGACCGGGGTGGAGACTGCCGTACAAACGCACCGGCCAGCGCCCGGAAAAATGCATCTCCGACAAGTTGCTGCACGACCGGGAAGGTGTCCGCCAGCGCATCGATCAAGGAACTGATGACGTTGTTGCGGTGCACGGCCAGGCGCGCGGCCGGATCCGAGCCGTTCCAGACTCGCAAACCTCGCGGACACGGCCGGCCCGGGTCGAGCAACGCTGCGGCAAACGCCGCTTGGCCCGCGTTGGCACCGAGCGTCATGTGAAGGCCTCCTCGACTGAGGCGCGCACGACGGTCAGTTCTTCGGCACGCCGTGCCTCGGCCACCAGCGTGGTCAACGCAGGCAGATCGCTGTCACGCTCGAGCAGCGCCGGCACCGGGCCAAGCCTGGCCACGACTCGGGAAAAGAGGCCCCTTACGGCATCGTCCACGGGCGATCCGTGGCTGTCGATGAGCAGCGTGGAGCCCGCGGCATCGATGTCACGCGCGAAGCCGGCGAGGTGCACTTCGCCCACCGCGTCCAGAGGCAGTGCCTCCAGGTAGGCCACCGCGTCGCGACCGTGGTTGGTGCACGACACGAAGACGTTGTTCACGTCGAGCAGCAAGCCGCAGCCGGTGCGCCGCAGCACCTCGCGCAGGAATGCGGTCTCGCTCATCGTCGAGGATTCAAATTCGACGTAGGTGGATGGGTTTTCGAGCAGCATGCGACGCTGCAAGCGCTCCTGCACGCGCTCGACGTGCTCGCACACGCGAAGCAAGGTGTGGCGGTCGTATGCCACCGGCAGCAGGTCATTGAGGAAGACGTCGCCGTGGCTGGACCACGCCAGGTGTTCCGAGAACGACGCGGGCTCGTAGCGATCGATCAAGTCGGCCAGGCGATCGAGGTGTGCCTCGTCGAGCGGGCCTTCGCCGCCGATCGACAACCCCACGCCGTGCAGCGACACCGGGTAGTGCTCGCGAATGCGACCCAGGTGGTGATGGAACGGGCCTCCGGCCACCATGTAGTTCTCGGCATGCACCTCGACAAAGCCAATGTCGGGGAGCGTGCCAAGCACATCGCGGAAATGCTCGGGCTTGAGGCCGATGCCGGCACGCCGGGGCAACCCGGGTGCCGCAGGGTGTGTTCCGGCGCTCAAGGCGCCCGGAACACTGCTTCGATGGCTGGCACTGAGGATCAGCATGGCTGTGCGCTGCCGTTCGAAGCGTCTGACCTCAGGACTTCTTTTCCATGAACTCGGCGAGTTGCCCGAAGCCGCTCGGCGAGGTCTTGGACACGGTCTTCTCGCAGGTGCCCTTGGGTACCAGCGAGAAAGCGTTGCTCTGGTAGTCGACTTTGGAGGTGCCGGCGCACGTGGTGCCTGCGCCCGCCTTGCAGTCGTTCTTGCCCTTCATGGACACGCCGAAGCACTTTTCCTTGTCCATGTTGTCAGCGGCGTGAGCCGCAAAACTGGCCATCGTCAAGGCCGCGCCAAGGGCCAAGGCAAGCGTGGTGGCGGTGACAGATTGAGATTTCAGGGTCGTGGTCATGGTGAAGTGCTCCAGGTGCTGGGGTGATGAACCGGACACCGCCGCTAAAGTACGCGGGGTTGCTGCCGGGGGACGCACAGCGCGTTCCCGCAACCCAGTTCGCTCACGGCCAGCCGCGGGTTACACCACCGATGAAAAATCTTTTGCGTCAGATCGGTGCCTCGTGATCGATTTCTTTGGCTGTGCCTGTAACCCGAACCCTTGACGCAGCGAAATGAACCCTGACGTGCGCCACGATTTCGAGGCGGGCCTGAAACCGCTTTGGACGCGTGCACAGGCGGGTGACGAAGCCGCCTACCGGGCGGCACTTGCGAGCATTGCCCGGCGTTTGCGCGCGTACTTTGGCCGGCGAATGCTGGCCGTCCCGGATGATGTGGAGGATCTCGTGCAGGAAACGCTGCTGGCGTTGCATCTTCAGCGAGGCACCTATGACCCGGCGCTACCGGTGAGCGCGTGGGTCTATGCGATCGCGCGGCACAAGCTTGCCGACCTGTGGCGCCGGCGCGGGCGGCGTGAGTCCCTGCACGAGCCCTTGGACGATCTGGACGAATCACAACACCCCGTCGCCGCCGATGACGAACAACCCGCCCGGCGCGATCTGGGCGTGTTGCTGCAGTCGCTGCCCGCCGCGCAGCAGCAGGCCGTCTCGCTCACGAAGATCGAGGGCCTGTCGATGCTGGAGGCGTCGGCGCGCACAGGGGTCTCCGTGGCAGCGCTGAAAGTCCAGGTGCACCGCGGTCTCAAACGCCTTGCCGCGTTGGTCAAGGACGACTCATGAAGACTGAAGATCTCATCGGCATGCTCGCCACCGGTGCCGGCCCTGCCCCGCGGGCGGTCGCCGCAAAACGACTGCTGCCTGTGCTGCTGGGCGGCGCCGTGGCCAGTGCTTTGCTGGCGGCCAGCGTTGTTGGCTTCGTGCCATCGGCCCTGTTCGCCAACGTCGGCTGGTGGACCAAGTTCACCTATGCGGCCTTGCTCGCGGTGGTTCTTGCCTGGCCCGTCGCCCGTCTCGCACGGCCGGTCGCACGCCTCAGGGGACCTTGGCTGCTGCCCGGCGCGGTGGTCGCGACGATGGCCTTTCTGGGGATGTGGCAACTGGGGCATGCCGCGCCCGAAGCGCGGATGAGCGACATCCTCGGTCACTCCTGGGCGGTGTGCCCGCGCAACATACTGCTGCTGTCGTTGCCCGCGATGGGCGGCGCATTCTGGGCGCTTCGTGGACTGGCACCCACCCGCCCTCGAGCGGCCGGTCTGGCAGCCGGCCTGTTCGCCGGCGCGGTCTCGGCGGCAGGCTACGCGCTGTCGTGCACCGAAGTGTCCATGGCCTTCGTGGCGACCTGGTACACGCTGGGCATCGGGCTGGCCGGGGCTGTGGGTGCGCTGCTCGGACCGCGGTTCCTGCACTGGTAGTTCCGCCCGCGCGCCTTGGTCGTCGGCCTGCGGGACTTGAGCGGGGGATCACGGCGCACAGGGCCGATGGCCTGACCCGTGGGCCCCGCCGCGACGCCGTGATCACCGGGGAACGCAGATCGATCCCGGATGTTGCTGTGGATCAAACACGCCGACACCTCGCGGTTCCACACTTGACTTGACGCCGCCATGGGTCTCCGCGAGGTGAGCGTCTTGCCCGATGTGCATGTCTGGCAACACCCCAGTGGAATCTGATCAGCCAAGGGAGTACCGGCTCATGATCAAAACCATACCTGTCAGTCAGTTGCGTCTGGGCATGTACGTGCACGACGTCAATGCATCGTGGATGGAACACTCGTTTTGGCGATCTCGCTTCAAGCTCAGCGAAGGCCAGGACTTGCGTCGCATCGCCAGCAGCGGCATCCGCGAGCTGAAGATCGACACCGACAAAGGCCTGGACGTCGATGCCGAAGTGCCACTGGCCGACACGCCACAACCCCTGGCGGTCGTCGACGAAGCGCTGCCCGAGCCCTGTGCTGCAGCGGTGACTCCGCGTGCGCGGCCGGCACGCCGCACGTCGGACCGCGATGCCGAGATTGCGCAAGCGACGGCGTTGTACCGCCGTTCGGTGCCCAAGATCGCCTCGATGTTCGGGGAGGCACGGCTCGGCAAGGTCGTCGACAGCGCGGAATGCAACGCCATGGTCGAAGAGATCTCCGAGTCGGTTCGCCAGAACCCGGGAGCCCTGCTCAGTGTGGTTCGGCTCAAGCGGCGCGATGAATACACCTACATGCATTCGGTGGCGGTGTGTGCGTTGATGCTGAGCCAGGCCCGAGAGATGGGCATCGAAGGCGAGGAGTTGCGCCAGTGCGGTGTGGCCGGCATGCTTCACGACCTGGGCAAGGCGTTCATTCCCACCCAGATCCTCAACAAGCCCGGCAAGTTGACGAGCGCCGAATTCACGTTGGTGAAGACCCATCCCGTGCGCGGCCACGAACTGCTGATGCAGGACGCGGCGGCCAGTGCCCCGGTGCTGGACGTGTGTTTGCATCACCATGAAAAGGTCGACGGCAGCGGCTATCCCCATGGGTTGTCGGGCGGGCAAATCAGCCGCATCGCCAAGATGGGTGCGGTGTGCGACGTGTACGACGCCGTCACCTCCGATCGGCCCTACAAGGCCGGTTGGGACCCGGGCGATGCACTGCGCCAGATGGCCCAGTGGACGGGCCATTTCGACGGTTACGCCTTGCAAGCACTGGTGAAGACCGTGGGCATCTACCCCGTGGGCTCGCTGGTGCGACTGCAGTCCGGTCGGCTGGCGGTGGTGGTCGAGCAGAACTCGGCGTCGCTGCTCGCACCGCGTGTCAGGACGGTGTTCAGCCTCACATCGCTGGGGCGGATCGAGCCGCAGGAGATCGACCTGTCTGCCCCGGATTGCCAGGACAAGGCGCTCGGCTGGGAGTCGCCCGAACGCTGGGCGCTGGGCGACCTGAGCGCGTTGTGCGGGCTGACCCGGCCTTAGCGGGTCACCGGTTCGTCCGAAAAAAAACGCCGCGCGCAAACCGTGGTTGATCACCGCGTGATCCGCCACCTGCCGAATGAACTCCGGTGGTGACTGCGGTTTGGCAAGCCGCCCGTCAAGGCTGACGGATTCCCTCCGTCTTCGTTCGCATCTCACCCGCCGATGTACTAGGATTTGGCGAAGTTTTTTCGTGTCCTGTGGCGGGAATCAGCCCGCTAGGAGCCACTTCACGACGCGGGTTGTTTCATCCCGTTGGCCGCACATCATGATTTCCCGACCCCCGCTGAACCTGAGGGACACCCTGAAGGAAGCCACGGCAGCCGACCATGCTGGGCTGGAGCGAACTGGCGTGCTGCGGGCGTTCTCAGCGGCGAGCGCGACACCGGCGATTTATGCCGATTACCTCGCACGTCAGTGGCACCTTCACCACGTGATGGAGCCCATATTGCAGGGCTGGCTCGGCTCAGGCTGGGCCGAAGCCAGACTCATCAAGTCCCACTGGCTGCATCAGGACCTGTCCACGCTGGGCGGTGGCGTCGAGGCTCAGCAGGTCAGCTGGTGTGAACCGCGCAGCGCCTCCGAGGCCCTTGGCACGATGTACGTGCTGGAAGGCGCGACTCTCGGCATCCGCCAGAGCGTGCGGTCACTGCCGGCCACGCATCCTGCCCATGGCCCTGCCAACCGCTTTGTGCGCGGCTATGGTGAGCACACGGGCGCGCACTGGAAGGACTTTGTGGCGCGTCTGGAGGACGTCGATCCAGTGCTCTGGCCCGATGTCGTCGCAGGCGCGAGCGCTGCCTTCCGCGCTTTCGAGGCGCACTTTTCGGAGCGAATTCATGTCTGACTCGACGCCTTCAGCGGCTGAATCCAGCGTCCCGGAGGGCCTGCAGGTCTTCAAGGCCACGCTCGACAGTTGCGATCGCGAGCCGATCCACATCCCCGGATCGATCCAGGCGTCGGGCGCACTGTTGGCCTTCGATCCAGCGCTCGGTTCGGTCCTGCACGCTTCCACCAACCTCGCGCGCTGGCTGCCGGTGGGCAATCTGCCATCCGTAGGCTTGTCCGTGGCAGACCTGTTGGGCGAGTCGGGCTACACGCGAGTGGCCCAAGCGCTGACCGGGCGTGCTGGCGGGCCCGTACGCCACGAGGTGGTGGACCTGCCGGCGCGTCCCGACGCCGGCCAGCCGCATGCACTGGAGACGATGGTCCACGTTCACCGCGGGATAGCCTTTGTCGAGATCGAACCGGTCGCCGCCGCGCGCGACCCGGATGATTGGATGCAGCGCCTGAACGACACCGTTGATGCCTTGCGCAGCGCCGACGGGCCGGAAGATCTGTACCAACGCATGGCACACCGCGTCAAGCGCCTGACGGGCTTCGACCGCGTGATGGTCTATCGCTTCGACGAGGACCACCACGGCCATGTCGTGGCGGACGCCCACGAGCTCGGAATGGAATCGTTCTACGACCTGCACTATCCGGCCAGTGACATTCCGGCCCAGGCGCGGGCGCTGTACGTCAGCAACCTGGTGCGTTACATCGCCGACGTCAACTACACGCCGGTGCCCGTGCTGCCCTGGCTTGACGCCGTGCGGCTGCAGCCTCTGGACATGAGCCACGCCGCGCTGCGCAGCATCTCGCCGATGCACATCCAGTACCTGCAGAACATGGGTGTGGCCTCCACGCTGACCCTGTCGTTGCTGGTCGACGGCCGTCTCTGGGGGCTGATCGCCTGCCACCACCGTCAGCCCACGGCCTTGCCGCTGCGGTTGCGTCGCGCCTGCTACGCGCTGTCTGTCACTGCCGGCTACATGACGGGCTGGTTTGTCAGCCAGCAGCGGATTGCCGCATCCGCCGCGGTGGCAAAGGCCCAGGGCAGCATCCTGGAGGCTTTCAACCAGGTGCAGGTGCCCTTGAGCGACGTGGTCGAGCACTGCACCGCGCCACTGCTGCAGATGGTCGGTGCCACCGGAGGTGCGTTGTGGCGCGACGACGCCGTCCTGCCGTTTGGACAGTGGCCGGACGGGCCGCGCGGCGAGTCCGTGCTGCGTTTCGTGAGCGAGGCCTTCGACACCACGGGTGCCGACCGCATCGAGACCGAGCAGGCCGACCTCCAGCCACCGTTGCAGGCCCGCGAACTGCGCGAGGTCTGCGGCGTGATGGCGATCAAATTCGAGGGCGCCCCCTCGTCGGGGCTGGTTTGGCTGCGGCCCGAGCAACGCACAGAGGTCACGTGGGGCGGTGACCCCCACAAGCCGGTGAACGTGAAGCTCGACGCCGACGGACGGCCGGTGCTCGAGCCGCGATCATCGTTTGCGCGCTGGACGCACATCACCGAAGGCAAGAGCCGCCCCTGGACCGACGCCGACCGCGAGGCCGTTGCCTCGCTGGCGAGCGTGCGCCAGGTGCTGCTGATGCGCGACTCGCTGGCCCAGGTCAGCCTCAGCGACCGCCAGTTCCGCAGCCTCGTGAGCCTGCAATCCGACGCCTATTGGCAGACGGATCGCAAGGGTCGAATTGTGACCATGAGCAAGCCGCTGCCCTTGGACCATCGGACGCTGAATGGCACGATGTTGGCCGACCTGTTCGCCGAGGCGGGCGAGTGCGACGGGTTGACAGAGTTGCGCGCAGCCTTGGCCGGGGAACACCCGTTCCGCGCCCTGCGCGTGGCGGTGCGCCCGCGAGCCGAAACGACAGCGATCACTTTGTTGCTCAACGGCGAGCCGCTGCACGATGTCCACGGTCAGGCGATCGGCTGGCATGGCACCCTCAGCGACATCACGCGCGACGCACAGATGGAAGCCTCGATAAGGCAGGAAAAGGAGGCAGCCGAATTCGCGAACCAGGCCAAGAGCGTCTTCCTCGCGAACATGAGCCACGAGATCCGCACGCCCTTGAATGCGATTCTGGGATTCGCTCATCTGCTGAGCCGCGACCCGCATGCCACGCCCACACAGTCCGATCAAATTGGCAGGATCGCCGCCGCCGGGCAGCACCTGCGGGCCCTCCTCAACGACATCCTTGACCTGTCGGCGATCGAGGCCGGCGAGATAAACATCGAGGCCGTTGATTTCCATCTCCCTGACATGCTGCGAGCGGTGCATTCGATCATTGCGGAACAGGCACGTGCCAAGGAATTGCGGCTGCTGATCGACATCACGGGCGTGCCGACCTGGCTGCGTGGCGACCCCACGCGCTTGCGCCAGGCCTTGCTCAACCTCGCCAGCAATGCCGTCAAGTTCACACCCAGCGGCAGCGTCGCGCTGCGCGTCGGGTTGCAGGCGGAAACCGATGGTGAGTTGCTCGTGCGCTTTTCGGTACAAGACACCGGCATCGGCATCGCGGCCGACACGCTGCCGCGACTGTTCCAGAACTTCGTGCAGGCTGACGCCTCGACCACACGGCAGTACGGCGGCACCGGGCTGGGCCTGGCCATCACGCGTCAGCTGGCGCTGATGATGGGTGGCGAGGCCGGCGCCGAGAGTGTCCCCGGCGCGGGCAGCACCTTCTGGTTCACGGCCAAACTCAAGCGTGCCTTGGTTGGCGAGCCTGACGGCGCCGAGGTGCTGGCCCCGCAGACCGCCGAGGCGGCTGACAGCCACATGCGCACTCAGTTGCGCCTGCACCACCGGCAGGCACGCATCCTGATCGTCGAGGACAACGAGGTCAACCTTGAGTTGGCGAGGTACTTGCTGGACGACGTCGGGCTGTCGGCTGACACCGCCGCCGACGGTGTCGGGGCGGTACAGCGGGCACAAACGGTGGCCTACGACCTGATCCTGATGGACATGCAGATGCCGGTGATGGATGGGCTGGCGGCCACGCGTGCCATCCGCGCGCTGCCGGGCGGTGCGGCCGTGCCGATCGTGGCGATGACGGCAAACGCTTCTGATGACGATCGTCACGCCTGCGAGGTGGCCGGGATGAACGACTTCATCGTCAAACCCATCAGCTCCGAAGCCCTTTATTCGGCGCTGCTGAGGTGGTTGGATCTGGCCGCGAACGAGACAAACCGAGGCCGCTGACGCTCAGCGTCGGTCTTGAAGGTCGCCCGCCTTGAGATGGGTTCACCGCTGGCCGACGGGCGATGCCTGCAGCGCCTCATCGGTTGGCGCAACCCATGACCTTGCCGGTGCGCAACTCAATACCCGACCACGCGGTCGAGCTTGAGTTGCCAGCTCGCCTCGCCGGGCGTGAGCTTGTACTGCAGCTGGCGGACACCGCCGCTGGGCGCGGCGTTGCTGTCCGCGTCCTTGTAGACCGGAAAGCGCCGCACCAGCGTGCCCTCGACCACTGCGAATTCGTCGTGGCCCATGTACCCCTGAACGGCCTTGGCGTCGTCGCTGATCGGCGGCAGGTGGATCTCGCTCAGCGACTTGCGCTGGTTGGCGCTGAACGCAACCAGCGTGCCGTACGAGCCCGAGCCGGCCGATCTGACATAGACATACACCTCGGGAGAGCCGTCGGCGTTGAGGTCGGCCACCTCGGCGCGGGTGATCTGACCTTCGATGGCGCGCACGATTGACGCGTTGTCGATCAACAGCCCGCTCGGCACGATCTTCAATTCGTTGATCGAACCGCTGTTGGCGCTGGCCACGCGAAAGCTGATGCCCTGCAGTGTCAGCGTCTGGTCGAAAGGCACCTGTGGCGATGCGGCGGGCGGCAACACACTGGACTTGGCATTCGCAGGCTGGGGCTCGGCGCCGCCGGGCAGTCCGGCAGCGTCCCAGTAGACAAAGATCGACTCCTCGGCCAACCGGTAGATCTGGCCTTTGGTGCCCAAGCCTTTGCTGCGGATCGCCTTCTTGCCGTTCTCGTCGATGTAGTTGCCAGGCGAGCCCTGCGGGCTGAGTTCGCGGCGCACGCCGTCGGCGCGGTCGATGGCCACGTAGCCCTGGCGCTGAGAGTAGGTGCAGGCCACCACCTTCGAGACGGTGTCAGAGCCTTTGGGATAGATGTCGCAGCGGGCGTTGACGGTGTCGGCTCGGGCCGCGCCAAGGCTGCCCAGCAACACCAGCGCGGCGGCTGTCGCGGGCGGGGAAAGGAAGAGTGCTTTCATCGTGGTGAACCTGTGGCGGGCAACGGGCCTTCTTCTAGCTTATCGAAGCAGGCAGCTGGTGTGCGTTGTGACGCAGCCGCTCAACAGTACGGAACGCAATCTTCGTGGGCGAGAAAGCAGGACAGGAAGGCGTGGTGCTGGTGCCGGGTGCAGCACACTGAAAAAGCTTCACCGCCCGCAGAGCCCCGCGGCGCGGGCTTGTCCAAAGAAAAAGCCACCGCAGTGCGGTGGCTTTCTCATCGCCCCGTCGTTCAAAACGGAATGAATTCGGTCTCGCCCGGCACCTGGCCCATGGACTGCGCACGCCAAGCCACCTTGGCCTCCTCGATTCGGTCCGGGCGTGAGGACACGAAGTTCCACACCATGTGCCGATGTCCGAGCGGTTCACCACCGATCATCACGAAATGCGCCGCGCCGGGCGCCGTGATCGTGCAAGCAGCGCCATCCAGAACACCCAACGTCAAGGGGGCCAGCGGCTCGCCATCGACGCTGACCGATCCCTCCAGCCCATAGATCGCCCGCTCGAATCCAGTGGCCGGCAGGTGCGCGACCGACCCTGGCAACACGCTGAATTCGGCATACAGCGTCGGCGACGTCGGCTTGACGGGGGACGTGACGCCGAACAGCTCGCCGATCAAGACTCTGGTGGTGAAGCCTTCGCCAGCAACTTCCGGAATGGCTGCCGCTGGCGTGTGCACGAAGGCGGGATCGCACTCCTCGAGCGCCGGCGGCAACGCACACCACAGTTGCAGCCCGTGCGATACGTAACGGGTGCCACGCAGGTCTTCGGGCGCACGCTCTGAATGGACGATGCCCTTGCCCGCAGTCATCCAGTTGATGGCACCTGGCTCGATGCGCTGCACGACACCGGTGCTGTCGCGGTGGACCATGGCCCCTTGGAACAGGTAGGTGACGGTGGACAGGCCGATGTGCGGGTGCGGGCGCACATCATGGTCGTCACCCGGCTGGTGGGTAACCGGTCCGAGGTGGTCGAAAAACACAAACGGCCCGACCGCCTGGCGCAAAGCGGCCGGCAAAAGGCGACGCACCATGGAGCCGCCGCCAAGGTCCTTGAGATGCGGTTTAAGCACGTGCAGGATGGCCATCCTCAGCTCCGTTTGCGATGGTGACGTCACGGATTGTCACGGCCTGTGCGGGCTGACCGGACCGTAGCGGGCTGCCTGAGCGGCACAGCAAGGCGAGATCGCAAGTCCCCTCACTGTTTCAGGACCCGAAACACTGACTTGGCGCGCGCGGGTATTCCGCTGCGCGCCATGCGCAGTCACAGTCTCGGTCATGCGCTGCCCATGCAGCGGAACAGACCCACTGAGCCCACCATGCCCCACGTCCTCGCCGACATCGCCGACTCGCCATCGGTTCACGCCGCACACCAGCGTGGCCGCATCCCTGAGGGCTGCGCGCGCAGCGCCGGTGACGATCCGCCCGAAAGCGGTTGAACCCGCCGCCGGTCGGCGGACTGTGCAACCGATCACCCCATGTCCATCTGCCTCGTACCCGCTTCGTTCGCGCGGGGACGACGGTCCCCTGTCGCCCGCGAACCATCCACCTCTCCAGGAGAACCCTCATGTCCATCACCCTCCACGGCTTTCAGCTTTCCGGCCACTCCCACCGCGCTCAACTGGCGCTGTCCCTGATGGGACTGCCGCACCAGGTGGTGCAGGTGGATCTGAAGAACGGCGCACACAAGTCGCCCGAATTCATCAAGCTCAACCCCTTCGGCCAGGTGCCGGTGCTCGACGACGGCGGCACCACCGTGTTCGATTCCAACGCCATCCTGGTCTACCTGGCCACCAGGTACGACGCCGACCGACGGTGGCTGCCGCGCGACCCCAAGGGCCAGGCCGACGTGCAGGCCTGGTTGTCGGTGGCGGCCGGGCAGATCGCCTTCGGCCCGGCGGCGGCACGCCTGATCACGGTGTTTGGCGCCAAGCTCAACCCGGAAGAAGTGATCAGCCGCGCGCACGGCCTCCTGAAGGTGATGGACGCGCAACTGGCCGAGCGCAGCTTCCTGGTCAGCACCCACGCGACGCTGGCCGACATCGCGTGCTACAGCTACATCGCGGCCGCGCCTGAAGGCAATGTGGACCTGGCCGCTTACCCGAACGTGCGCGCCTGGCTGACCCGCGTGGAAGCGCTGCCCGGCTTTGTGCCGTTCCCGAAGACGCCGGTCGGCCTGGCGGCCTGATCGTCACACGCCACGTCACCACGGGAGCCGACCATGGACACCGCCAGCACGCGCAGCGACAACCCTTTCCATGCCGGCGAGCAGGCGGTGCACGACCGGCTGCACATCCGAGAGCGCGTGGTCGAAGTGGGTCAGCGCGTCATCCGAACCGAGATGCCCGATCAGCACCAGCGCTTCTTCGAGCAGTTGCCGTTCATGCTGGTGGGCTCGGTGGACCGTGCCGGCCGACCCTGGGCTTCGGTACTCGTGGGTCGGCCCGGATTCGTGCAGGCCTCGGGCGCCAAGCGGCTTGACTTCCACGCACGCCCGATTCCAGGCGACCCGTTGGCCGGGGGGCTGGCTCCAGGCGCTCAGCTCGGCTTCCTGGGCATCGAGCTGCACACACGGCGCCGCAACCGGGTCAACGGCCATGTCGTGGCCACCGATGCGGGTGGCTTCAGCATCGAAGTCGACCAGTCGGTGGGCAACTGCCCGCAGTACATCCAGGGGCGCGAGTTCCAGTGGACGCGAGATGCGGCCGATCTGCGGCCACGCGGCACCGAGGCGTTGACGGCGCTGGACGCCGAGGCGCGCGCGGTCATCGGCCGGTCTGACACGCTGTTCATCGCCACACAAGCGCCAGCTGCCGATGACAGCGATGACGTCAAAACCGGCCGCGGTGCCGACGTCTCGCACCGCGGCGGGCGGCCCGGCTTCGTGAAGATCGAGGACGACCACACCTTCCTCGTACCCGACTTCACCGGCAACTTCTTCTTCATGACCTTGGGCAACCTGCAGCTCAACCCGCGTGCCGGTGTGTTGTTCATCGACTTCGAGACCGGCGACCTGCTGACGCTGAGCGGCACTGCCGAGGTGGTGTGGGACGGCGACGAGTTGAAGGCCTTTGAAGGTGCCGAACGCGCGTGGCGCTTCCGCGTGGAATCCGGTTGGCGACTGCGCGACGCGTTGCCGATGCGCTGGGCCTTTCGCGACTTCTCGCCCAACTCCACACTCACCGGCACCTGGGCAGAGGCCGCGGCGCGGCTCGAGGCCCAACGCCTGGCGCAGACCTGGCGGCCTTACAGAGTCACACGCGTCATCGACGAGAGCAGCGTCATCCGGTCCTTCCACCTCGCGCCGGCCGACGGCCATGCTGTCCCGCAGTTCAGTGCCGGTCAGCACCTGCCGATCCGCCTCAAGACCATCAGCGGCGAAGAGCTGCGCCGCGTCTACACGATCTCGCAAGCGCCCAGCGACGAAGGCCTGCGCCTGAGCATCAAGCGCGAGGGCGCAGCCTCCAGACACCTGCACGACCACGTGCGCGCGGGCGACGTGATCGAGGCGCTGGGACCGCGTGGCCAGTTCACCATCGACGAGAAGCTGAAGCGCCCGGCAGTGCTGATCGGTGGCGGCGTGGGCATCACGCCGATGGTGGCCTTTGCGCGCCACCTGGTGGCCGAAGGCTTTCGTCACCGGCGCACGCGGCCTGTGCACCTGATCCAGGTGGCGCGCAGCGAGGACCTGCGCGCCTTCGGCGCAGAGTTGCGTGCCCTGGAACGGCGGGCGAGGGGCGCCATGAAGCTGCACGTGGTGCTCGATGCGGGCGACGGTGCGCCGGAAGGCGCACTCCGGGGGCCGCTGACGCTGGATTTGCTGAAGACTGTGCTGCCCTTCGACGACCATGAGTTCTTCCTGTGCGGCCCGCCAGGCTTCATGCAGGGGCTTTACGACGGCCTGCGCCGCCTCGGTGTGCGCGACGCGCGCATTCAGGCCGAGGCCTTTGGGCCGTCGTCGCTGAAGCGACGTCCGGACGAGGCAGCCGCCGCGCCACCGCCGCCGGCGCCGGCGGCCCAACAGTCCACCGTGAGCTTCACGCGCAGCGGACATGTGGGCGAGTGGACGCCCGAGCGAGGCTCGCTGCTGGAATTTGCGGAAGACATGGGAATGAACCCGCCGTTCTCGTGCCGCGCCGGGCACTGCGGGTCATGCGCCACTCGCTTGACGGCCGGCCAGATCACCTATCCCAACCCCACCTCATGGCGGCCGTCGCAAGGCGAAGTGCTGTTGTGCTGCGCCGTACCCGCTGCCGACGGCGGCGAGCGCCTGGAGCTGGATCTCTGAGTGCGGGCGAGGCCGCGCGCCTGCGGCAGCCGCAGAGGCGAGACCGCGTGTCTTCAATTCAGTGCCGGATCGGCACGCAGGGTGTCCACCACCTGGTCGATGAAGGCCCGCACCTTCTGGGTCGCCCGCCGCCCCTCGTGGTGCACCACGTGCACAGGCAGCGGCGCCGCCTCGAAGTCTTCGAGCAGGACCTTCAGCGCGCCGCAGCGCACGTGCGCAGCAACCTGGTAGCTCATCAGCCGGGTGACACCCAGGCCCGCCACCGCGGCGGCAATGGCCGAGTCGTTCGTCGTCGTGCGCAGCCGCGGCTGCACGCGCTGGAGCATGGGTTTCCCACCGTCGTTGAAGCGCCACTCCGACACCGGGGTCACGCCCGAGGCCGAAACGATGGTGTGCCCGAGCAGTTCTTCCGGGCGCTGCGGCACGCCGTGCGCATCCAGATAGGCCGGTGCGGCCACGAGCACACGCCGAACGCGCCCGACGCGAGCGGCCAGCAGCGACGAGTCGGGCAGTTCGCCGATGCGCACCGCCACGTCGATGCCCTCCTCCACGACGTTGACCACTCGGTCCAGGAACAGGCAATGCGCGTCGACCTCGGGAAACTGCTGCAGGTACCGCACCACGATCGGCGTGACGTAGAGCTGGCCGAACAGCACCGGCGCCGTCAGCGTGAGCGTGCCGCGCGGCGCCGCGTGGGTGCCTGCGGCCACCGTCTCTGCCTCGTCGATGTCAGCCAGGATGCGACGGCAGTCTTCTGCGAAGCGCGCGCCCGCGTCGGTGACGCGCACGATGCGGGTGGTGCGCGTCAGCAAACGCAGACCAAGCCGTTCTTCCAGCTCCGCGACAGCCCGCGTGACCACTGGCGGCGACAGGTTGAGCTTGCGCGCCGCGCTCGCAAAGCCGCCGCTGTCAACGACGGCGACGAAGGTGGTCATGGCTTGCAGGCGGTCCATGTTGTTTCCGTTTCAGAAAGGCTGTCTTGGCTGGCACGCGGATTCTCTGCGCAGCCGTTATCACGCAAAGTCCGCTTGCCACCCCAACCCGCACCTGGAGCCCCGATCATGATGACCGCGCCCTTTTTCAGCGAAGTCCCCGACGACCTGGGTTACGAGGCCGCATGGTGGGGTCGCGACGTGATGCTGGCGCTGATGGACATGCCACGCCACCAACCCTTCGATGACGCCACAGGAAACCGCCATGACGACCACATCCCCACCCCGCCCGCCGCTGCCCCCGTTCACACGCGAAACCGCGGCGCAGAAGGTGCGCCTTGCCGAGGACGCCTGGAACACGCGTGACCCGCAGCGCGTGGCGCTGGCCTATACGGTGGACACGGTGTGGCGCAATCGGATCGAGTTTCCGGTAGGCCGCTCGCAGGTGCAGGAGTTCCTGGGCCGCAAGTGGGCGCGCGAACTGGAGTACCGGCTCATCAAGGAACTGTGGGCCCACGACGGCCACCGCATCGCGGTGCGCTTTGCCTATGAGTGGTGCGACGACGCCGGCAACTGGGTCCGCTCCTATGGCAACGAGAACTGGGAATTCGACGACCATGGCTACATGCACCGGCGATTTGCCAGCATCAACGACAAACCCATCAGCGAGCACGAGCGCAAGTTCCATTGGCCGCAAGGCCGTCGGCCCGACGACCACCCGGGCTTGAGCGAGCTGGGACTTTGAATGCACAGGGAGTGACCATGAACCAAAACTCCATCATCGAGACCGACGTCGCCATCGTCGGCGCAGGCACAGCCGGCATGTCCGCCTACCGCGCAGCGCTGGACCACACGCCGCGGGTGCTGGTGATCGAGAGCGGCGTGTACGGCACCACCTGTGCGCGAGTCGGCTGCATGCCCAGCAAGCTGCTGATCGCGGCGGCAGAAGCGGCCCACGCGGTGGCCGGTTCGGCGCGCTTTGGCGTGACGGCCGGGCCGGTGGTCATCGATGGCCGCGCCGTGATGGCGCGCGTGCGCAGTGAACGCGACCGCTTCGTCGGTTTCGTCGTCGACGCCGTGCAGCGTTGGCCTGCCGAACACCGGCTGATGGGCCATGCCCGCTTCCTCGACAACCACACCTTGCAGGTGGGAGCGACGCAGGTGCGCGCACAGCGTGTTGTCATCGCCACCGGCTCGAGGCCGAACGTGCCTGCGGCCTGGCGCGCGGCGCTGGGTGACCGGCTGATCGTCAACGACGATGTCTTCGACTGGACTGACCTGCCGCGCTCGGTGGCGGTGGTGGGTGCGGGAGTCATCGGCCTGGAGCTGGCGCAGGCGCTGCACCGGCTGGGCGTTCGGGTGCGGCTGTACGGCCGCTCGGAACGCGTGGGCCCGCTCACAGACCCGGCGCTGCAGGCGCTGACGCGCCAGGTGTTCGCCGCGGAACTGCCGCTGAGCACGGACCTCGCACAGATCGAGCCGCGCCGCGATGGCGACGGCGTGGTCGTGCGCGCCACCGGCCGCGACGGCGGCGTGCACGAGGAACGGTTCGACTGGCTGCTGGCAGCCACGGGGCGCCGGCCCAACGTTGACCAACTTGGCCTGGAAAACACCTCGCTGCCGCTGGACGCCGACGGCATCCCGGCGCATGACCGCCGCAGCGCCCAGGTGAATGACCATCCGGTGTTCATCGCGGGCGACGTGAACGAGGACCGCCCCCTGCTGCACGAGGCGGCCGACGAAGGACGCATCGCAGGTGGCAACGCCGGCCGCTACCCCGACGTGCGCTTGATGCCGCGTCGCGCGCCGCTGGCGGTGGTGTTCAGCGAGCCGCAGATCGCGCTGGCCGGCGCCAGCCATGCCGAGTTGTGTGCCAGCGGTATCGTGTTCGAGACCGGTCGGGCATCCTTCGACGACCAGGGCCGCAGCCGCGTGATGGGTCGCAACCAGGGGGCTCTGCACGTCTATGCCGAGATCGGCAGCGGGCGCTTTCTGGGCGCCGAAATGCTGGGCCCGGCGGCCGAGCACATTGGCCACCTGCTGGCCTGGTCAGTGCAGCGCGGCGACACCGTGCAGCAGATGCTCGACAGCCCGTTCTACCACCCGGTGATCGAGGAAGGCTTGCGCACCGCGCTGCGCGAACTTCAGCGTGCGCTACGCAGCGGGTCGCCTTGATCGACCCGGGTCAGCTGCCCAGGGTTGCCGCGAAGATGGCGGGATCGAAGCTGACGGGCACGCGACGCAACAGTTGGCCATCTGAGGACAGCACCAGCAGGGTCGGGAAACCCTGCACCGCATAACGCTGCATGAATGCCCGGGCCTCCGGCGATTCGTAGTCGACGCGTGACAGCACGAAGCCCGTCGTGATGGCCCGTTTCACGATGACGTTCGTGAACACCTCCGCGTGCAGCACGCGGCAAGTCGGGCACCAGATCGCCGAAAAATCCACCAGCACCGGCTTGCCCTGCGCCTTCGCCACCCCCAGGGCCTGTTCCAGCGGCAAGAACTCCAGCGCCGTGGCTTTGAGTGCCGCCTCGCCTCGCTGGGTCTGCCAGGCGACCTGGCCGAAGTAGCCCCCCATCGCGATGATCGCGATCAGGCCAATCCACAGCGCGCGCTTGTTCCACTGAGGCAGATTCATCCGGTGACTCCCATCAGGTGGCGAGCATAGGGCCCAGAGAACTCGACGCCCGTGGCTCGAGTGGGTTGCAGAGATGGCACCAGAATCCATGCAGCCGCAGCCATCCACAAAGGTACAGCCGTGCTGAAGTTCTACTACTCGCTCGCTCCGAACCCGATGAAAGTGGCCCTCTTCCTCGAGGAATCGGGCTTGTCCTACGAGGCCATCCCGGTCGATACGCGCAAAGGCGAACAGCATGCCGAGGCCTTCACGGCCATCAATCCAAACGCCAAGGTCCCGGTCATCGTGGATGGCGAGACGACGGTGTTCGACAGCAATGCGATCCTGCTCTACCTGGCGGAGAAGACCGGGCAGTTCCTGAGCGCGCCCGCTGAGCGCGGCGCCATGCTGTCGTGGCTGATGTTCGTGGCCTCAGGGATCGGACCGTTCACGGGACAGTGCGTGCACTTCAGGCACTTCGCGCTCGGGCCCAATGCGTATGCGGTCAATCGCTATGACTTCGAGGCATGGCGGCACTGGAAGATCCTCGATGCCCGACTGGCCGATCGACGCTGGATGGTGGGCGACAGCTACTCGCTGGTGGACATGGCCGTTTGGGGTTGGGCGCGGGCTGTGAGCTTTGCGCTGGGCGAGGACGCCTGGTCGCAACTGCCTCATCTGAAGCGGCTGTTCGATGCCGTGAACGAGCGGCCGGCCGCGCAACGGGCGGCCGCCCTGAAGGACCGCCATTCCTTCAAGACCGAACTGGATGACGAGGCCAAGCGGGCGATGTTCCCGCAAAACGAACGACTCAAGGCCTGACCAGTACGCATGCCTGCCGACGCTGCATCAAACGGTGAGCGCCCAAGCGCTTGTCCTCGGTCATGAAGACCATCCGTGACCTCCACCGTCCACCCCAGATCGAGGGGCGTGTCGAGTCCATCATCGTCAGGGGCTCGCCAAGAGAACCGGCAAAGACCGTCACGCTCACCATGGCCCTCGCTGGCATCGGTCTGGCTGACGACAGGCTCGGCCTGCGGGGTGAATCCGAGTTGTCCACCCGTCAGGTCACATTGATCCAGGCTGAGCATCTGCCGGTGATTGCGCGCCTGGCGCGGGTCGGGCCCATCGACCCGATCGGCTTGCGCCGAAACCTTGTGATCTCGGGGATCAACTTGCTGGCCCTGAAAAACGCCAAGCTCAAGGTGGGCGGGGCGCTCTTGGAGATCGTCGGTCCTTGCCACCCCTGCTCACGGATGGAAGACACCATCGGTCCGGGCGGCTATGCCGCGATGCGCGGGCATGGCGGCATGACGGCTCGCGTGGCGGCAAGCGGGCCGATCCAGGTGGGCGACGTGATCCACACATTGGACTGATGGTCGGTGGCCGAGTCTGGCCGACGACAATGAATCGCCCAATACGTCTCGCTGATTCCCACATGCATCGACATCCCCTGGTCCGGCTGGCGTGGTGTCTGCTCGGTGCCTGCGTCGGCATTGCCTTGGCGCTGTCCCTCGTCGGACCGCCGCACGCCTCGTTCGTTCTGGCATCGCTGGGCGGCACGACGGTTTTCTTGTTCGGCCTGACACGCGCGCCGGCAGCTCAACTGCGGGCCGTCCTGGGCGGGCATCTGGGCGGTGCAGTCATCGGCATCGCCTGCGCACAGTTTCTCGGCTCGTCGCTGCTGGCTTACGCGCTGGCGGTGAGCCTGTCGCTGGGCTTCATGCTGGCGACCCGGACCGTGCATCCACCCGCCGGCGCCAACCCCGTCATCATGGTCTATGCGCATGCGCATTGGTGGGCACTGCTCAATCCCGTGCTGCTGGGCGTGGGTTGCCTGGTTGGCGTCGCCGTCGTGTGGAGTCGGCTGTACCCGGGTCTGGCGCACTACCCGGTGTCACCGCTGGAGCCGTCTCCGCCGTCGTTGAACTGGGGTGGCTGGCGTTAGGCGTACCGGAGCCGGGCCAGAACGTCCTGGGGCTCGGCGCGCTGCCGGTAGTCGGCTTCGACGTGAACGCAGGCCACCACGCCATTGCGGTCGATCAGGTAGGTGGCGGGGATGGGCAGCACCCACTGGCCATTGCCATTCAACGTCGGCAGGTCGTTGCCAACGCGGCTGTACAGCTCCACCAGTTCGGAGCTCATGGTAAAGTCGATCCCGAAAGCCTTGGCCGCTGCGAGGCTGCTGTCGCTGAGAACCGGGAACGCGAGTTCGTTCTTCTCGGCTGTGGACAGCGAGTTGTCGGGCGTCTGCGGCGAGATTGCCACCAGCGTGGCCCCCAGTTCACGCAACTGCGGCAACAGCCGCTGCCACTCGCGCAGTTCCAGGTTGCAGTAGGGGCACCAGCCGCCACGGTAGAACACGATCACCAGCGGCCCGGCGGCGTTCAAGGCCCTCAGATCGACGGGCTGACCCGTGGCGTCAGGCAAGGTCAGCGCGGGCATCGAGGCGCCGACCTTCAAGGCCTGCGCCTCGATGCCGCTGGCGCGAAGTTGCGCGGCGGCGGCTTCCATCATCGCTGCTCGTTCGCCCGGCACACGTTGTTTGAAGCCCGCCTGGTGGTCGGCCAGTTGTTGGGTCAATGTGGTCATGGTGTTCGCTTTGAGCGTCAGGTTCTAGGGAGTGAAAGCTCAGTTGGGGCGCGTGATACGGCCGGCCGTGACGGTGATCAACAGCCCGGTCACCGCAACGAGCAGCCCCGCGGCTTCGATGCCGGTCGGCACATGCCCGAGCACGGGCCAGGCGAGGAAGGCTGCGATGCCAGGGGCCAGGGCCGGGAACACCGCGGCCCGTGCCGGCCCCAGCAGCGCCACCATCTTCGAGTAGGTGTACAGCGTGCCGGCGCCGGCGATCAGGCCCTGGACCAGCGCTTCGGTCCACAGCACCGTGGGCGCAACGGCCAGCAGCCTGTGGATGCTCACGGTGGCGAGGTAGATCGGCACATAGGTCACCAACGCAAAGAACGAGATGACGGCCGTGGCCAGCAGCGGGTCGATGCGCTGCTTGCGCATCACGATGCCGAAGCCCGCCCACAAGGTGCCGGCCGCGATGAACAGTGCATCACCCCACAGCGCCCGGCCCGTCAGGCTGCGGACGTCCAGGCCGGACAGCACCACCAGGCCGGCTGCGACCACGGCAATGCCGCCGGCCTTGCGCAGCGTCAGCCGGTCGCCCAGGAAGAGGGCCGACATCAAGGTTCCCATCACGCTCATCGCCGTGAACGGGAACACGGCCGCGTGGGCAGCCGGCGCCCACTGCAAAGCCGTGAACATCAACAGCCCGAACAGCGGCCCGGCCAGCAGCGCAACCGCCAGCCAGGACCGCCAGCGTGCCAGCAGGCCTTGGGCATCGCGCTTGAGCGCCAGCCCCAGCACGGGCAACGTCACCAGGCCCGCCACGCCGAAGCGCAGCAAGGTCATGTCTGCCGCGTCCATGCCGTGGGCGATGCCCCAGCGCGCGAACACGGTGTAGAGCGCGCCGATGCTGGCTGCTGTCAGGCCCACCAGCAGCCCCCGCGCCAAGGGAGAGTCGACCGCGCTGCCTGGGGCCATACGGACAGGGGCTGCGATGCTGTTCATGGGTGGCTCCGGTAACGGTTGCGTCGCTCAGGCGTCCAGTGCCGGTGCCGGGGGAAAGTCCACCGGAATCTGCGTGGCGCCATGCAGGAAGTTGCTGACCATCTTGTCGCCCACGACCACCAGCGCGTCGACGAGGTTGCCTTCCGTCCAGCCGGCTGCGAAGAAGGCCTGCACCAGCGCCGGGTCGGGATGGCCGCGTTCCAGCGTGATGTTGCGCACCAGCTTTGCCAACGCGTCCAGGCGCGCATCGAAGCTGGCGCGGCCGCGGCGAATCTCCAGGATCTGCTCGGGCGTGTAGCCCACCATCTTGCCCAGCGCCGTGTGCGCGGCCAGGCAGTAGGCGCAGCTGTTGACCTGGCTGACCACCAGGTTGATGACCTCGCGCGCCTTCGGGCTGAGCGAGCTCTTGGCGTTCTGCAGCGCCAGATAGGCGCCCAACGCCGTTTCCGAGTGGGCGAAGGTGGCATACAGGTTGGGCACGAAGCCCAGGCCCTTCTTGATGTTGTCGAAGATGGCCTGGTTGGATGACGAGACTTGCTCGTAGGTGGGGACGGTGATGGTCTTCATGGGGTTCTCCAGTTCAGTCGTGGTTGGGGTTGCAGGGTTACTGGGCCGTGTAGCCGCCATCGACGGCGATGCTCTGGCCGGTGAGGAATCGCGCCTTGTCGGACGCCAGGAAAACGATGGTCTGGGCGATCTCGTCGGGCGTGGCCCCGCGCTTGGCGGGCATCATTCCCAGCAGGCCGGCCTTGGCCTCGTCGTTTCCGCCGGTGAAGCGGGTCAGCATCGCGGTTTCGACCGGGCCCGGGGCCACCGCATTGACCCGCACGCCGGCCGCGGCCACCTCGAGCGCTGCTGACTTGGTCAGGCCTTCGACGGCGTGCTTGCTGGCGACGTACACCGAAGCGCCCGCCATGCCGACCTGGCCCGCGATGGACGACAGGTTGATGATCGAGCCGCTGCCTTGCTTGAGCATCACCGGGATCTCATGTTTCAGACTCAGCAGCGTGCCCAGCACATTGGTGTCGAAGGTGGCGCGGTAGTTGGCGGCGGTCTGCCCGACGATGGGGCCAAGTTCACCTTCGACGCCGGCGTTGTTCACCGCGACATCCAGGCGGCCGAAGCGCTCGATGGTCTGGCTGACCAGCGATTGCACCTGGGCTTCGTCGGTCACATCGGCCCGAATGAATTCGGCCCGCACGCCCAGGGCGCGCAGTTCGATCGCGAGTTGTTGGCCGGCGTCTTCGCGGCGGCCGGAAACCACAACGTTGGCGCCTTCATGGGCAAAGGCCAGGGCGGTCGCGCGGCCGATGCCGGTCAGGGCGCCGGTGATCAGGATGGTCGGGGTGTGCATGGGGAGCTCCTTCAATGGGGGTGGTGGGTTGATGAGCTGAACTGTGATTGCTGATCAGGGATGGCGGTAGTCCAGCAACAGGCCTAACATCCATTCCATCTGGGACTGAATTGGGGCGGCGTGATGGATCGACTCTCGGCCATGCAGACCTTCGTTCGCGTCGTGGAGTCGGGCAGCTTTTCGGCCGTGGCGCGGGAGCAGACCAGCACCCAAAGCGCTGTCAGCAAGCAGGTGGCAGCGCTCGAAAAGCACCTGGGTGTCAAGTTGCTGACGCGGACCACGCGCACCTTGGCGCTGACCGATGACGGCCATCGCTACTTCGAGGACGCCCGACGTCTGGTGGCCGAAATGATGGAAGCCGAGGGCCGGTTGCGCCGCGGCGATCAGCAGTTGGTTGGGTGGCTGCGGCTGGCCTCATCGGTTGGCTTTGGCGTGCGGGTGCTCCGTCCGCACGTGCACAGCTTTCTGGCGGCCCACCCGGGCGTGAAGATCGACCTGAAGCTCAATGACGGCTTCATCGACCTCATCGAGCACGGCATCGACGTGGCCGTGCGCATCGGCAACCTCGCCGACAGCACGCTGGTGGCACGCCGCATCGGCCGCATTCGCCGCGCTGTGGTGGCCAGCCGGACCTATGTGCAGGCGGCCATGGCCGATCAGACCCTGCCGAACATCCCGGAAGACCTGAAGCAGCACCCCTGCATCGTCTACACCGAACTGCGCAGCCGCAACCTCTGGGACTTCAGCACGCCCGACGGGTCCAGCGTCTCGGTGCGGGTGGAAGGTCCACTGCAGACCAATGCGTCTGACATCGTCCGCGCTGCGGTGCTCGATGGCGTTGGCATCGCGTATTCACCCACCTGGCTATTCCAGGATCTGATCGACAGCGGCGAGGTGCAGGTCCTGTTGCCGGGCTGGCAGACCAGCCCCTTGCCGCTGCACTTGGTCAGCCCGCCCGAGCGCCGCCACGCGGCCAAGGTTCGAGCGTTTTCGGAGCATCTGGCCGGTGCCTTGGTCCATTGCTCGATGTGCAACTGAAGGCTGCTGGCGCCTCGGCGTTCAAGCCGGCGTCGCGATCGACCGATAAGCCTTGCAAGATGCAACCGAGGCACTTGTCATGACCAGCGTCAGCAGTCTCAACCCCAGCACCGCCGCATCGGCTGCGGCCCCGAAAGCCTCGCAGACCGCGCCCGCGAACGCCAGCGCGGAGCTGGCCAAGTACGAGAGCCAGCTGTCCGATTGGGTCCATTGCGCGTCTTGCAAGACATCCGAAGGCAAGGCGAAGATCGCCGAGATCACCGACAAGATCGAGTCCATCAAAGCCCAGGTGAAGCGGGTGGAAGATGCAAGGAAGGCATCGACGTCAACCCAGCAGGTGACTGACGCGGCGGACAAAGTGCCCCACCGCCAGCTTCGTCTGGATCAACTGGGGGCTTGGCTGGACATACAGGCCTGATCCAGACCCGGGTCAGCGCGGTCGGCTATCGCGGGATTCAGCGAGGCGACGCCTTGCTCGACCGGTTCTTGCGGGTCTTTTTGACCGGCAGCAGCAACCCGGCGACTGGCAGCCTGACCAACCGGGTCATCGATGCGAGGTCTTCCTACCGCTCACCAAGAATGGGCAGGCAAGGCTTGATGCATTTGGGCTCGGGTCTCGCAGTCGTGAGGCCCAGGCTGGCGCTGCCGACTGAGGGCACATTCAGAGCAGCTTCAGCGCACGTGTCATTGCTGCGTTTGACACGAAGAAAAGAAAACGGGCCGCTAGGGCCCGTTTTCACTACATTGTTGGCGGAGTGGACGGGACTCGAACCCGCGACCCCCGGCGTGACAGGCCGGTATTCTAACCAACTGAACTACCACTCCTGAGCGCGTCTTACGATGCGCAGCGGGTTTCCAGATTGCTCTGCAAGCCCCGCCAAACTTGGCGTCCCCTAGGGGATTCGAACCCCTGTAATCACCGTGAAAGGGTGGTGTCCTAGGCCTCTAGACGAAGGGGACATATTCTTCGCCACGACTTGAACTGCGCGCCACCTGAACCCGGCGATGGACTGCCTGTTTTGGTGGAGGTAAGCGGGATCGAACCGCTGACCTCTTGCATGCCATGCAAGCGCTCTCCCAGCTGAGCTATACCCCCATTCGATACCTCGGGTACCTCTTGGGACAACGTCTTCAAAAACCTCTTTAAAAACGTGTTCGCGCCGTTCAAGCGAGTCCAAGAGTGTATCCCGATTTTCAGCCGGCTGACAACCTGGCGATCACAACTTCACGAGAGAAAAGCTCCAAAACTGCATCGATCGATGGCGTTTGTGCGCGGCCACACACCAGCACCCTGACAGCATGTGCCAACTGCGGCATCTTGATGCCGTGCTGAGTGATGACCGCCTTGATCGCTGCGGCCAGTGCCACCTTGGACCATTCGGTGTCGGCAAGACGATCACGAAGGTCACGCAGCGCCGGCTGGATGGCCTCGGTGACGTGCATCGTGAGGTCTTCTTCTCTCGGCTCGATGTGCACGAAATACATCGTCAGCCATTCAGCAAGCTCTACCGTGGTCGCGCACCGGTCCTTGAACACGGCGCACATGCGCGCCAAGCGCTCGTCGGCCGTGACCTCGATGCCACGCGACGCGAATCGCAACGCGACATGGCCCGCCAGCACGTCGTCAGGCATCCCTTTGACGTAGTGGGCGTTGACCCAGTTGAGCTTGGCTGCGTCCCACTGCGCCGGGCTCTTGGCGAGGTGCTGACCATCGAACCAACCCACCAGCTGTTCGCGGCTGAAGATCTCTTCGTCACCGTGACTCCAACCGAGGCGCGCCAGGTAATTGAGCATCGCTTCGGGCAGATATCCGGCATCTTCGTACTCAGTAACGCTGACGGCACCATGACGCTTGGACAGCTTGTCGCCGTCGGGCCCGAGGATCATCGGCACGTGCGCGTAGACCGGCAACTCGGCACCGAGCGCTCGCAAAATATTGATCTGCCGAGGCGTGTTGTTGACGTGGTCATCGCCGCGTATCACGTGGCTGATCTGCATGTCCCAGTCATCGACGACCACGCAGAAGTTGTACGTCGGCGTTCCGATGGCGCTGCTGGCGTCGGCCGAGGGTCGGGCGATGACGAGGTCATCGAGTTCGCCGTTCGAAATGCTGATGGGCCCCTTGACCATGTCCACCCAGGTGACGACGCCATCGACCGGATTGCGAAAGCGCACCACCGGCCGCACGCCGTCGGGCACCGGTGGCAAGGCCTTGCCAGGCTCGGGACGCCAGCGGCCGTCGTAACGCGGTTTGTCGCCGCGTGCGCGCTGTGCCTCGCGCATCGCATCGACCTCGGCCGGCGTGCAGTAGCAAAGATAGGCCGAACCGGCCTCCAGCATCTGACCGATCACCTCGCGATAACGCTCGATGCGCTGCATCTGGAAGAACGGGCCCTCATCGTGGTCGAGGTTCAACCACTTCATGGCGGCGATGATCTGATCGACGGCTTCCTGGGTGGAGCGCGCCTCGTCGGTGTCTTCCACTCGCAAGATGAAGTCGCCACCGTGATGACGTGCGAACGCCCACGAAAACAGCGCGGTGCGGGCGGTACCCAGATGCAAAAAGCCCGTAGGCGACGGGGCGATGCGGGTGCGAACTTTTCGGGTCATCGGTCAGGCGTCTTCAAAATGGGATCAGAGTGAATCGAGGCCGCGCAGCAAATCGTCTTTGAGGTCTTCGACGTCATCGAGCCCGACCGCCACCCGGACCAGGCCCTGCGTGATGCCCGCAGCCTGGCGCTGCTCTTCGGTGAGTCGCCCGTGAGAGGTACTCGCCGGGTGCGTGATGGTGGTCTTGGTGTCACCCAGATTCGCGGTGATCGAACACACCTGCGTGCTGTCGATGACATGGAATGCTGCACGCCGCTCGGCCGCAGCGTCCGGCG
>CANBSV010000025.1 GCA_947372225.1 Burkholderiales bacterium | reverse complement strand
CCGTTTGCCGGCACGCTGGCGCTGGCGCTGCACACCACCGGCGTGCTCGGCCGGCTGTTTGCCGAAAGCCTCGAGAACACCCCGCCCGAGCCCGCCTTCGCGCTGCGCGTGCGCGGTGTTGGCGCGCTGCGGGTGTTCCTGTTTGCCACGCTGCCGCAGATCTGGCCGCAGGTCATCGCCTACACGCTGTACCGCTGGGAGACCAACATCCGCGCGGCCGCCGTGCTGGGTGTGGTGGGTGCCGGCGGGCTGGGGCAGATGCTGTACTACCACCTGGGCCTGTTCCAGATGCACGAGAGCTGCACCGTGCTGGGCGCCATGATGGCGCTGGTGGCACTGGTCGATGCGCTGTCGTTTGCCACGAGGCGCTGGCTCAACCGGTGAGCCACCCGGAAGCCTGAAGCCCGGCCGCCGTCAGACTCAGAGCTTGCCGTCGACCGCCTCCACGCGATCGGCCAGCAGCACGTAGTCGACGATGAAGCCGCTGCACGCCACCTCTCGGCCCACCCACGCCTCGAGCGAGGTGTCACCGAAGGTCGGGGCGTCCTGGCAGCGCAGCACGTAGCAGCCCTGCACGGTGTCGAGCCAGACCGCCTCGCGCTCGCTCTTGCTGGACGCACCCAGCAACCCGCGCCGCACGGTGCCGCGCAATCCCTCGACACGCCGCGGCGCGATCGTCATTCAGCGTTGCACATAGACCCGGTAGCCGACGATGCGGCCACCGACCTCGCGCGCCAGCGCCGCCACCGCCGAGGGTGCCGCGCCCGAAGGCCGGGCGGCGCCAGGCGGTGTCGCGACCGCCAGGTGATAGCGCGTGGGCGGGGTCGCCGACTTGCCGCGCACGGGTGGGGTGGCCGATCCCGCCGGCGACTCGACCGCATACGCCACGAACACCTGATCGGCCGGCAGCCCGGCGAGCTCGGCGATGTGAGTCAACGCACGGCGCACCGCTGCCGAGGCCCGGGCCGGTGGCTGCGGTTGCGCGGTGGCGGGCTTGGTCGCGTCGAGCCACTCGCCCGCCGTGCGCAACGCGATGCGCCGCTCGCGACGCTGCAAGCGCTGCACCTCCAGCGGTGCCAGCCCCTGGGGCACGCCGGTGGCGCCGGGCACGCGCGCCGGGTGCAAGGACGGATCGCCCAGCAAGCTGAACTGCGCCAAGGTCTTGAGATCGGTCGGATCGAGCTCGTTCGTTTGCTGCGCGAAGCGCTGGCGCGCCATCAGCGTGGCGCGCCCGATCGACGCGCCTTCGAGCACCGCCAGCAAGAAGTACTGCGTGAGCAGGTCGGCCGAGCCGTTGCCCTCGACCGGACCGTAGGCGATGGTCGAGCTGCCCAGAAAGCCGCACGCGCCTTGCGCCAGGTAGTGCTGTCCGATCGGCAGCGGCAGGCCCAGCGTGACCGAGTCGTACATCTCGCCACCGTAGCAGCATTCAGCGGCGGCCACCGTGCCACGGCGGATGCGCCCGGCAATGCCGGTGCTCGACATCGACACCGGCTGGTGGCCGGCCGCGTCCTCGCCATAAAAACGCGGATCGGCCAGCCCGCCGTGGCAGTTGATGAAGTGCAGCAGCGGCGCCAGCCGCGCCGCAGGAATCGCCTCGCGCGCCGGAGGCGACACGCTCATGGCCTTGGACTGGCCGAACACGTTGAACAAGCTCAGCGCCGTGGATGCGCGCCAGGTGGCGGTCGACAGGCCGAAGTAGTCGCCAAACTCGGCCACGTCACGCGTGGTGTGCGCGGCGGCGGCTTCGAGCAGACCGATCAGGTAAGACGGCTCGGTGGCGCCTGTCAGGTCGGGCAGCCGCCCCACCACCCGCGTGGGGCCCTTGAAGGCACTCGCCTCGCGGCCATAGCCCACCTCGCAGGCGTAAGGCAGATCGCTCCAGGCCACGGGATCCGGGTCGGCCGGTGGTGCGTGCATCGGGTTGACGACGTCTTGCTGCGGCACCACGTCGGGCGCGCCCAGGATCATCAGGTAGGCCGGGTCGGTGGCGCGAAAGGCCGCATCGATCGCGGCCTTGGTCTGTGCCGGGCTGCCGGCCAGCGTCACGGGTGGCCCGCCGAGTGTTTTCATCGCGCGAGCGTCGTCCAGAAACACCAGCCGGCTGCGGATGCCGCGCTGCCGGTCGGCAGCGATCAGGGCGCGTACCGCGGATCGGACGCGCGCCACACCGGCTGCACCGTATTTGGTTTTGAGCGCGCCCCGGTGGCTGACGATGAGCTTGTCGTCCACGAAGGTCTCCTGCGTTGAAGGCAGCGAGCGACGCTCGCGAGCGCGACGATTCTGGCGGCGCGATCGGCCGCGTTCAAGCCCCGGAGCCGGTCTCGCGGGTCGACGCCAGGTAGTCGATCAATTCGCCCTCCGCGTACGGCTTGCCGAGCAGCAAGCTGACGCCGGCATCTCGGGCCGACTCACGCAGCGCCTCGTCATTGGCCGAGATCATCACGATGGGCAGATGCGCCGTGACCGCCGCAGCACGCAGATGGCGAGTGAGCTCCAGCCCATCGAGTCCCGGCAGCTCGGCGCCCGTGATCAGCGCGTGCGGCACGGACGTCGCAATGTGTTCCAGGGCCCGCAAGCCGTCGGTGGCCAGCAGCACCTGCCAGCCATGCTGCTCAAGCAGGCGGCTGGTCTTGAGCCTCACCACCTTCGACACGTCGGCAATCAGCACGATGCCGCCCGATGGCGGCGCAGGCGGTGGTGGCGCTGGAGCTGCCGGTGGTGGTGGCGGCGGCTCAGGCCATTCCCATCCCAGTTCCTCGGAAGGCAGCTCGGGGATGGTTTCGGGGGTGGGCTCGGGTGTGGGTTCGGGGGGCAGTTCGGCAGGGACGGAGTCGACCGCCTCCGTCAGCCGTTCGGCGGCCAGACGCTCGGCCTCGGCATAGGAGCGCTCCAGCGATTCCAGTGCTTCGCGCTCGCTGCGCTCAGCGGCGGCTTGCGCTTCGGCCGCGAGTTGCAAGGGGGTTCGCGTGTCGATCTCGAGCTTGGCCGCCAGTTCCGCCTCTTGTTCGGCCTGCCGTGCCAGTTGCTCGGCGACCAGACGCGCCTCCCACTCGGCCGCCTCGCGGTCGCCAGCGATGCGAGCGGCCTCTTCGGCGGCCTCGCGCTCGGCGCGCTGTGCGTCGGCGCCGTCACCCGGCGGCAAACCGGGGGCCTGCGTGCTGTCGTGGCGCGACGCGGTGCGCCATGACCTGAACCGGCTCGGCGTGACCAGCGACGACTCGGCCGCCGGTTCGTCGTGCTGCGCCCGACGCTGCCTTGCGCGCACGACCCGCAGCAGCAACAGGAGCACCAGGAGCAACAGCAATGCACCGCCCAGCAGGTATTCGTCCATCGTCGACCAGACAAACTCGCACCCGACATTCGGGTCGCACGAGCGTAGCGGGGATAGCGCCGCGCGATGTTTCCATTTGTGAGGTTTTCGCCCGCCTGTTGCAAAGATGCGCCGGGCTGTCGGCTACGCTGCCGCACCGCCGAATCCCGGTGTCACTTGTCAAAGGCCGAGACGTGAAAACCACCGTGATCGCCATGTGCGCCCTGCTGTCGGCCCTGCTGGTCGCCTATGCGCTGTGGACGCCGGACATCAGCCGTCCCGTGCTTCAAGCGCGCTACCTTGAGGCGCCCGCCGACCTGACCGAGGTGGCCGGCGTGCGGCTGCACGTGCGCGACAGCGGTCCGAAGGACGCCAGCGCCGTGGTGCTGATTCATGGCTTTGGCGCGAGCCTGCACACCTGGGAGCCTTGGGCGAGCAAGCTTGCGCTGCATCACCGGGTGATCCGCCTCGATTTGCCCGGCTGCGGCCTGAGCGAGCCTGACCCCAGCGGCGACTACACCGATGCGCGCAGCGTGCAACTGCTGCTCGCGCTGCTCGACCAGCGCGGCATCGCGCGCGCGACGCTGATCGGCCACTCGATCGGCGGGCGCATCGCCTGGACCTTCGCGGCGCAGCACCCCGAGCGCATCGACAAGCTGGTGCTGGTCGCACCCGACGGCTTCGCCAGCCCCGGGTTCGAGTACGGCGTGCCCGCCGAAGTGCCCGTGTCGATGCAGCTGATGCGCCACGTGCTGCCGCGCCCGCTGTTGCGCATGAGCCTGGAGCCGGCCTATGCCGACCCGGCGGCGCTGACCGATGCGCTGACCACGCGCTACCACGAGCTGATGCTCGCACCGGGCAGCCGCGATGCGCTGCTCAGCCGGCTGCAGCAGACCCGGCTGGTCGACCCGAGGCCGCTTTTGCGCAGCATCCAGGCCAGCACGCTGCTGCTGTGGGGCGAGCAAGACGCGATGATCCCGTTTGCCAATTCGGCCGACTACCTGGCGTGCCTGCCGCATGCCCGGCTGGTGCCGTTCGCGGGCGTGGGCCACCTGCCGCACGAGGAGGCGCCCGAGCGCTCCGTGGTGCCTTTACTGGAGTTTCTCGACCACCCGGCCCGCTGAAGCATCCCTGCCCAGCAAGCGGTCATCGCTGTTCAACGGACCACCGCGCCTGACCGCTGTCAGCATCAGAACCATGACACCGCCAAAACCCCCAATCGCCCCGCCTGCCACGTGCGCCGATCCGGCAACCCTCACCGTGCTGTACGACGGCGCGTGCCCGCTGTGCCGGCGCGAAGTCGGCATCTATCAGGGGCTTGAGGCGCGGCAGCCGCTGGCCTGGTGCAATGTGAGCGACCCCGCCACGGTGCTGCCTGCCGGGGCCACCCGCGATGCGTATCTGGCACGCTTTCATGTGCTGAGCGGCGGCGACGAAGTGCTCAGCGGCGCGCGTGCCTTCGTCGCGCTGTGGTCGGCACTGCCGGGCTGGCGCTGGCTGGCCCGCGGCGCGGCGCTGCCGGGGGTGACGCCCCTGCTCGAGCTGGCCTACCGTGGCTTTTTGCGGCTGCGTCCGTCGCTGCAGCGGCTGGCGCGCGCTTTCGAGCCGCCAGCGGAAGTGCCGGCCGACCTGATTGCCGAGATGCGCTCCGACCACGCCGGCGAGACCGGCGCCGTGTGGATCTATCACGGCGTGCTGGCGTTCTCGCGCGATGCCGGCGTGCGCGAATTTGCCCGCCGCCACCGCGACACCGAACGCAGGCATCTCGAACTGATCGCCGCGGTGCTGCCGTGGCCACGCCGCAGCCGGCTGCTGGTGCCGTGGCGCGCTGCCGGCTTTCTGACCGGCGCGCTGCCGGCGCTGTTCGGCCCGCGCGCGGTGTACGCCACCATCACCTCGGTCGAGACCTTCGTCAACCACCACTATCAGCAGCAGATCGACCGGCTGGCCGGACGGCCCGAGCACGCCCGGCTGCGCGAGATGCTCATCGAGTGCCAGGCCGACGAATGTGAGCACCGCGACGAAGCCACCGACCGGCAGCGTTTTCCACCCGGGCGACTGCTTGCGCTATGGTGCGGGCTGGTCGGCAATGGATCGGCCGCAGCCGTGCACGTCGCAAGGCGGCTGTGATACCTGGAGCCCGACCTTGGAACCAGACCGCGCAGCTCCTGCGCCCTCAACGCTGACCCTGACCGACCTGCTCGGGCGGATCGGGGACTTCACCGAAGACGTCATCCTCATCACCGAGGCTGAGCCCCATGACCAGCCGGGCCCGCGCATCGTCTACGTCAACCCGGCGTTCACGCGGATGACCGGCTACACGTCAGATGAGGTGGTCGGGAACACGCCGCGCTTGCTCCAGGGACCCAAGACATCGCTCGAGACCTGCGCGCGCATACGTGAGGCGCTGCGGCAATGGCAGCCGATCCGTGCCGAGTTGCTCAACTACCGCAAGGACGGAAGCGAGTTCTGGGTCGAATTGAGCATCACCCCGGTGGCCGACGAGCAGGGCTGGTTCCGCTACTGGGTGGGAGTGCAACGGGACATCACCGACAACAAGCTGCGAGAGCGCGAGCAGGTGGCCGCGCAGCGGCTCAAGGCCGTGGGCGAGATGACCGGCGGCATCGCGCACGACTTCAACAACCTGCTCATGGCGATCAATGGCTCGGCCGAGTTGCTGGCCTCGCGGGTCGGACACGACGCCGAAGCGGCCCGGCTGGTCGATGCGATCCGCGCTGCCGCCCGAGGCGGCACCAGCCAGGTCCGCCGGCTGATGTCGTTTTCGCGCACCCCGCTGCTGGCTCGCGGGCCGGTCAACCTGCACACGGTGCTGACCCAGCTCCAGCTGCTGCTGCACCGCTCGCTGCGCGAAAGCGTCGAACTCGAAATCCACCACCACCCGTCAGCGCGCTGGGTCGATGCCGAAGCGGTGCAGCTCGAAGCCTCGCTGCTCAACCTGGTGCTCAACGCGCATGACGCGATCGCACAGTCCGGCCGCATCACCATCGGCTACCGCCCGCGCAGGCGCGACGGTCGAGCCTGGGTATGCGTGGAAATCAGCGACACCGGTTGCGGCATGGACGCGGCGACCGTGGCGCAGATCTTCGAGCCGTTCTTCACCACCAAGGACGCCGAGCGCGGGTCCGGCCTCGGTCTGGCGATGGTGAAGTCGTTCATCACGCATCTGGGCGGCCACGTCGAGGTGCACAGCCAGATCGGGCACGGAACGACCTTCACCCTGATGCTGCCGTCGGCGATGCCGGAGTCGCCGCAGGCCCAGGCGCCGCGCCCCAGCGCGCCGGGCCGGGCGTGCCGCGTGTTGCTGGTCGAGGACGACGAGGTGGTGCGCATGATCACTTGCACCATGCTCGAAGAGATGGGCCACGAAGTGCACGAATGCGTCAACGCCGACGAGGCGCTCGGGGTGCTGGACGACGGTGCACACACCTTCGATGTGATGCTCACCGACTTGATGATGCCCGGCAGCATGGGCGGCCACGCGCTGGCCAAGATCGTCAAAACCCGCTGGCCGGCGATGCGCGTCATCATGGCTTCGGGCTGGGCCGACTCCGAACTGACTGAGGACACAGGCGAACTCAGCACCACGCCTTTCCTGCTCAAGCCCTACACGGGAGAGGACCTGAGGCAAGCCCTCGAGCGCGTGCTGACACCCGCCAGGGGCGGCTGAACCGGGCCCGATCCCGCTGGGTCAAATGCCCCGAACTGGCGGGGCATTTGACCCAAGTCAGCCCCCACTTCGAGGCCGGGCGAGGTCAAGTCGTTGATTCATAAGGGGTGCGCGGCTGGCACGGCGACTGCAATCCCTCAGGCGTCACGGCACGTCCGCCGTGGTGTGGCCCTAGTAGGATGGCCACCACCGATGGATCTGCTGCGCCTGTCTCGATGCCCACCTCACAAATTGCTCCGTTTCGGCTCCTGCGCTGGTTTGCAGGGCTGAGTGCCATCGTCATTGCGCTGATTGCCTGGGCCAATGCCTGGGTGGTGTCGAACTTTCTGGCCGACCACCTGTTCCAGCGCGAGGCGGCGGTGTCGCGCGACTTCGTGCAAAACGTGCTGGTGTCCGACGGCTCGATCAACTACCTGACGCACCCCGAAGACCCGGAGCTCGAGCGCAGCTTCCACAACTCGATCGGGCACCTGAGCAAGATGCACGATGTGCTGCGCACCAATGTTTACGGGCGTGACAAGCTCATGTTGTGGTCCACCACCAAGGCCCTGGTGGGCAAGCGCTTTGACGACAACGACGAACTCGTCGACGCGCTGAAAAACGAGCTGGTCGTGCACGCGGGACGCATCACCCCGGATATCCGCCCCAAGGACGAATACGCCGGGCTGTCGCCACTGGCCAATTACTTCGAGGAGATCTACATCCCGGTGACGCTGCCGGGCACCAGTGAAGTGGTGGGGGTGGTCGAGCTGTACAAGGCGCCGCTGGCGCTCACCCAAGCGGTCGAAGAGGGCCAGCGCGAAGTGGCCGCGGCCGCGGTGGTGGGCGCGCTGGCGCTGTTTCTGAGCCTGTTCTGGCTGGTGCAACGCGCCGACCGCACGATGCGCCAGCAACACACCAAGCTGCTCGAGGCCGAGACGCTGGCCGCCATCGGTGAATTGGCGTCGTCGGTGGCCCACAACATCCGCAACCCGCTGGCGTCCATCCGCTCGGCGGCCGAGCTGAGCCTGGAGTCACCCGAAGACCACGGTGCCGAAAGTGCGCGCGACATCATCGGCGACGTGGACCGCATCTCGGCGCGCATCACCGAACTGCTGCGCTTGTCGAGGACCGGCGCCTCGTCCATCCAGCCGACCGATCTGGTCGCGCTGCTGCAAGACTGCGTGACCGATCACCAGAGCACGTTCCGGCGCCGTCAGCAAGACCTGGTGCTCGAGGCGCAGACCACACAGGCGATCTGCACCATCGACGCGAACCTGCTGCAACAGGTCTTGCACAGCGTGCTGGCGAACGCGTCGGAGGCCATGCCCGACGGCAAGCGCTGCCAGATCCGCGTGAGCGAGCAGCCGCGCAAGACCATCCGCATCGAGGTCAGCGACACCGGCGCGGGCATCGCACCCGAGGTGCTCAAGGATGTGTTCCGACCGTTTTTCACCACCAAACCGCAGGGGCTGGGGCTGGGGTTGCCGCTGGCCAAGCGCATCGTCGAGGGCTTTGGCGGCCAGATGACCATCGACAGCCAGCCCGGCGTGGGCACCACCGTGCGCATCGACCTGCCCAAGGCCTGAACCATGTCCAACATCCTGATCGTTGATGACGAGGTGACCTTCGCCAAGAACCTGGCGAAGTACCTCACGCGCTTCAACCACGACGTGGCCACCGCGGCCACCGTGGCCGAAGGCCTGCAGCTGTTTCGCAGCCGCTCGCCCGATGTGCTGGTGCTCGACTTCCGGTTGCCCGACGGCACCGGCATGGACTTCATCGAGCAGGTGCGCGCAACCGACGAGTCGGTGCACATCATCCTGATCACCGGCTACGGCACGGTCGAGCTGGCGGTCGACGCCATGAAGGCCGGCGCCAACGACCTGCTGACCAAGCCGGTGTCTCTCAACGAATTGCGCGAGCGCATCGATGCGATGACGCAGCAGCAGCGCACCTCGAGCCGGCTGCGCTACTTCGAGTCGCGTGAGCGCGAGGCCAGCCACTCCATCCTCGGCCAGTCGCCGGCCATCAAGGCGCTCACGCAGCGCATCGAACGCATGGCGTCGGTGGACGCCGAAGGCATGCTGCCGCCCATCCTGATCACGGGTGAAACCGGCACCGGCAAGGAGCTGGTGGCGCGCGCATGCCACTTCCTGAGTGCGCGGCGCGACCGTCCATTCATCGAAATCAACTGCGCCGCGATGCCGCCCAACCTGCTCGAGACCGAGCTGTTCGGCCACGAGCGCGGCGCCTTCACCGACGCCAAGGAACGCAAGATCGGCCTGCTCGAAGCGGCCGACGGCGGCACGCTGTTCCTCGACGAGGTGGGCGACATGGACCTCACGCTGCAGGCCAAGCTGCTCAAGATCATCGAAGACGGGCGCTTCCGGCGCATCGGCGCGGTGCAGGAGCAGCAGGTCTACGTGCGCATCGTGGCGGCCACCAACCACGACCTGCAAGCACGCGTGGACGAGGGTGCGTTTCGCGCCGACCTGTACTTCCGGCTGCGCGTGCTGCAGCTGTCGGTGCCGCCCTTGCGCGATCGCGAGGACGACGCCACCTACCTGGCGCAGCAGTTCTGCCAGCAGATGGGGCTGCGCTACCGGCGCGAGCGCATCCACCTCGGGCCGCAGGCGCTCGCGGCCATTGCCGCGCACCGCTGGCCGGGCAATGTGCGCGAGCTGCGCAACGTGATCGAGCAGGCGGTGCTGCTGGCCACCACCGACACCATCGAGGCCCACGAGCTGATGCTGCCCGCGCTGCGCAGCAGCACGACCAGCGACACGTCAGGGGCCGGCGAAAGCGGCTCGGCGCTCGACCGCAGCGAGCGCGAACTGCTGGTCAAGGCGCTGGCCGAGTCGAATCACAACGTCTCGCAAGCCGCGCGCATCCTGGGCATCAGCCGCGACACGCTGCGCTACCGGCTTGAAAAGCACGCGCTGAAGATGTGACGCCAGCGGGCCGCGCTGCCCGCTCGGTCAGTCAGGGCACGGCCTATTGCGGCGTGGACATGCGCAGCCGGCGTGCGGCTTCCTCGGCGCGCGCGTCGTCGATCTCGCGCATCACGCCGCCCACATCGACGGTGCCGGTGGGCTGCACGAACACACCGGTCAGGCGCGTCTCGGGCGTGAGCACGCCGCGTTCGTAGAGCTCCCAGATCTCGGGGCCATGGTCGGTGGTCAGCAACGCGGGCTCGAAGCGGCCGAAGAAGTCGCGCAGGTTCTCGACGTCGCGCAGCAGCATGCGCTTGGCGTGGTTGTTGCCGGCCGCGTCCACAGCCTGCGGCAAGTCGATGATGACCGGCCCGTCGGCGGCCAGCAGGATGTTGAATTCCGACAGGTCGCCGTGCACGACACCGGCACACAGCATGCGCACCACCTCGGTCAACAAGCTCGCGTGGTGAGCCATCGCCTGCCCGGGCGTGAAGGCCACGTCGTTGAGGCGCGGTGCGGCATCGCCGTGCTCGTCGGTCACCAGCTCCATGAGCAGCACGCCTTCGTGAAAGTTGTACGGCTTGGGCACGCGCACGCCGGCGCCGGCCAGCCGGTACAGCGCATCGACCTCGGCGCTTTGCCAGGCAGCCTCCTGCGACTCGCGCCCGTAGCGTGACCCCTTGGCCATGGCGCGCGCCTGACGGGTGTTCTTGACCTTGCGGTTTTCGGTGTAATCCACCGCCTGCCTGAAGCTGCGGTGGGTGGCTTCCTTGTAGACCTTGGCGCAACGCGTGTCGTCTCCGCAGCGCACCACGAACACCATGGCTTCCTTGCCGCTCATGAGCTGGCGCACGACGGTGTCGATCAGCCCTTCATCGATCAGGCTCTGAAGCCGGGGGGGTGCTTTCATCGGCGGATTTTGCGCGCTCGCCGCTCGGCAGGTAGCGAATCAGCATTTCGGCCAGCCGCCCCATCGAGATGGGTTTGGCCAGGTAGTCGTCCATGCCGGCTGCGAGGCACGCTTCGCGGTCCCCGGGCATCACGTTGGCGGTCAGGGCGACGATGGGCAGCCGGCCCGCCTGAGCAAGCGCACGCTCCCACGCGCGAATGCGGCGTGTGGCCTCGAAGCCGTCCATGCCCTGCATCTGGCAATCCATCAGCACCGCATCGAACTCACCGGCTTGCACCAGGCTGATGGCCTGCGCACCGCTGTCCGCCACCTCGGTGGTCAAGCCGAGCGTTTCGAGCATTTGCAAGGCCACCAGCTGATTGATTTCGTTGTCCTCGACCAGCAGCACATGGCCGTGCAGGCGGATACCGGCGCTTGCCACGTGCGGCGCCGAGGCCGTGTGCCCCGGCGCCTTGCGCGCCAGCACCTGGGTGATCGTGCGCAGAAGGTCGGCGCGGCGCACCGGCTTGTTCAGGTAGTGCAGCGCGCCGGCGTCCTGCCGGGAGAGTTCGTCAGGGTTGGCGTAGGCAGAACTCAGCAGCAGCAACTGCGTGGCCGCAGCACCCGGATGAGCCCGAATCGCCCGCGCCAGCGGCTGCCCGCCCAGGCCACCCAGATGCATGTCGATCACGGCCAAGTCGAACGCAGTGCCGTCTTGTGCGGCTTGGGCCACGAGCTGTTGCGCCTGATCGGCAGACTCGGCGCTGCTTACATGCATGAGCCAGCCTTGCAACTGCAGCGTGAGGATGTCGCGGGTGGTCCGGTTGTCGTCAACCACCAGCACGCGCCGGCCCCGCAGCACCTGGCTGGACAACTCGGCCGCCGAGGCCTGCCGGGCCGGCGGCAGACACACGTCGATGGTGAAGGTCGAGCCCTGCCCCAGTGCGCTGTCGAGGCTGATGCTCCCACCCATCAGGGCCACCAGCCGCTTGCAGATCGCCAGTCCGAGCCCCGTGCCGCCAAACTGCCGGGTCGTGCTGCCGTCGGCCTGCGAGAAATGCTCGAAGATCTTGCTGTGCGACTGCGGTGCGATGCCCGGGCCGGTGTCGCGCACGCTGAGCTGCACGGCGGCACCGGCCCCGGTGTGCTCGAGCAGCGTGAGGCTCACGACCACTTCACCGTGCGCGGTGAACTTCACCGCGTTGCCGATCAGGTTGGCGATGACCTGACGCAGCCGGAACGGGTCGCCGCAACACGCAAAGCTCAGGTCGGGCGGCGTGAACCGCGCGACGAGGTCGAGCCCCTTGTCGGCCGCCGGCTGCGCAAACATCAGCACCGCGTCGTCGACCACCTCGGCCAGGCTGAAGTCGACCGCCTCGAGCTCGAGCTGGCCGGATTCGATGCGCGAAAACTCGAGGATGTCGTTGATGACGCTGAGCAAATGGCGACCCGAAGACTGCACCGTCTCGGCCCAGATGCGCTGCTGCGGGCGCAGATCGCTGCCGATCAACAGCTCGTTCATGCCGAGCACGCCGTTCATCGGGGTTCGGATCTCATGGCTCATGGTGGCCAGGAATTCGCCCTTGGCCCGACTGGCGGCCTCGGCATCCAGCTTGGCCTGGTACAACCAGTCGTCGCGCTGAGCGATCTGCTCGAGCATGTGGTTGAAGCCCCGGCCGAGCTGGTCGAGTTCGATCACGTTGCTGGGGCCGGCGCGAACGCCGTAGTCGGCCGAGACCGACACCCGGTCCATGAGCAGGTTCAGCTCGGACAACGGCTGCAGCACCTGGCCATCAAGCCGGCGCAGCAAACGCCGGCTGGCCAGCACGGCCAGCACCGACGCGAGGGCGGTCACCAGTATCTGCAGCACGGTCTGCTGGTACAGGCTGTCCAGGCTGATCTTGAACACCAGGTGCCCGACCTCACCTTGGTTGGACCGCACCGGCTCACTCAGGGTGACAGCGCCCAAGTCGACCCTCAGGGCAGCGTCGGTGTTTGGTGGCGCATGCTGTGCCGCGGTGCCGTCGCGCAGGTAGACGCTGACGCGCTGGCCGTTATTGCCGTACAGGGCGGCGAACTCGATGTCAGTCGAGTTGCGCAGCGACTGCAGCATCTCGTCGGCCGCCTTGCCGTCGTCGAACAGCAGCGCCGCGGCTGAGTTGTCGGCCAGCACGCGGGCTTGCATGCGGTTCGTGGCAACCAGCGAGTAAAGATCCATCGTGAAGCTGCTGACCACCACGAACAGCGCCACGATGCCCACCGCCGTGGCCAGCGCGATGCCGTTGAGTCGCTGCAGCCGTGCAGCCAGCGTGCTGGGGGCGGTCACTGGATCACCTCGGTGGCCAGACGGAGCAGCTTGGAGCTGAGGTTGACCCGGGCGCTGCGCGCTGCGGGCAGATTGGCCTCAAAGCTGACCCGGCCGTGCTGCACGTTCATGTTGAGCGCCACGCCCTGACGCGCCGCGCCAGCGCTGTCGGCCACGGTCAGCACCGCCCGGTCGCGCAAGCCGGCGAGCACCCGCGGCAGCGTGTCGACGGCAGCCGCCGAGATGAAAACGACCTGACAAGCGTCGAGCGACTCGCCCGCCGTGCGGCGCAGCACCACGACGCTGCGGCTGCCAACGGCCTTGCCTTGCAGCGAGTCGACTTCACGACCGAAGGGGTCAGCCCCGTAGATGCACAGGTGGAGCGTGGCACCCACCTCGGCCGGCCATTCGGTGTAGGTCATGAAGTTGAACAGGAACGCCGTCTTCAGGCGGTACTCGGGGAACTCCTGGGCGCGCGCGCTGGGCGCGCACCACAGCAAGGCCAGCAGCGCCACGACACCGAGCAGCCGGCGCCGCTCGCCGACCGCATCGAACCCCGGGAGCAACCGCTGGCCCATGGTGCCTCAGAACCTCACCACGAGCTTGGCGCTGGCGCTGCGGCCATCCTGCTCGAGCGCGTTTTGCCAGTTGATCTCGGAGCCGGGGTGGGCAAAGCGCCGGTCGAACAGGTTGTAGACACCCAGCCACAGCTCCACCCCGTCGACCAGCTTCACCGTGCCCAGCGTGAGGTTGGACACCGCGTAGCCGCCGAGGTCGCTGCCGGCCAGGCTCATGCGCTTGCTGTCGTACTGCAACTCGTAGCCCGCCTGCCAGCCCCAGGCCAGCGGCGCCGACAGGTTCAGCTTGCCCAACACCTGCGGCGAGTTGGGCAGCCGCCCGCCGCGCGGGTTGTCCACGTCTTGCAGCGACACGCTGGCGCGCAGCCGGGCGCCCGACGCCCACACCTTGTCGGCCGACAGCTCGAGCCCCTGCGAGCGGAAGGAGCCCCCGGACTGGTACTGCGACAGCCCGCCGGGCTCGGTGCCCAGCGTGATGAGGTCTTGCGTGGACCAGTGGTAGAGCGAAGCCCGCACGGCCAGTTCAGGGTCGAAGCGGTGGTCGAGCACCGCCTCCCAAGCCTCGACGGTTTCGCCGCGCAACGATCGGTTGGAGGCCTGCGAGGTGGTGTCGCTGTAGTCACGCTCAAAGGCATTGGGCGCGCGGTGCGCCTGGCCGTACAGCAGCTTCATCGTGGTGGCCGGCGTGGCCTGCCAGATCAGCCCGGCGCGCGGGCTGCCGCGCGTGCCGGTGAAGTTGTTGTGATCGACGCGCAGACCCAGCGTGGCGCTCAGCGTGTCGATCAGCCGCCACTCGTCCTGGACGAACACGCCAACGCGGTAGCCGGAGCTGTCAATGCGGACATCGTTGGCCGGCTGCGCGAGGTCGAGCACCGACTGGCGCACCGTGACGTTGTCCTGCGCCTCCACGCCGGCCATCAGTGTGTGGCCGGCCACGGCCGTGGACACCACGTGCCACTCGGTGCCGTACCACTCGGCCCGCGACGGCTCCGACACCAGCGTGCCGTAGCTGTATTGCGCGTCGAACCGGTAGCGGCCCGCGAACAATCGCCCGGACACCTGCAGCGTGCCGTCGGCGTAACGGTCCTGGTACTGCAGCTGACCGTTCTCGTAGCGATCGCGGTAGGGCCGGGTGCGCACCAGCGGGTCGCTGAAGTAGGCGGCGGTCGGATCGCGCTTGGAGCGGTCACCCTGCACGACCTCGGCGGACCAGGCGCCGCGCGACACGCGGGCGAAGAACTCCTGATCGCGCTCCGTGTCGAGCCCGGCCGCCACGCCGGATATGCCGCTCGAACCGAAGTCGTAGAAGCGGTCCTTGCCATTGGCGCTCAGGCCCGAGATCGACACCAGCACGTCAACACCGTTGTCGAGCAACTTGCCAAAGCTCGCCCGACCCGTGCGAGAGGTGTTGGGGTGCTGGTAGCTCACCGACACCTCGGCACCGTTGAGGCTGGCACCGGTGCGCGTGATCACGTTGACCACGCCGAACATCGCGTTCTGGCCATACACCGCACCGCCGGGGCCGGGGATGAATTCGATGCGCTCGATCAGGTCCAGGTCGAGCGGAAAGTTGTGACCGACCGGAGCGCTGTCGTACACCGGGTCGTTGATGCGGTTGCCATTGACCATGATCAGCACCCGCGCAGTCTGGTCGCCTGGCAACCCGAAGCCGCGCGTGCCCAGGTACTGGTACTGGCGGTCGTAGGTGGTGTGCACGCCGGGCAGGCTGGCCAAGGCATCGCCCAGCGTGCGCCAGCCGAAAGTCTTGATGTCCTGCCGCGAAATCACCTGCACGGCAGCGGCCACGTCGCCGGGCTTTTGCTCGTATTTGGACGCACCGAGGATGGGGGTCTCGAGCAGTTGCTCCAGGCTCAGGGCGGTCAGATCGGCACTGGCATCACCGGCGCGCACCGCGCCCGGACAGGCCAGCCACACCGCCAGCGCAAGCGCCAGCCACCCTGCGCTGCACCGGTGCGGCGAAGTGCCCGACCCGCGGGGTTCCCTGGAAAAGAGGCACGCGACGGTGTTGGGCTTTGGCTGCAGCATGCGGGGCATTATCGACAGGCCACCCACGGCATCCGCGGCGGCCCCGGTGGGGCGAACCCCGTCGCTGTCCTCACCGCCATGCGGAGCCGCTCAAGCTAGGCTACCTGAGGGCGGGTCTGTGCATCCTGGGTGCGGTGTTCTTCATCTTCCGCAGCCGCTGGTTCGGCGGCTGAACCCGCTGCCGTCAGGCGGCGTCACGGGAGTCCGTGCCAGCGCCCAGCAGGTGATGAATGGCCACGCCGATCGCCGCACCGGCACATTGCGCGAGCACGAACCCCGGCACGCTGGCCGGCTCGATGCCCGCAAAGCTGTTGGAGAACATGCGCCCGAATGCGGCGGCCGGATTGGCGAACGAGGTGGAGGCGGTGAACCAGTAGGCCGCTCCGATGTAGCACGCCACCATCGCCGCCACCCGTGCCGGCGGCGCGCGCAGGATCACCAGCAGCAACCCGGCCGTGGCCACCGCCTCGGCGATCCACTGCCCGGTGCCGCTGCGCACATGGGTCGAGAACTGCCAGATGGGCAGGTCGAACATGGCGTGCGCGAGCCAGGCGCCGAGCACCGACCCCGCCAGCTGCGCCACGATGTAGGGCAACAGCAGCGCCCACGCCAAGTCGCCGCGAAACGCCATGACCGCGCTCACGGCCGGGTTGAAGTGGGCGCCACTGACAGGTCCGAACACCTCGATCAGGATGTACAGCCCGCCCACCGTGGCCAGCGTGTTGGCCAGCAGGGCCACCGCGACATTGCCACCGGCCAGGCGCTCGGCCATGATGCCCGAGCCGATCACGATGGCCAGCAGCAGCGCGGTGCCCAGCGCCTCGGCGAACACACGCCGTGTGGTGAGCGCACCCATCAGCTGCGCCCGATCAGATCGAGCGCGCGTTGCAGCTCGGCACGCGCGGCGGGGTCGGCAACACCACAGGCACCTCCGAGCGAATGCAGCAACTCGAGCAACTGCAGCATGCGGTAGCCGATGGCCTGGCGGGTCAGTTCAAAGGCGCGGCGCTTTGCGTCATCGCCACCCTCGGCATTCGACGGATCGGGGTAGCCCCAGTGGGTCTTGATCGGCTGCGTGGCGCCGCCGAAGAACACCGGGCAGGCCTCGGCCGCGGCGCTGTCGCACACGGTGATCACCACCGACAGCGGCGGTGCGCCGGCACCGGTGAATTCATCCCAGCTCTTGCTGCGAAACCCGCTCGTGGCGATGCCCACGCCACTCAGCGCCTGCAACGCGAACGGGTTGACGCGCCCGCCCGGCGCGCTGCCCGCACTGTGCGCGCGCACCGGCCGGCCCAGCCGCTGCGCCCAGTGGTTGAGCATGCCCTCGGCCAGCACGCTGCGCGCCGAGTTGTGGGTGCACAGGATGAGCACGTGGACAAAGTCGTTGTTCATGAGGACAGCGGGCGTTTCAGCAGTTGAAGCAGTTGGAGGATGAGCCCCGCGCCGCGCCGAGCTCGCAGGGCTCGCCCTGGCAGCAGTGCGCGGTGAGGTACTCGAGCAGCGCATTCATGTGATGGAGCTGCGGGCGGTAGATCAGGCTGCGTCCGCTGCGCTCCTGGGTCACCAGCTGCGAATGCAGCAACTCCCTCAGGTGGAACGACAGGGTCGACGCCGGCACACCCAACGTGGCCGACAAGGCCCCTGGCGTCAGCCCCAGCGGCGCCGCACCCACCAGAGCGCGGAACACACGCAATCGCATGGGCTGGGCCAAAGCGGCCAGCGCGGTGACGGCGGTCTTTTCTTCCATCTTTCCATTTTTATGGAAATAGATGACGGGCTCGTGACCGCGGGGCCAGATCCTGGATGAGCGCTCGAGAGGGCTTGCGAGGTCCGCGGCGTGGCGGCGCCGGGCGCCGCTTGGTACAGCAGTCCGGCAGACATGGCCCTCGAGTCGGCAAGCACCACCCACGTCGGCACAGGGGCGCGACAGGCTGGCGCCCGATTTCTGCGCGTTGGGCGGCATGAGGGCGCCGGCCTGTCGTGCCCCTGCGCTCGGTCGTCCCGTGATGAGCCTGCCCGCCGCCCGCCCGCCCCCCCCCCCCGCGCCAAAGCCGCGAAGGCGTCAGCGCCTTTGCTGCTGCCGGCTCCTCACCTGCGCCAGCGGGCGCTTGCCCTTGAGCTGGCGTTCGATGCCGTCGTTGAGCTGGCTGCGCAGTTCGATCACCTCATCGAGGTGGCCGTAGGCTCCGGGGAATCGCAGATCCAGCCACAGCCACAACGTGCACGCGCGCAGGGCTTGCTCCATGCGGTCGAGGCGACTGTGGCCGTCGACATCGCTCAGGAACCACGGCGTGCCCGCCTGGCCGGTGAGCGCGTGGCTCGACGCCCAGCCCAGGAACGCCTGAACCTGGTTTTCGGTGCGGGTGTCCACCGGCGCTTGCGCGTAGGTGAACCGCTCCTTGAGCGACAGAGCGGCGGCGCACTTGTCGAGTTGATCGGCCAGATCGAGCATCTGGTCGAGCTCGGCCACCGCGAAGTGCGCGTCGTCGAGCTTGAGCTGCTCCATGAACACGCCCAGCACCTCGCGCAGCTTGGTCTTGTGCAGCCGCGAGGCAATGGTGTCGACGTGCCAGCCGTTGGGAGCGACCGGCGCCTTGAAGTCGTGCGGTGCGCGCGGCGTGCGCGGCAGCAGGTCCTTGAGCGTGCGCGCGGCCGTGGGTTCGGCTTCCTTGAGCACACCGACGAAGCCTTCTTCGTGGATGCCGTAACGCCCGGCGCGCCCGGCGATCTGGTGCACCTCGGATTCCTCGAGCGTGCGGTCGCCCTGGCCGTCGAACTTGGTCATGGTGCTGAACAACACGCGGCGGATCGGCAGGTTCAGCCCCATGCCGATGGCGTCGGTGGCCACCAGGATGTGCGACTCGCCGGTCGCGAAACGCTCGGCCTCGCGGCGGCGCACTTCGGGCGGCAGCGCGCCGTAGATCACCGACACGGGGTGGCCGCTGGCGGCGATCTGGTCGCGCAGCATGAGCACATCGCGCCGGCTGAAAGCAACCACCGCGTCGCCGAGCTTGAGCGCCGAGATCGGCACGGGCTGCGCGAGCAATTCGACGTGCTGCTTGCGCTCGAAGTGGCGCACGGTGCAGCGCTCGCCGCACAGGCCGAGCAGGTTCTCGATCGCCGGCACGGCGTAGGCCGAGCAGATGATGATCACCTCGTTGGCAGGCACCGCCACGATCGCCTGCGTCCAGGCCCAACCGCGCGAACCGTCGAAGATCATCTGCGCCTCGTCGATCACGGCCACGTCGATGGGCTTGTTGGTGCCCACCATCTCGATGGTGCTCGACACCACGCGCGAGTCGGGCGCTGGCACGTTTTCTTCGCCGGTCAGCAGCGAACACGGCACGCCGCGCCCGACCAGCCGGTCGCGCCCTTCGAGTGCGAGCAGCCGCAGCGGCGCGAGGTACGCACCGTTGTGCGCTTGGGCGAGCCGCTCGAAGGCGGCGTGCGTCTTGCCGCTGTTGGGCGGGCCCACATACAGCGTGACGCTGCGCTGCAGGCGGCGCGCCTTTTCGAAGGTGTCGGGGTAGCCCTGAAAGGCCAGCTCGGTGTTGAGGCCCTCGATGGTGTCGAGCTCGGTGACGCGGTGCTCCCAGCGCTCCTGCGCGCGGGTGAGCGAGGCCCTGAGCTCGGGCAGCGCCTGCGGCGTGGCGCATTCGGACTGCAATCGCGGCAGCAGCGACTCGAGGTGGCGCGGGTTGTGGGCGCGGCTGCGATCGAGCATCAATTCGAGGTGCGCGACCAGTTCGGCGGCCTGCGGATACGGCAGCGGCGTGCCCAGTGCAGCGCCCAGCGCGGCGACGTCCCCGGTGCGATAGAAGTCCCACACCGGCTGCGCGTCCACCGGCACATGGAACAGCACCGGCACGCGCCAGCCCGGCTCGGACAGGGTCAGGCCGTGGCTGATGAGCCGCGTCCACACGCCGGCGTGGCGCGACACGCCGTGCGCCTCGAGCGTGGCGGTGCGCTCGAGCATGAGCGGGCGAACGGTGGGGCCATCGCCCACCACCTCGATGTGCGCCAGCGCCACGTCGAACAGATCGGGCGCGATCCAGCGGCTCGGCCGCGCGCCCGACACCGCTTTTTGCAGCAGCACGTAGCCCAGGCGGTCGAGGTGTTCCTCGAAACCGGCGCTGCGCTCGGCGATGAAGTCGCCCGGCTTGACCACCTGAGGCAGCCGGTAGGCCGCCTGCCGCACGCGCTCGAACTGGGTCTTGCCGATGTGCGGCGGCAACCGCTGCGCGTGGCGCGGGTTGGGCAGGTTGATGCGTGGGGGGGCCGCGGCGGCGGGCGTGGCGGGCAACGGGGTCGCCACGGGCAAATCAGAGGATGAAGGCATCGCGGCGGGTCGGCAAAGGGAAACCGACTCTAACCGCGCGACCCGACACCCCACAGGGCAAACCCGCCCCAAGTGGCGGGCGCCTGGCTGGTGATGCGCTCAGACCGTGCGCGGCTCGCTGGTCGGGCGTCCCGCGAAGTCGGTCCAGCGGCGCAGCTTGAAGTCGTAAAGCTTGCAGCGCCGGGCGGTTTCGGCATACCAAGCCCAGGAAAACGGCTGCACGACGATGCTGCCCGGCAGGCGCTCCTCAAGCAGCGCCTGCGCGGCCTTGAGCCGGTACAGCGGCACGCTCATGTCCACGTGGTGCGCGGTGTGAACCATGATGTGGTGCAACGCCGTACCCATGAACGAACGGAAGGTCAGGTGCACCGTGGTCGACACGAACGGGTGCGCGGCCGACCAGTCGGACTTGTCGTCGTACCAGGCGATGTCGGTGTGCGTGTGGTGGGCGTAGACGACGAAGCCGATCATCCCGTTCCAGAACACGAACGGCACGACAAAGCCCACCGTCAGCAGCCACCACACCGATTGACCGGTGGCCGCGGCCGCCGCCACGAGCCCGCCGATCCACACGACGGCAGCGACGCTCACCAGCGCGCAGTCCCACAAAAACACCGAACGCCGCGTCGGCATGGCGCGCCGGTTCGGAAAGAACATGCGCGTCCACCAGACCTCGATCAGGTAATACAGCCACGGCGCCCAGCCGCTGCGGTAAATGCGCTCAAGCACCTGCCGCCACGCCGGCAGCGCCTGGTATTCCTCCAACGAGAGCGGCTCCCACACGAAGTCGAAGCCCTTGAGGTTGGTGTAGCCGTGGTGGACGACGTTGTGCCCGACTTCCCACAGGCTGTAAGGCGTGAGCGACGGCAGGAAGACCAGCCGGCCCAGCCAGCGGTTCAGGCGGCGGTGCGGGGTGAAGCTCTGGTGGCACGCATCGTGACCCAGCACGAACAGCCGCCCGATCACAAAGCCGCAGGCCAGCGCCGCGAGCAATTGCACCAGCGCGTTGCTGGCAAAGATCGCGGCGCCCATGGTCAGCGCATACAGCCCGAGGTCGATCGCCGTGAGCCACAGCGCATAGGGCGTGTTGCGCCTGGCTATGGGCACCAGCCAGGCGCGGATCAATTTGCGGTGGGGAAACGTCGGGGCCGTGACAGCTGGCAAAGCCAGCCCGTTGCCCGCAGAGGAAAGCGTCATCTTGGATGCGTCAATGGAAATGGGACAGCCTAGACCCTGCACCGCCCGGCCGGGTTGACGCGGATCAAGCCGGCGACGCGAGACGCGTCACTCCGCCCGCAACGCCTGCTTGGCACGCATCTTGGCGCTGATGTAGGCGCCGTGCGGCACGTGCAGCAGGTCGCTGACGCGGCGCATGAGGTGGTTTTCGTGCGCGGTGAGCACGCCGTCGGCATACGCCACGCGCCACAGGTGCTCGACCATGCGGATCTTGTCTTCCATGTCGAACGCCTCGTTGATCCGGGAGGTGAACTGGAAGAAGTCGCTCGAGGTCAGTGACGTCTGGTGGGCCAGATCGACCAGTTGATCCGCCTCGTCGTCGGACAACTTGAACTTGTCGCGCAGCGCCGACAACACCTCGGCACGCTCGGCGGGATCGATCTCGGCATCGGCGCGCATGACTTCGACGAGCAGCACGGCGGTGGCCAACTGCAGCGTGTGCTCCTCGCAATGGGCGGGACCGCTGCCGGCCGGGGTGAACACGGTGTCGAACAGGTCTTTGAAGGTTTGCAGCATCGGATTCGTTATCGCTGTGGGTGGAACACTGAATCGAAAAGGGTCGCAAGTCAGGCCCTGCCTGGCGGGGCGATAGGCACTGACTGCAACCACGTAACGCGCGTGGACGCCAGTTCGACGACAAGACCATGCGAATCGGGCTGGATTGGGAAAAGACGGATGCCGCGAACCGGCCATTCGGGGTAAGGTGCGTCCAACCTCTTGCTGGCACGACGACCTCCCACGAGCGCGGCTGCGGCAATCGGCACACCCGACCCATCGCCCCGACGCAGGAGGATCCCCACGTGTCTGCCCCATGGATGACGGCCATCGCCGTCACGTGCGCGCTCGCCGCCACAGCCCACGCCAAGCCCCCATCCAAGGAGGCCGATGCGGCCCTCGCCGCCAAGATGGTGGGCACCTGGATCAACCCGCCCGACAGCGCCGACTACGAGGGCGTGCCCAGCCGGGAAATTTATTACGCCGACGGCACCTACCTGTACTACGAGTACGAAGACAAGGCCTGCCAGAAGCTCGCGAGTTCCACCATTTCGAAGTGGTATGTCTGGGAGGGTGCGCTGTTCACCGAATTCGCCGAGGGCAACAGGCTGAAGGACGCGATCGTCAGCATGCAAGCCAAGAAGGTGGTGCTGCGCTCGGCCGAGGACAACCTGACCTACCACCGCATCAAGTCATCGGAGTGCCCGACCGAAATGCCGGTACCGAGCGCCAAGCACTGACGCCCGACGCTCGCCCGCGCTACGGGTGAGCAATCACCATCAGCGTCGAGGTGCGCTCGAACACGCACCGCAAGCAGCGCTCGAGCGTTTGCGGGTCGAGCGCGGCAAAGCTCTCGTCCAGGATGGTCAGATCGGCCCGTTGCAGCAGCGCACGGGCCAGAAAGACCCGGCTGCGCTCGCCATGCGAAAGCTGCCAGCCGGTTTCGCCGACTTGCTGCTGCAACCCGGCCGGCATGCGCTGAAGCAGATCGCTCAGTTCCAACTCACGGCAAACGTCGGCGGCCAGCTGCATGTCGGCGGGCGATGGCGGCCATTCCCGGCCCATGAGCAAGTTGAAGGCGAGCGAGCCGCCGAAGATGTGGTTCTCGTGAAATTGCGGCGCCTCGGTCGCCCAACGCTGCCAGCGCTCACCCCAGCTCGCACGGTCGAGTCCGCGCAGCAGCAGCAGCCCCGCATCAGGCGTGTTCAATCCGGACAGCAAAGCGGCCAGCGTTGACTTGCCCGTGCCCGAGGCACCTTCGAGCAGCACCCGCTCACCACGTCGCAGCACGAGGTCCACCCCGCGCAACACCGGCTCGCCACGGGGGCTGTGGCGAAACACCAGCCCGCTCGCCTCGATGACCGGGGCGGCATCGCCGACAGCGCTCGCCGGCTCGCCCTGTGGCGCGCGTGGCGGCATGACGGCGGCGTGCTGTCCTGGCGTGGACTGACCGGGCGCGGCAAACAGCACCGCGGCCTCGCGCCAGGCAATGGCCGCACTGCCCAGTGCCGCCATGGCGCCGGACAGCCCGCCCAGAGCGCGCTGCGCCAGCAGCACGCCACCCAGGCCGACCGCCAGTGCCCCCGGCGTCGCCTGGCCGGCGACGTATGCCGGCACCAGCGCCAGCAGACCGAGCAGCATCCAGCCGCCGGGCACCAGCGCGGCCTGCCAGGCGCCGCCGTGGTCCATGGCCTGGCTGGCACCGAGGTAATCCATCAGGCGCTGATCGTCGCGGCCGTCCCGGCGCGCGGCGGGCTCTTGCGCCAGCGTCGTGCGGTGGCCCACCATGCGCTCGACGAGGTCGTGGGTCATGGCCAGGCGCTGCCGCGTCCACACCCGCTGGCGCCGCAGCTGGCGCACACCCAGCACCACCGCCACGGCCAGCCAGACCACGAGCACCGCCACATGCGCGATGCCACCGGCGCCGGCCGACAGCACCCAAGCCGCCACGAGCAGCTCGACCAGCGCAGCCAGGCCGCTCAGACCGCCATTGAGCAGCAAACTCTCGAGTGCCTGAGCTTCCATCACCGTGCCCAGCCACTGACCGGCGCCGCGCTGGCGCACCTCGGCCGCGTCGAGCGCCAGCGTTCCATTGAGCAGCCGCTGCTTGAACAACGTGCTCGCGCGCAGCGTCAGATGCGACTCGATGCCTGCGGCCAGCGTGTGCAGCGGCACCGTGCTGAGCATCAGCAAGGCCCAGGCGAGCAGCCAGCCGAAGTCCAGCCGCCCGTCGAGCACACCGGCTCCAATCAGCCGCCAGCCGGCGATCTCCAGTCCCACGGTGGCCAGCAGCACTGCAGCCAGCATCAACAGCTGAGCGGGAAAGCGTTGGCGCACGAACTGCGAGCGCATGGGCTCGCTGGCCGAGCCTCGCAGCAGCCAGCCGACTTCGATGCGCTCGGCCGCCAGCCGGGTGCGCTGCATGGCCCGGCGCGCCTCGGCACGCCGCTGCGGGGCCACGCCTGCGCGCTCGAGCAGCGGGTCGATCTCGCGCGCCAGCGGCGCCTCGAGTGGCCGGCACAGTGCTGCGCGCAGCGCGTCCACGGGACAGTGGCGGGTGCGCCCGTCGGGGCCGATGAGGCTGACGCGACCGCCACGCACGCCCACCAGCAGCAGCAAGTCGGTGCCGCCCGGGCGTGGCAGCGCGAGCAGCGCGGGCGCGGCGTTGCGCAACAAGTCGACCACGCCAGGCACGGTGGACTCCACCGGCTCGGCTTCAAGGCCCGCACGCGCCGCAGCCCACTCGACCCACTCGCCCAGCGAGGTGCGATCAGCGCCGACATGGAGCGAGGGCACCGCCGTCTCGGCGCCGCCATGCCAGTCCAGTCGGGCACGCAAAGCCAGCGTGTGCAGGGCTTCGGCCGCGCGCGCGGCGGGCCACAGGCAGGCTTCGAGTTCCACTGCGTCGGTCGTCATGTCGCCGGCTCCACCACGCCGCCAGCCAGCCGCAGCCGCCGCCATGACGGGTCGCGCCCAAGCCCGTTGCACACACGCTGCTCGGCGTCGAGCAGTTCGCGATAGCGCGACGCGCCGGCAGCCAGTGCGCCCGGCGGGCCGTCTTCGAGGATGCGACCGTCTTCGACCACCAGCACCCGGTCGAACTCCAGCGTGTGCGACACGTCATGTGTCACGCACAGCATCGTCTTGCCACGCCACCAGGTTCGCGCTTCGGCCAGCAGGACACCGCGCTGGGTGCGATCCAGACCACGAAACGGCTCGTCCAGCAGCACCAGCCGCACGTCGTCTTGCAGCAGCGCACGCGCCAGCCGCACGCGCTGACCTTCGCCGCCGGACACGCGTGCACCGCCCTCACCGAGCGGTGTCTGCAAGCCTTGCGGCAGGTGCTGCAGCAAGCCGCGCAGGCGCGCCGCATCCAGCGCGCCCGACAGCCTGTCCAGCGTTTCGTCACCGCCGGCGTAGGTGAGGTTGTCGAGCAGCGAGGCATTCCACAGCTGCACTGCGGGGTCGACCCAGGCGGTCTCGCGGCGCAGCGCGGGCAGACGCGCTTCGTCGAGCGGCTGGCCGTCGACGCTCAGGTGTCCCTCGGACAGGCGGTGCCAGCCCAGCAACAAGCCCAAAAGCGACGACTTGCCCGCACCCGACAACCCGACGATGGCGATCTGCTCGCCCGCGGCCACCGTGAGATCGATGTCGTCAAGCACGGTGTGCCCGGCGGCCAGCACCCGGCCGTGCTCAATGCGAATGGACGCACATCCCGCGGCCCGGCGCACCGCCGGCTCGGCAGGCGTTGCGCCGGCCGCCGCAGCGGGCTCCGCCTGCGCGGCCTCGGGCGCGGCCAGTGGCTCGGCCAGACGCAGCATCACGTTGCGTTGCGCGGGATAGCGGTGCGCCAGATCGGCCAGACGCTGACCCGTGCGCGGCAGCTTGAGCGCCCAGTAGACCAGCAGCAGATCACCGCCGCTGACGCCGCCCACGCGGCTGAAGTGCAGCAGCAGCAAGCCGGTGGTCAGGCCCAGGCCGATCAGCGACTGCAGCGCCGTGGTGCCCAGCGACAGCGCGATCAGCCCGCGACTCGAGCGCACCCAGGCGACCAACAGTCCCTCGTGCTGCCGGCGCACGGCCGGTGCTGCGCGGTGGGTCCGGATCGGCACCAGGCCCAGCAGCGCGTCGAGGTGAAACCCTGCCAGCGCCGCAGCCTGGGTGCGCACCCGCAAATCGCGCTCGTTGAGCAAGGGCTGCAGCGCCAGCGGCACGCCGATCGCCAGTGCAGCCACACCCGCCGCCCACGGCACGCTGGCCGCATCGAGCAGCGCAATGCCCACCAGCGTGAAGGCCAGATCGCCCAGCGTTTGCACGACCTGCAGGCCCAGCGTGGGCACCTGCCGGGTGGCACTGATCGCGTGGCCACGCTCGGCCATGTCTGACACCGGCCGGCTCTGGAAATAGCGGTCGCCCAGCCGCGGTAGCTTGTCGAGCAAGGCCACGCGCAAGCGTGCATCGAGGTGTCGGCCCAGGCGCAGGGTTTCGCGCACGATCGGCAGCTCCACGGCGAACAGCAGCAGCAAGAAGCCGATCACCGCGGCTGCGGCCCCCAGGCGCTGCAAACCCGGCTGCAAGGGCGCCGCCGCGTCGATCAGGCCCTTGAACAGCAGCGCTTCGACCACCAGCGCGCCGGTGGCCAGCAAGGCCGCACCGCACAGCACCAGCGGTGCCAGCAGGCCATCGGCGCGCAGCATGTCCCACAAGGCGGACAAGGGCTGCGGCGCGCGCTCGTCGAGCGCGGCCTGCAGCTCCACCGACAGCGCTGCGACGTCGTCGCGCGGCGCATCGGACGCGGGCCGCGCTGCCAGCCGCAACGCCACCGCACCGTGCAGCAACAGGTGCTGCTGAGAGCGATCGGGCGGCGCGGGATCGGGCGCGACCGACCAGTGATCGGGCGTCATCAGCGTGTAAATGTCGTCGGGCTGGCTGATGGTGTCGTCGACCAGCGTGTCGAGCACCCGCACAGCGGCCGGGCCGCGGTCCAGGCCGCCGGAGCTCACCAGCCCGAGCACCAGCCGTGTGGCCGCATCGAGCGTGCCCAGGCCGAACCAGCCCGGATAGGCCAGCGCGCGATCGATCCAGCGCTGCACCGTGCCGGCATCGGCGCCCACAGCGGCGAGGCGCTCACGCAGCGGACGCTGAAATTCATCGGTCTCGGCCCACTCGCGCCACTGCGCCGCAGGAACGCTCAGACGGTGCAAAAGCAAGTCCTGCTCGAAACGGTCGATGCGCACCCAGCGGCGCCCTTGCGCAGGGTCCATCACCTGCAACCAGCGACCCACACGGCGCCACACCACGACGAAGTGCATGCCGCCATCGCCCTGGCGCAGCACGACGATGGCCGGCAGCACCTCGGCGCCGAAACGCAGCAGGTGATCGACCGGAACCATGACCTGCTCGGCATCCAGCCCCAGCTGCGCGGCGACCACCTCGAGCGTGTCGATCGAGGTGCCGTCGACGTCGGTCTGGCAGGCCTCGCGCAGCCGACCGTAGCTGGCGCGGATGCCGAAGCCACCGAGCACGCAAGCCAGCGCTGCGGGACCGCAGTCCATGGCCGAGGTCTGCACGACCTCGGGCGCGAACCAGCGCAGCCGGGCCGCCGCGGGCCGCTTCATCGCGCCACCCATCTCAGCGCGGCACCAGCCACGAACCCGTGGCGCGCAGGATCAGCAGCGCCGGCGACACCCGCTCGACGGCGACCTCGACGGT